>NZ_BAAGGQ010000001.1:0-307077 GCF_054658595.1 Lactovum odontotermitis
AAAAAAATCTCCATAAGTTGCCTCCAGCAACTTATGGAGATTTTTTTAAATTTTTCCCCCTTGATTATAGACCAAGATAGATTTTTTCCATTTTTTGAAGTTTGTTACTCAAAAAACAAACATTCCAAGATTCCAAGACCAGAAACAAAATATTCCCAAATTCCTTGATCTTCCGCATTTATAAACGGACAATCTGGAAGAATTTTGTTATATCCGACAACAGTGGAGTTACTCGGGACATCAATTGTAACGACTGCGTTTGCTCCAATCAAAACATTACCACCGATTGTAATAGGGACAAGAACCTTAGCAGCCGCACAAATACAGACATTATTTCCGATTATAGTGTAATCTTCCTTTATCAAAGGATGTCGTCGACCATGCGTAACTTGCTGATAAATACGCCCCCCCCCCTTTTCCAGCCATTGTATTCGTTCGAATTAAAATTCCGTTCAAATCATGTGGAAGAATTGGAGGAGTTTCAAATACCGGTCCCATCCCGAAAACGGGCAATGCACATCCATTCACACGCCTCTCCATTCTTTTAATAAATATTAATAAAAAAGATTGTTTAAGTTTCTTTTACAAGAACATTTTAGTGCAAACTGAAATTTCCAATACATCCTGTAATCCCACCCCATCACTAACATATGCAAAATATTTTTTATCATCGCTTTTTTCTTAAAATGATTGTTTTAAGATTTATCCTCTCCGCAAATTGGGGATAGAATGCAGTATTAACAAAATAAACAAGAATCAGCGAGATGAGAATTGCTAGGAGACTCAGCAGAATTCCCATTACCAAACCATTTGCAGCATTGAACTTGGCATTTAAGCTTATTCCAACAATTATCCCCACAACTCCTGAAAATATATAGCTTCCATAAAGTAAATAAGCAGCTTTCAAGTTTGATTTCAAGCCGAGTTTTACTACGACATAGATTTCCCATAAAAAATTGACAAATAAGTTACTTGAGATTGTACCAATCAGCACACCTATCACGTCTAATTTGAAGAAATAGACTAAAGAAACTGAGATAAGCAAATTAATAATCGATTCAGCAACTGGTTTCCACCTTTCTTCCCAATAAAGACCATAAGCGTTTGTATAATTAATAATACTTACTCTCAAAGTTTGTAAAAGAAAATTAAAAGAAATAAAAAATAAGGGGAGGGAACTGTATATCATATTTTTCCCTAGCCAAATCCTGATGAAAGATGAAGAAAAAGTTGAAAAACCAACTGCACAGACAATTGAGAATAAGCTACATATTGAGAAATATTTGTAAAAAGTATTTATTTTATGTGCTTCTGTCGTTCCCGACTCTTTAAGATTACCAATTGACGCGGTTGCAGAAGAAAGAACCTGAGTCAAAAGAGTTGTCACTCCTGTTAACAAAACCAAGTAATTTGCATACAAAGCCACTGACTCTAATCCGACAAAGATGGACAAAACCAAATTATCAGTACTATTAACAACAATTCCACCGACTTTTGAGGAAATCATACCAACCACATTTTTTTTAAGATAACCGATTGTTTCGGGCTTGATTTTTCCCTTGGACTTCTGCTTCAAATAAGGATACATCTTATTAGAAACATGATTAATTCTAATATTTGAAAGTAAGGTTACAATTGCTTGAATCAGTAAATAAAGATAAAAATTTCTAGTAAAAACTAACAAAATGATTTGAAGAATTTGTCCCGCAATATTAAAACCAGCTAAATTAATCTGATTTAAATAATCACGCTGATCTGCTGTTATCAACGTTCGTTTATAAGTGACAAAATAAGAAAAGGAAAGATTGATAACCGCTAAAATGAAGGCCAATTGGATATTAATTGATAAATTTCCAGCGCCCCCCTTAATCAAATCTTTCACAAAAAAGGAAAGAATTATACCCGCTACAAGCACAAACAGAGCAATCCCCCGGTATAATTTTTTGTAAAGTGTCATAATTGCGGAAACTTGTTCTTCATCTTTCTCCGCCAAGGGGCGATACAAAGAATAAGTGATGGCAAAACCAATTCCAAGTTCAGCAAAATTGAGATAACCTAATAAGTTCGTGAAGAGACTATTTAGCCCAAGTAATTCCACTCCTAAATAATGCAAAAACGCAGCTCGCGAAACAAATTTCATCATAAGCTGTATCATTTGTGCTATAAAACCGACACCAGAATTAATTAGTGTAAACCTTGTTCTAGAATCCCCGCTCAATTTACTTGTCACCTCTTAGTATTTCAACCAATTTTTTTCCTGAGCTTTCTAAACTAAATCTTTTCAAATCTCGCAGTGCTTGTTTTCCTAGTTTTATACGCTCCGCATCATCCTGTAACAATCGTATGAGAGCATCAACAAAAGCTTGCTTATTATCTGGCTCCACTAACACACTATTTGAAGGGGTAGCATACATTGTAATTCCGTCAATTCTACTAGCAAGCAGAACAGCTCCAGATGCCTGAGCTTCCATTCCAGTTAAGCCCCACCCCTCAAGGACAGTAGGCATCAAATAAACTTTCGATTGGCCATAAATTTCCTTCCTAAGCTGTTCAACATCAGCTCTATAAGTAAAATGAACATAATTAGGAAGTTCTTCCTCGTATTTAGAAGCCCCAAAAAGTTCCACTTGTAAGTCAGGAATCACTTTTTTAACTTCTGCAATGATCTCAAGCCCGAATTTTGTTCTTTTTGACAGTTGAAAGTGGCTAAGCAGAGAGATAACGTTCTCCCTTTTCTCAATACTCTCTTCTAACCAAAAATTTTTTTCATCGTAAAAATTAGGAAGAAAAGAAGCATTTTTACCACTTACTTGCGAAACAATTTTCTCCAAACTTTTTGAGATCACAATATTATTAAATCCAAGTTTATACGTATCTTCAAGTGCTTTCTGTGAACGGCCGTAAGCTTCAGCTTCATAATTTTGAATGAAATAATACTTTTTTCCTTTTTCAGATGTTAGGCTTTGTACAAAGTTTGCTGTTGTTGCGGCAGTAGCAAATACAAAATCAGAATCAATAATCTTTCTCGGATTTGAAACTTCAGAAAAAAGTTGAATACTAGGATCTAATTGAGCCCAAGTTACTTCCCTTGAGGGATGAACACGTCTAAATAATCTTTTACTTAAATTAACAATCGCATACTTGGAAGGTTTTAAGATTGTTCGATCTAAAAAAGTAATTGCGACTTTATAGCCATGTGTTGAAAGGTAATTGGCATAATCGTAAACAACTTTATACCCACCAATTGGCACATCCCAATTCTCAGGTAATATAAAGTTCACTCTTTTCTTCTCTTGTAAATTAATCACTTCTCGTTCCTCCAAATACTTAGTTTATCTTTCAATATGACAACCAAGTCGCCAAAATACGCTTTATTAGAAGGATATAATCTTATATTTTTTAAATTTAATAACCATTTTGTTATAGAATTCTTTTTCAGGTAAACTAACCTAATATC
Organism: Lactovum odontotermitis; assembly: GCF_054658595.1. Classification (NCBI taxonomy): domain Bacteria; kingdom Bacillati; phylum Bacillota; class Bacilli; order Lactobacillales; family Streptococcaceae; genus Lactovum; species Lactovum odontotermitis. The sequence goes on from NZ_BAAGGQ010000001.1 coordinate 3,458, forward strand.
AGCATTCTTTTTGTACTTGCACAAGTCGATTTCATCACTGGAATTCATCAGAGCCAGGTATTCACCGATGTGTTCATAAGTTAACTGATATTTTTTTATTCCATTAATTCGATTCTTCACATTTACTGATCCGTAGTGCTTGCTCACTGAACCTAATCCAACATTATGACCTGTAAACCTTCTTTCAGAAAACTTTAAATTCGTGGTATAAAAACCTTCATGGATTGTGGCAAGACAACAAATTATTTGATCATGAGTAGGGATGTTGTACTTTTCTGAAATAGTAAGTATTTCCTCTGACATTCCCTTACTTCTGAATGCTAATGCCATGCCGGCATAGGCAACTTTTTTAACAAATTTTTCTAAAGTCAGCTTCTCCAATTTTTTATCATAGCCTTGAACGTTTTTAAGAATAACGGTATTATTCTCGTCAATAACATCAAAATCGCTGTGTAAAGCTAGCATATTAGGGTTTTCGCGAAAAAATCTTTTAATTTCAGAAACTCTATTGATATTCCACAAATCATCCTGATCACAGAAAATAATAATATCATTTTTATTTTCTCTAATCCCGGTAAGAAAATTGCTGACATAACCAACATTTTCTCGTTGAACTATTTGCCTCATCTTAATGCTGGTCTTATTATTACTAATAAACTCATTAACATATGATTGTGTAGAATCACTGGAACAATCATCAAGAAAAATTATTTCATTTGGCAATTCACTCTGTTGAATGATTGAATTAAGCTGCTGTTCTAGATAATCTTTATTATCATAAGTACTAAAAGAGTTATAAGTTGCCAATAACACTGACACTGACACATCATTTTTCAAAACTGCTTTTTTTACCATATCTTTCTTCAAATGCCTTTCCTATTTCTTGGTGGATTGGAACATACTCTTCACTTTTGACTTCTGAATCATTTAGGCATATTAATTTATGTTTCTGATATTTCAAATCCTGTATCAATGATTCACTTTCACTTCCTAAAGAATAGTATTTTCCAAAAGAGGCCTTGCGTGGAGAAAAGTTCCCTGAACACAGTTGCCAATATCTTACTAACCAATGAGAAATATCCTCCGGAGTCCTAAATCTATGCGAGAACGTTTTTTCAAACATTTTCTTCTCCCTGTCATAAACTTCAGTATAAATATCTTTGTTGTACGATATCGGAGTGTGGTTATCGTAAAAACCTAAAATGGGCTTCCACGGTAACACAAGGATATTTTTCATTAACTCTCTTCCATAAAATAGCTTAAAATATTTCCTCCAATTTTTTTTCAAAACTGAGCGCAAATCGAAATGTTTATTTATAAGCGTGACATCATTTAGGACAATATTGACAATTCCGCCGGGTGTAGGAACAATTGGACTAAACACCCCCGTGTCACGCGGAAGATTCCCGTCAAAAAAATCTTTTGGTTCAACTAAACCGTTAACGAACATATCATCATTAAAACTTACAAAATGCTGACTCAAAGTTGGTATCTTATGTAGATTCAGCTCAATAACATTGGAGTTAAAAGTTGGTAAATATTTTTTATCAATAAAATCTTCATGTTTTATTACTACTAATTTTTCATTATTAGTATCCAGCCATTGTGGTAAATGTCCTTCTGTTACAAAAAAAATTTTATGTACCCACGGCGCATTCTCTTCAACTGCTCTAAACCAGTATTTCAAAATATCCCAATTCCGAAAATTCTTTTCGCCATTCATTTCTGAAAAGGTGTCTGAATAAAAATGATTGTACTTATTTATCCACTTTATATCTGCACTGTCCACCCATGTAATTACAAAATCTATAAACAAAATTTTAACTCCTTAAAACTATATAATTCTATTATTCATGTTCTCATCTTAAAAAGTTTTCCAAAATTTGAGAAGTATACGGAGAGGTGTCTGCATACCTTGAATACAGAAAATAACAAAATACAATTACTCCTAGGAGCCCGCCTATAAACCTTATAGTTTTTCTTTCACTAACAGGAAATAACTTTAGCGTAAGCGGCATAGCAATAATTAATATAAACTCTAAAACAAATCCAGTTCTAAATATTGTTGATTGATATGTCACCGTGGACAATATTGGAAGACTAATAGCAGTTAATACCGCGGAAAGCGAAAGCAATTGTATCATCCCATCCTCAGTTTGAGCGTAGAGACTTTTATGGTCTCTAGACAGATAAAGCGTAAAAAGAAAACTAAATCCAAAAATGAGATACACCAGCATGCGCCGCAAAATAACATTGCTACCTCCTCCTCCGCTAAAAGAACCTAGATGTGTTGATAAGAAAGGCATATAACTTGCAATACTATATAGCAAAGAAAAAGTGACTCTTCCAAAAGCAAGGGAGAAAACCGTTAAAAAGGTGGCGAAAAATAGAAGAAGTGAATAATTGACATTTGGCTTACGTCGGATGATAAAAACTATTAGGAAAATAAGTACTCCCATCAATGCTATTGTATGAAAAGAGTAAGCAAAAAATTGAAATATAAAATATCCTATATAATTTTTCTCAAGTAAATACACAATCGCTAAAAGCAAAAGTGACATTGAGATGGATTGCCTCATTAAATTTATTCCAATTATATAGAAACCTGTATAATAAATAAACATGCAACTTGTTACAGAAACCTGATATTTTTTAGAAATCTTTTTTGCGCTTACAAACACAAAATACGAGATTAGAAGTTGAATTACGAACATCAGCCAATGCGGGTCACTTGTAAATCGAGAAACAAAAAATACTAGGCAATTATATCCGAATTCTGTATGATAAACAGCTCCAAACATTGAGAAATAATAGGTACTAAAGCTGTACATAAAGTTATTAAAATCTACGTAATTTGAAAATGTCCCTGCAAATCCAAGATGCGGAATTACATACGAAGTTAAATCAACTCCAACTGTCAAATCTCGAATACCAGCTACAATTACGGGAGGCAAAAGAGCAAGTAAAGAAAAAAAGTGAAAAAGCACTCCTTTTTTAAGTATTTTTGAAGCAAAGCCAAATAATACTAAAGATAAAAAGATTGAACCTGCATATACCACTAATACTACCCTTTCTTCAACAATTTTTATAGATAAAAAGTTTATCTAAATAATTCCATCATAGGATCTCAACAATCAATAACTGAAAATAATCTGGATTACTTCTATGTTATTTGAGTTTTAAAATCCCTTGCTCAGGCTTTTTCATATAATTTATTTAAAGCGAATGCATGCTCTTGGAAGGTAGGCAGTCTAACCTCAAAAGTCCCTTTTTTAGTTAGAGCTATTGCATTATTAACAAAAGTAACTAGCTTTCCCTCCTCAAAAACAAAAGATTCAGGAATTAATTCTTTGGAACCGACATTGTCACTAACAAAGACAGGACACTGATATGATAATGCTTCTAACTCTAAAAATCCAAATGTTTCTTTCCACCTGCTAGGAATTATCAGCAATTGAAGATTTTTAAAAACTTTATCCCTCCCACCTGAAGAGAATCTTTTTTTATTTACTACATTCGCTGGTAAAGGAACATCAATATTCTCGCCATATATTTCAAACTGCATGCTCTTATCTGCGCAGTTTTCAGCTAACACAATAAAATCATAAAATCCCTTAAAGCTAGCGTACTGACCAATATAGGTAATCTTTTTAATTTTACTCATATCTAACACAATTTGCCTTTTCCCACCTAAAATTGTTGAATTGGTGATATTAATGACTTCACCGCTAATAGGCTTTGATATATTTCTCTCGAATACTTGCTTAGCTGTATTGCTGCTGAAATGAAAAACGTTTATTAAATTGAAAATGCTTTGATAATATTCTCTCAAATCTTTAAAATCTTTTCTTGTTTCACTTGAAAAGTCCTCATTGTTTTTCAGAAAATAATAGCTTTCTTTTTGAAACGAACTTCTTTTAAATTTTTTTATCTTGTCTCTTAATTTTGCATAAAAAGATAACTGAACAACTTTGAGCTTTTTCGTTGACATTGCTCCTTGGCTAACATTCAACCAATAATTCAAAGTATTTTCTTTGTCCCAGGATTTATTATTGAAGTAAAATGTTGGGTTAGGAGACAATCCGAAATAATCATGTGTTGTATAGACTATTTTTATCCTCTTTTCAGAAGCTGCTTCAAAAAATTCTTTATGGATTCCCATCAGTGAATGAATATGAATGATGTCAGGTTTAAATTCGTTTAGTAAATTTTCGTATACTGAGCAGTCAACGCTTCTTAAAAACTTTTCTGGTTCTTTAATTCCCCCAAAAACTGCTAAAGGTAAAGAATTAATGATTTCAAAGGAAGCCACTCCATCAATTCTGGGAACATTTTGTTTTATTCTGACAGATGAATTAAAAAAATCTAACCTGCCAGGAAAAAGATATGCGACCTCGTGCTTCTGATTCACTTGCTCGCTCAGCAGATCCATCACATATTGAATCAATCCGCCAGTTCTTTCCGGAGGGTATCCTAAACCATAGTGTAAAATGCGCATATTTATTCTTCAAACACTTTCTCGTACTCAGTCACGATATATTTCCAAGAAAAATACTGTTGCACTCTACTTTTCGCTTTCGCTTCCAACTCAGAATAATTTCCAAACTCCACATTATTAATCAAACCAGAAAAATCCCCCCTCTTCTTCGTCCAATACAAAGCCCCTTCTTCTGCCACTTCCCGATTGAAACCGACATCCAGCAGAAGATTTAACTTAGTTGAGCCCAGAGCCTCAATCAAACTCGGATTCGTTCCGCCAACCTCATGACCATGGAAATAAGCAAATGCATTTTCACGAATTTTCTTAAGAAGTTCCCGGTCATAGACCGTTCCGACAAATTTGACCCGCGGATCTTTATCAAATCCTGTGGCTTGACGCAGTTTTTCGTAAAACTTGTTTTTCTCAACATTCGTGATTAAAACAAAATCTTTTTTTGAATCTGACGCCATAAACTCGCGCATCATTGTCTCGTAATTGTTTTCTGGGACGAAACGTCCAACAACCAGATAATAATCATCTGGAGCGACCCCATTTTCCTGATACCATTGAATTAATTTTTCATCATCATCTGAAAGCCGGCTTGGCGTCATATCCGCACCATAAGCAATATAGGCCGTTTTCGGCTGATATTGTTTGTAAGAATCTTGAATATATTTTTCAATATTCTTACTATCGCAAATCAGCAGGTCTGCATGCTTAACCATCAGTTTTTCAGAGTATTTCCAATATTTTTTGACAGGAGCACTCCATTTCGCCCTCAGCCATTCATGACCATCCGGATTCACCATGAGCGTGATGCCGAGTTTTTTCATTTTTGTCCGATATCGACCGATGAAAGGTCCGATTCGACAAGCCAGGATATAAATAATTGCATTTTCATAATGATTTTTCTCAATCTGCCTGAGCGAATATTTCAATGCGCTAAGGTCATAAAAAATGGCATTAGCTGGACCGAGCGGCTGTTTTTTGATTGTAAAACAATCCGCCTGATTGTAGAAAAAATTTTCTTTTTTTTCTTCAGCAAGACAAGCTACATGATAATGAAGATTAGGATTCACCCGCCCTTTGGTTAATTCTTCAACGAAAGTTTCAAAACCGCCGTATTTTGCAGGGATGCCCTTGGAGCCTATAATAAATACATGCTTTTCAGTTACCAATAACATTTCCTTTCTCTAAAACAAGCCAAAAACTTTCTTTTTCAGCTCCCGCGGCTCCTCAATCACCACCGTCTGATCGTTAATAATCGCCAAAGCGTTCTGATTCAGCCTATCGGCCAGCCTTTGACCGTACCTGTCAGCGATAACTTCAAAGGCACGCGCCATTTTCGAAGAACGGCTGGTGACATTGTGCGCATCTGAAGCAATCGTATGCACCAGATTCATCTTAAACAAGATCTCCGCATTCTCTTTGAACTTGCTGCCGAAGTTCCCGGTGATGCAGGAAGCCGTGACTTGCGTGAGTGCACCTTGTTCGACAAAGTTGAGTAATTTATCGGGATTACGCATGATGTCAAGATTGCGCTCTGGGTGGACAATGATTGGTGTAACCCCATTCAGCTGCATCTGATAAATCAGACTTTCCGCATAAAGCGGGACATCATTTGAGTCAAACTCAAGCAGCATATAGCGGGTGCGATTGGCGACCGTCAGAAGATGACCGCCTTCCAAGGCTTCAATCAGCTCGCCGAAAATATGTACTTCCATTGAGGGAAAAATCTTTATCGGCAGATGATAATCGCGGCAAAGTTGATTCACAAGATTCACACGTTCAAAGACGGTCTGCGGCGTCGTATGAAAGGTCGGGTCAAAGTGCGGCGTGGCATTGATCCTTGTCACGCCTTCCTGAGCAAACTTTTTCAGCATCTCAAGCGTCAAGCCGGGCTCAGTCGGTCCATCGTCTATTCCGGGTAAGAGATGGCAATGCAAATCGATAATATTACGCATGATTAGTATGTCTCCCTACTTACAAAAATTTGAACCACAGTTTCCCATAACAGATATAAATCATAGCGAATACAGCGGAGTCGCAGATATTCAAGTTCCATATCCGCCCGTTCCGGAAAACAAACCTTATTGCGCCCATGGGTCGTCCAATAGCCCGACAATCCCGGCCGAGCGATTTCCAGATAAGGCAGTCGGTCGCCGTATTCACCTAATTCAATCTCTAAGATTGGACGCGGGCCGATTAGTGCCATCTCGCCAATGAAAACATTGAAAAACTGCGGCAGCTCGTCAATAGAGAATTTCCGCAGAAAACGTCCGAGACGCGTCACACGAGGATCATCTTCTAATTTATTTCCGTTTTCCTGATATCGCTCAAAAAGCTCCGGATCACTTAAAAGTAAATCCTCAGCGCCTACAATCATGGTACGGAATTTATAAATCTGGAAGGTTTTACCAAATTGGCCATAACGTTTCTGTTTATAAAACATCGGGCCGCGATTTTTTCCGAGCTTGTATGGAATGAAAAGAACAATCACAAAAACTAAGCAAAAAAGTAAACCGACTAAGGAACCAATAATATCCATCATACGTTTGATGAAAATCTGCCAGCGCGAGAGCGGGCGTACTTCAACTAGATTTTCATCTAGGAGACGCTGAATATATGGATTATGTGATTGCGGACGATCTGGCGTCATCTTTTCCATAACAGTAATTCGATCCTTTTCATTCTTTTTATTCCTCTGCGTAGTAATAGGAGTAGTAATAATCACTTTCTTCAGTTTCAATTGAGTTCATGACTGAACCGATGATATTCGCATGAACTTGTTCCAGAAGTTTCCGGGCTTTCAAAAGTGCACGCTTATCCGTCTTCTTGCTGCGCGCAACAACCAGCACGCCATCAACATAACGGCTAATAACTTGACCATCTGTCACCGTAAGAATCGGCGGCGAATCAATAATGATGTTATCAAAGATTCCATAAAGCGTCTGCATGATTTCCGCCATATTGCCCGAGCCAAGCAGCTCTGACGGGTTTGGCGGGATAGGTCCGGAAGTAATAACATAAAGATGAGGAATAGCTTCCACTTTTTGAACCACTTGACTGGCTGTGTTTTTCCCCGTCAGAATATTTGTCATCCCAGCAGCATTCGGCACGTTAAATGCGCGCTGCCCCGTCGGACTGCGCAAATCACAGTCAAGATAGAGCGTATTGCGCCCCGTCTGTGCATAAACAACCGCAAGATTCGCCGCTGTCGTCGTCTTTCCCTCTCCAGGACCCGCAGAAGCAACCAGTATACTACGGATTTCATGATCACGAGATGAAAATTCAATATTTGTACGAAGCGTACGATAACGCTCTGCAACAATCGAACTCGGATCCATGATTACATGGTTTTTCCAATTATTAGCAGACGAAGCAACATTTTTCTGACTTTTTTTTGCCATTATCTTCTCCTCCTATTATTTTTACCATTTCTACCCGAAGACTTCGATGCCAAAGTCGTTCCACTCCCTATACTATTACTCCCCTCAATAAGAGGGACGATACCGAGCAGCGGTTTGCCTAGAATCCGTTCCATATCTTCTTCTGAGTTGATTGTGTTATCCATGAGTTCAAAGAGTAGAGCTAAGCCACAACCAATCAAAAAACCAGCCAAAAGAGATACAACTAGATACAACTTTTTATTTGGGCCCACTTGCAATGGGTCCGAGGCAGATGGTAAAGCATTGACATTTGCAACATTCATTCGCTCCGGTGCATCTTTACTAATCACATTTGCAATCTCATCCACAATTTTTTTAGCTAAATTAGCATTTTGATTTTGAACATTGATATTGATAAAAAATGAATTCGTCGCACTCGAAGCCGTGACACTTTGCTGAAGCGCTTCGACACTTTCGTTCAAGTTAAGATTTTTTTGAACCTGCTCTAAAACAAATGAGCTGACAATGAATTGATTAATTGTATTAACCAGCAGAACATTACCTGATGCAGCACCAACGTTTGTCCCGTTCCCAGTGTCTGTCTCCGGCAGCTTAACAACCAATTGCGTTGAAGCCTGATAAACCGGCTTTGCAACAAAAAATGTATAAGCAGCACCGATTGCAGTTGTTAAAACAACAAAAAAAACAATGAGCTTAATCCGCTTTCGGAGTATACCGAATAATTCTCGGATATTTATTGAATTTTCTTCAACTTCGTTCATTTTCATTCCTTTTTTCTAAAATAGACATCTAATCAGTACTAATCATTATAACATAATATAATCAATTTTTCTAAAGTAAAGAAAGAAAAAATTGAGATTCTTAGAATTTGTAATCGTAATCTTAAGTTACAAATAATTCGTCACACCAAGTATCAAAATACCATTACATAAAAATATATCCATCGGCTATCATCCTGTTTCGCTTTTAAAATCCTATTAATCACGCATTATTCATTTTCTCCCTTGTGACTCACTTTCAATATTTTTGCAATTTCTTCAGCTGTGGGAAGTTTGTTAAAGTATACAGTTTTTTTTGCAGAGATTTTCACTTCCCATCTTCCGCTATTTGCGCCCCATCGTTTGTTATCATTACCATTTCCGAGATTGTGATAACAAATAAAAATCTCTTCTTTTTCCTGCCCCACTTTTACAAAGCCGCCGGTATACAGAAAGTCCGACCAGTCTGACCAGCCATTCATTACCAGCTCATAGCCTTTAGATATAACCTCATCCTGGAGTTTTTCATTCTCCGTACGCGTTAATTTTTCAAGTCTATCGGCATCGGGAATCGTCAGATTTTTAGCAAAGGGCAGTTTAGATCCATGATAGAGTGTGTGGCTCTCTCCGCCCATGATACTTGTCACTTTCCAGTTCGGTGCCTGATAAGCAACTAACACCCTTTTCTCATCAGCAAATACAGATATCTCAATTCTTGTACCGAATTTAATCCGCGCAGATTCGCTACCAAGATTCTCAAAAAGATCATTTTCATTTTCCACATATCCGCGCTGAGTGATCGTGCGGATCAGACTTCCGATTGTCCCGGGGGAATTTGAAATGGAATACGAGTTATCTGATTTATCGGCCCGACGTCTCAACCAGCCTTTATTAGAATTTATCTCTATTTTAGTCTCACCCCTTTCTCATTTCGACGACAGCAGACTTCAAAGCCCAGTTCGTTTTTTTCGTGTTTCCATGAAAAAAACGGCCGAAAAAAGTAATATACTCCTTGAAGCAGAGTCTCTCGCAAATCTTAAGTATACAGAAACTGCTATTGTTGTATTATACCTCCTCTCCCGCATATTTGTCAAGCGTAATGTGATAGTGCGTGAAAATTTAAGTTTTCCGATAAATGAAAAGTGACAGCAGTGAATAAACTTTTTCACCTTGTTTATTCTCATCATCAGGCTATATTCGATATTCAGCCAGTTCTGCCGAAATTTAATCAAACACTGGCATTACTTTCCAATATCTTCGTCATTTCAACCGTTAATAGAAGTTGGTCAAAATACAGCGTTCCTTTCGATGAAATTTCGCCGCGAAAATCTTCATTATTAAGCAGCTTTATTTTTCAGAGTAGACTTTCTGTACAAGAAAAGAAAAAATAACCCCGAACATTTTCCCAAAAATCCGAAAATCATGGTATAATTTTAAAAACAGCTTTTAGATTGAGGTTATTTATGTACTCAGATGAAGAAACTGAGAATGGACATTCTGCCTATTCCCGGACTAACAGTAACCGCCGGCGTATCAAAGTAAAAAAAAGACGGAAGCATAAAAAAAAGCATCGCGGCTTAAAAATTTTCTTAGGAATTCTTATATTGCTGATTCTGGCCGCTGGTGCTGCGGTCGGAAAAGTCTATTTTGACGCGCGGAATGCGATTTCTCAAACTCAGACATCAGAGTTTAAGACCGCACCGGTTACTTTGTCAAAGACGACTCCTTTCTCAACTCTTATTATCGGGACTTCTTCGGTTGATGGAAAAAAGGTCGTGGCTGCAGCATTGGCGGCTTCGGTAAATCCAAATACGAAAAAGACGACGGTCGTAAACATTGATCCAGTCAAAGTTCTGCCGGACGGCTCAACGATTCTTCAAACCTATCAGTCCGGCGGCGGCACGGCTTTGCAGGATAAAATGCAGGCGCTGCTCGGTTTGACCTTCAACAAGGTGATTGTATTCAATCTTGATGGTTTGGGCGATTTTGTTGAGGCAACGGGTGGTATTAGCATTCAAAATCCTAAAGCTTTTACTGCGGGCGGGTTTAAGTTTGACCAGGGAAGTTTGAAATTGTCAACGAATGAGCAGGTTAAAGCTTATTTATCGCTGATTGATGCTTCTGATACGACTGCGATGGCAGACCGCCGCCGTAATGTGGCCATGGCTGTTTTCGAAAATATCAGGAAAACGCCTACGCTGCAGAATTATCAAAAGATTCTCAACTCTATTTCTGACAATCTGCAAACTGATTTGAGTTTCTCTGATTTCGTCAAAGTTGCTTTAGACTATCGCAATTCCCTGTCTCTCAATAAAATGAATGTACATTCTACCACTGCTGACGAAAGCGGCACTCAAGTTATCCCTCAGACTGAACTTGACACTGTCAAAGCCCAATTTTTACAGACTTTGAACTAATAATGTAAAAAATCCAAAAAGAAAAACGGCTCAGCTGGCCGCTTTTCTTTTTTTACTTCAATACAATATAATCCGGAACAGCCCGATTGTCTTCACTCGGAAAGAGTGTTTCACCATTTAAGGTCAACTGGCTGGAGCCGCCGCCGTCCATTAAGACCAGGTTCTGCATGTTGAATCCTGATATTGCCTGCAGCAGACCATCATAGCCATAATTTGTATCGGTCACGATTAAATAAATGTTGTTATCCTTGTCATTTCCAATCAGCGAATGCTTTTTCCAGTCGAATGAGCCGTCGCTTGGAACTATCGCGCCGTCTTTCATTATGATACCGCCAAAGCTAAAGCTCATGGCTGCACCTTTTTGAAGGATTTCACTGGCCGGTGTTGAGGAATCATAGGCAGCACAGGTGCCGTCTTTATTAATGACAAATGTTGTTTCGGTGCTGCTGCTCCAGTCTCTGAAGAGTTGTCCGTTATTTATCTGAAAGCTTGCAACAAAGCCCGTGTTCATGTCAAAGCCCGAAGCATTCATGATGGCAGTGTTTGGAAAGCGGGCTACGACATCCGCCATCAGAACCGCCGGAGTTGTAGTTGACACTGCCGTCTTTAGAACTTGCGGATTGTTGGCTTTTATAATTTTAATGCTGCCGTTTGAAAGGTCGGTGAATTTTGTCGTCTGAGTGGCTGACTTGACTTGAACCCACTGAGCGCCTCCAGTATCTTCTGTCAGCTCTGCTGTCCCGGAAGCAACGGGTATCGAACTGCTGGGTTCATAACCATTACTGGACGTTGTCTTGGTCGGGTCCTTTGCAGACAGCGACGTCGTTGTCTCTGTCTTTTTGCTTCCTTTGGTCTGTTTTGTCACCAGCACAAAAACAACAGCTGCCAGTATCACAACAATCAGAGCTGTCAGCAGCACTGGAACAAGTTTCGAGCGTTTCTTCTGATAATGCCTGATTCCATTCTTTCTCATTGCCACATTGTAACAAAAAAATTACTGTTATACAACTAATTCAGATTTAAATGATACTCTTCGAGAATATCCTGAGCATTGGTGACCAGTTTTGCTCCCTCCTGTATCAGGTGATTGCAGCCGTCAGACTTTCCGTCGCTGATGCTGCCCGGGATAGCAAAAACGTCACGCCCTTCTTCTATCGCGCGTTCGGCTGTTATCAGGCTGCCCGACCTCATTTTTGCTTCTGCCACAACAACGCCGCGGCTGAGTCCGGCAATAATCCGATTCCGCTCTGGAAAATGAAATTTTAGAGCCCTTTCACCTGCTCCGTACTCTGTTAAGACTAACTGTTTTTCCATCAAATGTTCCTGCAGTGAGCGATTTTCTTTGGGATAATAGACATTGAGTCCAGTTCCGATGACCGCAATTGTTGCGATATTCTTTTTTACTGCCGCTATATGACTGGCTGTATCAATTCCTCTGGCTAAGCCTGAGACAATGACAAAATTTTGTCCTAATCCTTTGATGAGCTTTTCAACCGATTTGACTCCGGTAATATCACAGTCTCTTGAGCCGACAAATGCAATCTTCGGGTATTTGAGTAAATCTATGTTTCCTTTATAAAACAGTATAGCAGGCGGATTATAGATTTGCCGTAGGTTTTCCGGATAATCTTCATCTAAAATCGATATGCTGGGAAACTTTTGATATTTCCTCTTGATTTCTTTGATTTCCTGGCTCTTATAGCGCTCAATGAAGTCTGCTAGAGAACGTGTCTCTGTAATCTGTCCTGTCTGGCGCAAATTCAATTTTCTGACTTTCGGATGCTGGTGGTAAAACTTTACCAGTTTCAAAATTCCCAAATTACTGATTCCTGCGGACTTATAGCGATAAATTTCAAAGTTTGTCAACATTTCATGCCTCATCATTATTATATTTGGGAGAAATCTGTGTAAATTTCCCCCTTAACTATTTATACGTAAAAATTCTGATTTTGTTTCATAAAATTCATAAAATTGCATATGAAAGGGAAATGTAATATAATAAATTTAAGTAATTATGTCAAATATAAACGAAAATACCTCTAATTTTTTTGAAAACATCCTCGAAAAACCTGAGACGAAACAGCTGGTTTCGGAGATTCAAGTTTTAGCTGCTAATCGCCCGAAAGACGGCGAAAATATCCAGCTGCTTTTGTCAAAAGTTCCTGAACTTTCCACTCAAATGAATATGGTGAGTGAGCACTTAAATTCTTTTGGAAATGTTTTGAATGATATTAAGTCTTCCACTGCCAAGCTCAGACGAAATACTGAGACATTGCAAAGTGAAAGAGATAATCTCCAGCATGAGCTAAAAGAGCTCTCTTCCGGGAACTTTAATGGAGAACACACGCTTGAAAATCTGCCGGCTGGTATCACTCCGGCTTCTTTAGCACAGCCGCACACACTCGCACTTTACATTTCATCAAAAGAAAACAAGCTGAAGCGGATAGAATCAGATTTGCTGCTTCTTCAGCGCAAGCTGAACTCCTCTCACTTGCGTCAAGAGACAATCCAGGTGAAAGTGACCGGATTACAGGACGAATTTTCCAATCTGTCGAATTCTGCGCAGAAAATTGTAGAAGCTTTAAAACAGAGTAAAACTGGCTTAACTGGCTTAACAGACTTAAAAGAAGCTTCACCAGTATCTGCCAATATTGCTGAGAACACGGGGCAAATATCCCCAGTGCAAGTCGATTCTGCCGCCGGCGATGTTCTCCCTGAAGCAAATAATATAGACTTTGACAAGCTAATCCGTCATAATAATGAAGAGCTGGAAAATCTTCTGGCCAACCGCGAATATAATCTATGGAACGCCAAGCTTAAATCTATGGAGAATCAATATGTTGACGACGGAGCCGTGCTGCCCAAATCAAACATTGATGAAACACTGAATCAGACAAAGTCTGCAGCTCAAGCAGAAACTTCATTTTTTGACAGCCGTAAATATAGAGATGAAAGTGAAAACATGTCTTTAACCCAGGCCAGCCGTAATGACATCAACTATTACTCAAGCTCTGCCGAGTTGAACGAAAATCCCAGCAAACTCGATTTAGACTTTGAAAACTGGCTGGACAAAGAAGTGAAGCAGCCAATCATTAAAAACTTTGACCCCGTCATTACAAATGACTAACTCTCGGCATCATAAAAAAGTCCAACTGGGCTTTTTTTCATGTCATAAAAAACGGAAAATGAAAAATCTCCAGATTATATTTTCGTCTACAATCTGGAGATTTATGCTTTTTTATTCTCTTCTAAAACGGTCAAACAAGCCGCGTCTAGACTTCCGACTTTCTGAGTCGGAGTCTGGTTCATCCGCTCCGGTTTCTTCAAACAATGAAGATGAAGACGTCGTGCTGGAACTGGAATGAAGATTCTGCTGAGTCAGACTAATCTCACTATTCATCATCAGGGACAGGGACTCCGAAACCTGCAGCAGGTAATCGCCGGCAGACTCAAAATTGGAGGCCGAGATAGACTGAAATTCTGACTCAGAGATGAAAGCTGATTCGGACAAAATCTCAGACTGCTCTGCTGATATCGCCAGGGAATCTGAATCTGAGTATGAATCTTCTAATGAAGCTAATTCGGATGACCTGACAGAGACTGATTCAGAGGCCAGCCGGGACATTGAGATAGACTCAAGATGCGACAGAGAAATCTGATTCGAGATAATATCTGATAATTCTGCAGAATCCCCTTCTGACAAACTCTCAGAGCTATAAAGCGATTCAGAATCAGATTCGCTTGTTTTAAGGGAAAGGGACATGAATTCAGAATCAGAAGCTGACTCTTCTTCTGATTGCTGATTTGACTCAAACAGGCTCTCCGACAAACTGTCTGAAACTTCTGCACTGAATTGCTCAGATACCGAAACCTCATACGATTCAGACTCACTCGCAGACTCTGAAATCATAGAGACATGCATCGATTCTTCCAGTGACTGGTCATCCAGAGAAGCTTTTACTGATTCAGAGCGGCTCTGATAACGGCTTTCTGACTCTGAGGATGAAAATGACTGATAAGATTCTGATTCGCTTAAACTATTTGAAAATTCTTCGCTTTGCAGCTCGGATAATTCAGTTGACTCGACCTCAGAAAACGAAAAGGATGAGATTTCTAATGACAACTGTTCAGATTCTACAATAATTTGTGATTCCAAAGATTCCTGATCCGACAAGCTCTCACTGTCTTCCTGACTGTTTGAGAGTGACTGGCTCTCGGATAAGCTGTCAGAGTCACTGATGCTTTCACTCTCTGACTCTGATTCCTCTAAAGAGTTCTGCTCGGACAGGCTTTCTGACTCGGAAACCATTTCTGAATTCTCTAAGGAAAGCTGTTCCGACAAGCTTTCAGATTCCGAATCCGAAAGTGACAGCTGTATCTCCTCCGATAAGGCAAGCGAAGCAGACTCGCTCAAAGTTTCACTTTCAAGCAATGAAGCTGATTCAGACAAGCTGTCTGAAATAGACACTGACTCTGATTCAAATTCAGAGAGTTGTTCACTTTCCAAATCCGAGGCTGAGGTCTCAAGACTTTCAAACTCCTCTTCCGCTTGACTTAACGACTCGGAGGCGCTCTGTGATTCTTCGGACAGCGAAATTTCCAATGAAGTTTCTAGCGAATGCTGCATCTCAGATTCGGACTCAGACTCTGAAGCAGACAGGCTTTGCAGCTCGCTGTCGGACGATGAAATTGATTCGAAAATCATCAATGAGTCCGATTCACTTAAACTATCTCTGATTGAGTCTGACTCGGAAATTGATATTGAGAAGCTTTCAGAATCACTGATAGACATAGATTCAGAGAGTTCCTGCGACTCTGAGCCGGATAAAGATTCACTGGTTTCACGCTCAAAATCAGACAGACTCTCTGATTCCTGCAATGACTCAGATTCAGACTCGGATTGCTCAGTAGATTCAAATTCCGACTGTTCAAGTGAAGTACTTTCACTGCTAGACACTGACTCGCTGTCAGACATTTCTGCTGAATCCCGCATTGACTCGCTGGCTGAAAACTCACTCTGACTCAAGCTTTCAGAGACTTCCAAGGAATCAGACTCGGATGCTTCGAGTGACTGCTGTAAAGATTCGCTCTCAAGTTCTTCGCTCAATAGCTGACTCTCTGACACACTGTCTGAGTCACTGATACTTGTACTTTCAGACTCTGATTCTTCCAGAGAATTTTGCTCGGATAAACTGTCTGAGTCACTGATACTTGTACTCTCGGACTCTGATTCTTCCAGAGAATTTTGCTCGGATAAACTGTCTGAAGCGCTGATACTTGTACTCTCGGACTCTGATTCTTCCAGAGAATTTTGCTCGGATAAACTGTCTGAGTCACTGATACTTGTACTTTCAGACTCTGATTCTTCTAGAGAAATCTGCGCGGACAAACTGTCTGAGCTGCTGATACTCATACTCTCAGACTCTGATTCTTCTAGAGAATTTTGCTCGGACAAACTGTCTGATTCACTGATGCTTCGACTCTCGGATTCTGATTTTTCTAGAGAAATTTGCTCAAATAAACTGTCTGAGCCGCTGATACTCATGCTCTCAGACTCTGAAGCTGAATCACTTTCAATTTCTGAAACGAACATGGACTCTGAATCCATTTCTGAATCAATCGTACTTGTCTCTAAAGAATTCTCCGTAGAAAGTGACAATTCTTCGCTCTTCTGCTCACTGAAAAATTGTGACTCATGTTCTGATTCTGATTTTAATAAGCTTAAGGAATTCTCAATATAAATTTCTGTTGAAGTTGATTGTGAGAGACTTGTCTCAATCCCTCTGCTCAAGCTAGCTGAATTTTCTACTGAATTTTCCTCAGACTCTTGTAAAAGACTAATTTCTTCAGAAGCAATTGCAGAGACTTCAAACGATTCCTGTAATGACGAGGACTCAAACTCTGAATTCAAAATCTGCAGTTCAATTTCTTGTGATTCAGCTTCTGATAAAAGAATTTCAGCACTTATTTCTTCTGAATTTGCCTCAGAATCTTCCTCGCTAGCTTGCAGTGACTGGCTCTTAAGCGTACTGTTTAATGTTGAGAGTGAATTTGATAAAGCAACGGAGATTTCCTCTTGTGACAAACTTTCACTCATAGAAAATGATTCCACAATACTTTCAGACTCAAGCAGCGAAACCGCCGTTAAAATCGAATCAGACGAAGACAGGTACATCGACTCTGACAATTCAAAAGATTCAGTTAAAACTGATTCACTGATAAGCTGACTCTGGAAATCTGAAATCGAGCAGGAACCGCTGGCAACAGCTGATGTGAAATTGGACTCGCTCAACGACTGTTTGTCCGACAGTGTTTCAGACGTCATCAAACTTTCCGATTCGGAGAGACTGGCAAGAATTCCTATAGAATACGATAAGGAGTTATCCTCAGAAATACTGATTGATTCTAATACTGCTTGAGAATCAGCCTCTGACTGCCTCTCGGACAGCTTGATAAAATGCGCCAAAGAGTAGGAATCGCTCAAAGAAGCTGAATAAGATTCTGCGATTTTTTCACGTTCAATATCAGAATTCAAAGCAGAATCTGACAGTGAAGATGAAGTTTCCAAATTTGCCCGTTCAGAGTCAGACTCAAATCTGCTGGTCATAAATGACATTTGATAGTAGTCAGACTCAAATCCTGACATTGAAATTGAATCCTGCAAACTTTTTTGCTCAATAAGTGAATCTGCTTCAAATGCCCGAATGACTTCTACATCATTCTCCCGCTCTGATAAGCTCTCAGAAACTTGTAAACTGATTTCAGCCTGGTTTGCCAAGTCCGATAAAGACTGGTCCAACGATTCACTGTTCGAAAAGATTAGGCTCTGCAGACCAGATGCTGACAGAGACTCTGAAGTTTTGCGGTTCACTGTATGAGCCTCAAACGCAGAGATACTTAAAGATTCTGAGTATTGCTCGGAAAGACTCTCGTTTTCCATAGCTTCAAACATGAGTTGCTCGGATTCACTGACCGATGCGTAATCAGATACAGAAGCCTGCTCAGACTGAACCATAGAAACTTGTAATGACTGCCATTTATCCACGGACTCAGATTGGGATTCAGAAGCTAAGACTGAGCCCAGCTGCGAGCCTGATTCACTGAGTGAAGCGGAGGCGGAAACTGAGCCGAAATTACTTAAAGAAAGTGAATGAGCGGTCAAACTCGTATCATTTTCCAATTGTGAATCAGCCAGAGATTCAAGCTCTGATAATGATTCACTCTTATTGACAGCCGAAATTTCACTTTCATAAAGCGAGGCGGATAATTCCTCTGAAGTCATCTCAGTACTTTGGTCAAGATTCGCATTCATGCTCTGCTGTTCACTTTCCTGCTCAGAAACAGAAGCTGATTCGGATTGTGAGGCAGAAGCTTTCAGAGAATTCGACAAGTCAAGAGAAAGAGCCTGTTCCTGAATTCCAGAATTCTCAGAAATTTCAGCGGACTTAATCTCTGATATTCCTGCAGAATAAGACTGGCTGGAAGAAACAGAATCTGAAAGCTGCAATGATTGCTCGGATAAAACTTCCGGATTTTCAGAATAACTCTGCACAGTTTCTGATTCCTGCAGACTCTCCTTAAGACTTTCTGAATCATACAGACTTTCCTCAAGACTTTGTGAATCAAAAATAGAGTCATTTTCTGACAGTTCAGTCAAAACTTTTAGATTTTCTGAGTTCTCTAATGACTCAAATTCATCAAATTCGGTCTCTGGAGGTGTAACTTTTAATTCGGCAAATTCGATATCATCATCAAGAGTATCGGGTTCAAAGTTTCCGAAATCTTCACGGTTTTCCGGCTGTTGACCAGCCCTTTCCCAAATTGTTTCATCATCATGGTCAAACACAAAATCAGTTGTTTCGTCCAGGAGCAGACGGCGCAATTCTTGAGTTTCTGTCTGTTTATAATTTTCTTTTTCAGCCGCTTCAGTTTCGAATTCAGGCCCGTGCACTTCTTCTCCTAGCTCCACATGTCGCAATGCTGTTAAAGGGTCATTGTCATCCAAATCAGGATTCGGCATAAATTCATTAAATTGCTGAAGAGGGTTGTGAACTCTTGAAGATTTCTTCGGTTTCCGCTCCCTTGCCGTTTCTGACTCAGGAACGTCGTCACCCCTGTCATATCCGTCCCGTCCCCACAAACTAACAGACTCAGAATGAGATTCTGAAAAAGCCTTGTAGCGGTCATTTACACGATTTAAGCGTTCCTTTGCCGATAAAGCAGATGATTGAGAGGACGACAAAGAGGGCTCCTCTGGAGAACCCTTTTTACGCTTACCGTTTTTACTGGTCCCGTTCTGATAACCTTTTTTGAGATTCGCTCCGTAGAGATCTTCTTCCATCTACGCTCCTAATATATGTGAAACGTCAATAACATTTCTTCCCTCAGTGGGCAAATTTTTCTGAACACTGAAGCGTCCACAATTATCTTATTTTATCATATTTTTTACTTATAATCACGTGAAAAGATAATCTGGAAAATTAATCTGTTTCACCTTTCTTTTCAGCCTCGTCTGAAAACTCATCCGGGAAAAGAGGAGAGCGCAAGCGATACCATGTATAAATGTGTGTGATAACGACTTTGCATGTTGCATAAACCGGGATGCCGAGGAAAACTCCCCAAACGCCGAAGAAAGAGCCGGCTGTCAGCAGAATGAACAGAATCGTAATCGGATGAATCTTCATCTGCGAGCCGATAACCAGCGGCTGAATAAACCGTCCCTCAATTGTCTGCTCAATAACAAAGACAACCAAGACTTTCAGCAGCATGAAAGGACTGACCATGACTCCGACAGTTATCGCCAAAATAAAGGCCAGAAACGAGCCCAGATAAGGAATCAGATTGAAAATCCCAGCCACAATTGCAATCACCATCGCATAGGGCAGGCCAATAACATTCAAACCAATCCCGAACATAATCATCACCGCAAGCGCAACAATCACCTCACCGCGGATAAAGCTGGACAACTGAGTATTGATTTTGGTCAAAAGCGTGAAAATGTCTTTACGCCAAGACGTTGGCAGAAATTTCGTGATATAAGGCGCAATCCCCCTGCCGTCGCGCAGCAGATAAAACAGGATAAACGGGAAGATAATGATATCAATCACAATTCCAGTAGCTGTTGTAATGAAGCCGCCCACACCCGAAACTGCCGTTGCATAGAAGCCTTGGACAAAGTCCAGAGCCGAATCGCCGATTTTCTTTACAATTGCATCCACGTCAATGTTAAAATTGGACAGATTGTAGTTTTTGATGAACGCACGCCCCTGTTTCTCCGCAGCATTCAAATAGGTCGGGAAATGCTTTATAAAGCTCTCTGCAGCCTCCGTCACCGCAGGAATTACCACGGCCAGCGCCCACACCAGAAGACCCGCCAAAAGTGCGAAGAGCAGTGCAATTGTAGCGGTTCTGGGAACCTTGTGCTTCTGCGCAAAATCGACAATCGGATTTAACAAATAATAGAAAATGGCCGCCAGCACAATCGGCAGGAGAATGATTCCTAAAAATTGCAGAATCGGCTTAAAGATAAAATTAACTTTGTAGAGCAAGAAAACATTCAGCAGCAGTAAAAGCAAACCAAGTAAAAAAGTAATGGCCTTATTGTCGACAAACCAACGGAAAAACCAGGAGAGACTGAAATGCTTTTCGTTATTTTCTTGCTCGTTCATGCTCTAATTATATCACACCAGTGGCGGGAAGTTCGCGTCAAATCTTTTTGTAACGCAAATTTAAACTTTGGGACATTTTTAAACATTTATTGTAATTCTGACAAAATCTGGTCATACAAAGCATTGTTCAAGAACTGGTCAACAGCACGGAAATGAGCCTGAGGCGCCTTCTTTTTTGCGCTCTCCTGCAGCTCTTCCTGAGTAATCACTAGACTGCTGCTGTCGGCGACCAAATTGCGAATGGCGACATTAGTAACTTTGATTGGCAGGCCTAATTCTTCTATTTTCTTGCGGACGATGGACGCGCCCATTGCACTTGAGCCCATACCGGCGTCGCAGGCAAAAATGATTTTTTCTATCTGCTGCAAGCCATGACGGGCACTTGGTAAAATCTCAGATGCTGCTGCTCCTGCTGTCTGAGTAATTTTCCCATTCTGCTTCATTTTCTTTGAGACAGTTTCCATTGCTTCAAAGGCTTCATCATCCTTAGCCACTGCCAGTTTCTGCACCACTGACGCACTGACAAAAGTGACGGCTGTCGCAACAAAAATGGCAAGAATCATCCCCAAATAGCTTCCCTTGGGCGTCACTGCTAAAAAGGCGAAAATAGAGCCCGGTGAAGCCGGTGAGATAAGCCCCGCATTGGTCAGCATCAATGTGATTCCACCGCTCATACCGCCGAGAATAGCAGGGATAATTAAGAGCGGCTGCATCAGGACATAGGGAAAATATATTTCCGCAATTCCGCCGAAAAAGTGAATAATAATCGCGCCTGGAGCTGTTCTTTTGGCTGTCCCTTTTCCGAAGAAACAGTAAGAAAGCAGGATGCCCAGTCCAACGCCCGGATTATCAATCGCAAACATCATGGATTTACCGAACTCCTGTGACTGCTGCAGCCCGATTGGGGCAAAAACTCCAAAATTAATCGCATTGTTCAAAAAGAGGACTTTGGCCGGTTCCATGAAAATACTCACTAAAGGCAGTAAATGGTGAGACACAAGGCCATTGACGGCATTTGTGAGGACATTCATTAAGGTCGTAAAAATAGGGCCAATGGCAACGTAGCTTAAGAGTCCTAAAACTGCCGCAAAGATGCCGGCGCTGAAGTTTTGTATCAGCATCTCAAAGCCTGGTTTGACTTTGCCCTCATAGAGGCTGTCCAGTTTTTTCAGCAGCCAGGCTGAGAGAGGACCCATGACCATTGCGCCGAGAAACATGGTCAGGTCTGTTCCTACGATAAGGCACATGGTAACAGCAGCGCCCACTGCGCCGCCGCGTGCGCCGTAAACTGATTTTCCGCCTGTATAAGCAATTAGGAGCGGCAGCAAGTATTTTATGGTTGGCGCAACGATTTTAGCAAAGTCGGCATTGGGCAGCCAGCCTGTGGGAATGAAAAGCGCTGCAAGCAAACCCCACATGATAAAGGCCAAGATGTTCGGCATAATCATGCCGCTTAGAAAGCTCCCGAATTTCTGAATTTTCACGCGCAGCTGCCGTGTATGTTGCTGTGTATTCTGCACATTTGTTTCCATTTTGTTTTCCATTATTTTTTCCTTTTCCCCCTTGAGTTTTTACTCTTCTGAATAAGTAAAATATTCAAAGATTGCTGCTTTGCGTCTTCCCGTCAAATCATTGCAGTGGACGCCGACAAAGGCACCGGTAAATGCTGCGCCGGTCGGTCCCAGGAACGGTTTGGCAATGTAATCGTCTGATAATTTGTAGGTATCAAATTTCACTGGGACTTTTGTCCATGTTTCACTGTCAAATGAATACTCGAACTGATAGAAATCCGCTGTAACTTTGACTCTCAACTCAACTTTTTTATTTTCTTCCAGCGGAATTTCGCTTCCGCATAGGGGAGCGCTTAAAGCCGAGCCCTCACAAGCCAACAGAGTCAGTATCCTGCCTTTTTCCTCATTGTACGTCACTTGAAAAGATGTCCAGTTTTTGCTGTTATAATAGCAGGTCAGGCCGGCAGACTGCTGAAAGTCTTCTGCTTCAAAGCTCACGGCGGTGCTTGCTGTAAAATTGAGCGCTTCAAATCTGCGCGCCAGCAAAGACTGCTCAAAGACCGAATACAAGGACTCCTGGCCGTAAAGTTTCAAACCTTGAGCCGTTATTTCACCCATTTTTGAGTCGAAAGGCACGCGGAGCGTTTGAAAATCCGAGCTGATTCCAGATGAGAAGTCGACTTTTTCAGGATTTTTCTCCCAAATATGCTCTGCTAATCCTGAATCTTTAATTTTACTTTGTGCTGTCCGCCCGCCGACGACATAGGGCCAGCCATTTTTCCACTCGAGCTGCGCAATGGCGGATTCGCGTCCAAGGGTCGCAAAGCCTCTCTCTTCAAAGAGCCCCTTGCCTTTTCTTTTAATCGGACGGCTTGTCAAGAAAGTCATGTACCACTTCTCGTTATCCGTTTTCACAAGCGACGCATGTCCTGTTTTCTGCAGTTCATTTTCTGGTGAATACCAGGCGGTTAAAATCGGATTCTCCGGATGAACTTCGTAAGGGCCGTAAAGCTGCTTCGAGCGGGCTACTGTGACCGAGTGCCCCCACTGAGAACCGCCTTCTGCTGTCACAAGATAGTAGTAATTATTGATAAAATAGAGATTCGGCCCCTCCGTTTTCTGCAGGTTTGTCCCCTTAAAAATCAGCTCGGATTGTCCGACAAGTTTTCCCAGCTTCAGGTCAAATTCCTGTATCTCAATGCCGTAATTCCAGGGACGATTGCCGCGAAAATCATAAACCATATTGAGAATATATTTCTTCCCGCTTGGATGATGAAACAGGCTCGGGTCAAATCCGCGCGCATTTAGAAATACCGGTTCACTCCAGGGACCGCAAATATCGGGAGCGCTCACCATATAATTCCGCACATCTTTAAAAGCCCGATGCTCTCTGACAATCGAATAAATCAGCCAGAAACGGCCGTCCTCATAGCTAAGATGAGGCGCCCAGACACCTCCGCTGTCCGGCACACCTTTTAAATCCAGCTGACTTACCCTATTCAACGGTCGAACAGCTAATTTCCAGTTTTTTAAATCCTTCGATTCAAAAATTTGAACACCAGGAAACCATTCAAAGGTCGAAGTGGCAATATAGTAGGTACCATCTTTCTTGCAAATTGATGGGTCAGGGTTAAATCCTTTTAAAATCGGATTTTTTATCACAATCATTTCCTCCGAAAATCTTACAGAAGCGCTTCCTTTTTGTTAACAAATACAGTATACTGTAAATTAACCCGGATTCAAATACTCTTTTCCACGAAATACTTACCCAAAAACACGGAGCAAATATTAACGCAAATGACCAACAAACTTTATCAGAACCTGACCTTTTTGCCCAATCTGGACACCAGCATCAAATTCTTTTCAGCCCACATGCAGACAGTCTCACAGGGCTGGTCTACCTATCCAGACGCCCACCCTGCCTTTGAAATTCTGCTGATTTTGTCCGGCACCCAGGAAACCATTATCAATCAGAAACATTACTTTTTAAACGCAGGAGACATTTTAGTCATTCCGCCCGGAATGCGCCATCTCAACCTCTGCATTTCACAAGCCGGCATGACTTACTTTACAGCACATTTTGACATTGACGAACCGGCTTTGCGTTATACTTTAATCAAAAATATTCCGCTGATTTTCCCTAATGAAGCAGAAGAAAATCAGATATTAAGGCCGATTATTCAGGAATGGATTTGCCTCTACCAGAAAACGGACGTTTTTTCCTTATCTGACCGAATACTCACCGTTCAAATTTTGCTCAAACTGATTTTTGAGCTGATAAGAATATCTGAAAATGACCTCAAAAATAATTCTGATATCCAAAGTCTCAGCCTGGCAAGAAACATTGCTGAAATCATCCAGCATAATTTCCAGCAGTTTTTTGAAGAGAAAACAGTCGGAAAAACTGAGCCAGCCATTCGGTTAATCTACGCCGAGGCCAACATTTCCGCCAGTCACGGCCTTGAAATTTTCAAGAAAATTTACGGAATGTCGCCCAAAAAATATTTAGGATATTTAAAATTTATGGAAGCCAAGCGTCTGCTGACAAATCCTGAAATCACAATCGAAAATATCTCAGAGAAATTAGGCTATTCAAATCCAGCCCATTTTAGCCGCCAATTTCAAAAATGGTCAGGATTTTCTCCCAGCCAGTACCGGAAAAATATTCTCTGATAAGCGACTAAGCGCAGAAAAAACACGCGTTGTCTCAAAATGTTACGCGTGTTTTGTTACTCATTTTTTCAGCTCATAATATTGAATTTGTCTAGAAATCTTACGTCTGCTGATTGTCCAGCCATTTTCCGTGAAAATCTGGCTCAGTTCCTTCGGCCGATACATTTTCACATCGCCCTCGTGAGAATTCTGCGTGACCAGGCGGTTGTAAATCCGCGTCACAACTGGAATCCTGATTTCCGCAATCACAAGTTTTCCGTCAGGCTTAATAATGCGCGAAGCTTCTGCCAAAAATCCGGCCGGGTCCGGGAAATGGTGAAAACTGGCCGAGCAGACAGCGATGTCAAAACTGTTGTCCGCAAAAGGTAAGTCCTGTGCTGAGCCCGCGACAAACTTGAATTCTGGATGCAGCGCACGCGCCACGATGACCATCTTCTCAGAAATATCAATTCCCGTACCGTGAAACTGCTGCTTCTTTTCCAGCATTGACAGCAGCTTGCCATTGGCACAGCCGACGTCCAAGAGCTGCGCTTCCTTCGGGATTTCCAGATGCTTGACGATGAAACGCTTGAAAAAGCTCGATAAAAAACCGTCCCAGCTGTGGTCGAAGTTGCCGGCGATTTGGTCGTAGTATTGGCTGGATTCCAGCTCGTGATTGTGCTCGTGCGGATTATTTTTTGACAATTTCAGTCACCTCTTTATACTATTTTTCTTCAGACAGATAATAAGTTCGATTTTTATTTTCACCCGCGGAGCGCAATATACCTAGTTCCACGAGCTTAACCAAGTATCGGCGCACTGTAGCACTCGGCTTTCCGCTCAATTCTGCCGCTTTCCTGCTGCCGATTTCGTGATTTTCCGACAAGTATGGATAAATGATATTGAAGAACGCGATTTCTTTATCGTCCATTTTATCGCTCACTTTATCGCTCAGTTTATCAATCACTTTTGAGTTCTTAAATTGTGAAACAGTATCGCATATCACCACAAGCATGAATTCGATAAATTCAGTTGAATCATTGACTTTGTCGCCAATCGCGAGCATCTCATAATACTTCGGCTGATTTTCATAGATAATCGTCTCAATGGGAATCCACTCGAACACTTGCTGCCACTTTGACAAGATTAGATTCTGCCAAAGCCGCCCCATCCTGCCGTTTCCGTCCGGAAAAGGATGAATCATCTCGATTTCAAAATGAACAACGCAGGATTTAATCAAATCTGGCGTGTCATCCTGTTCCGCCCTTTCAAACAGCTCGCGCATCAACTGATGGACAAACTGAGGTCTGGCGCCGATGTGAACAACATTTCCCGCGCCGTCATATACGCCGACATCGCCCGAGCGGAAACAGCCGCTTTCTTTGACCAGGTCATCAGTTAAAAGCTTGTGAGCCTCTAAAAAATCTTCGAGTGAATAGGGATTCATTCGAAAAACTCGCTCATAAGCTTCATAAGCATTCTGCACTTCCCGGATTTCTTTGGGCGCACCCAAAACCTGCTTCCCGTTGATGATATCTGTGACTTGCTCAAGTGACAAGGAGTTTTGCTCTATTGCCAAAGAAGACTGGATTGAGCGCAGCCGGTTTTCTTTTCGCAAATGTAAATTCCGTTCCTGCTCAAGCTCTAACTGCGTTATCCTTTGCGTGATTTCTACAATGAGATTTAACATCTTGTTTGTGATTGAAAATGGCGGTTTCATCTTACTTTATCCAGCTCCTTTCTCCAATATTTCATCTCTTACCATTATACCATTTTGAGCGATAAAATGATTGATAAAATGAGCGATAAACTGAGCGATAAACTGATTGATAGCGGGAACAACCAAATTTATAATTTCAATTTTTCCATGAGCTCAATAACGGCATCACAAGTGTCTTCAAGAGTTATTCCTTTAGCATAATCAAAGCTATCTTGATATTTTTCCCATTCATTATTCATAGACTCGCTTACACGCACAGTTTCTATAATCCGACGGTAACCCTTCATGTTTTCTGAAACTCCCCTTTTGTTTGCAGTTGCTGTCAACGCTTCTGAAAGATGTTGGGGGTTGATATTCGAACCTTGTAACTTACATAGAATATACACATCATAGTAATCACGAGGACGAGTTGTTTGGTCCCCGCGAGATATGATTGCCTCAAGCTTTTCAGCTAAAATTGTTTCTAAATTATACGCAAGCACAGGTATAATTTTGGTATCATCTAACATCGTTTTGTATTCATACTTGATTTCTTTAGGCGTTATCTTATCGCCTGTCGTAATATCCAATTTCAGCGGAACAGCCATCGGAGGGAAATAACCAATTAAATGTACACGATAACCATCGTAATCATCACCCTCACGAATTTCGCTTATGCTCTTAAAGCTAAAGGAAATATCATCTCCCAACTGTATTTGTACTAGCTTTTCAAAAATTGTCCTGATATTTTCTGTGTTAACAGGTTCTCCCGTAATCGTTACATCCATATCCATGGTTGCACGCGTATCCAATCCAACCATTGAAGCAATCAGAAATCCACCCTTTAAGATAAAGTTATCACGATAGTCCGATAGTGAAATACGCTCCAATAAGCGTTCTAACATGTAGTTTTGTAAAACTAACTGAGCTGAAATTCGTATTTCTTTTGAAATGTTTTTCATTTTTGCTTTCAATTGCATCACATTTTTCATAGCAGTACCTCCAAATATAATCTGACTTTTTCCTCAACCTTTAAAATCTTAGAATACTCGGATAAGAGCGGAATATCCCTGTTTTTTCTCACGGCATATCGTTTAAAGGCTTCTGCAATAACCCCAACCTCAACACCACTACGGGGACGTAAAATGTCGCAAAGTGTTTTTTCAGGACTGTAGACTTTCACCTCATTACCAGCCGGAGATTCTACGTTTGTAATTCCTAGATTATAAATTCCCTCTTTCGCCCTATTAGCTATTATTCCTTCTTTCTTTGCACCAGATAAATTATAACTTTCAGGGAATGTCATGGCGTATTGCAATGGTGTTCTATCAGTCAAATCATGAAGGAACAACGCAGTTTCTCTTGAATAAATTCCCTTCTTAAATCGAGATTGAAAATTAACAAATTCATCTTCCCAGATTTCCGGCAATACATAGACTCCCCTGGAAACATGCTCTAGCAGGTTTCTTTCTACTAATTTCTTTAAATACTGGCGGGCAATTCCGGCTTCCCCAACCATTGATGTTGTGACAGTCCCATTATTTTCTCTTGCCATCTCCAAAACTAAATCATATTTTACCACTGAGTTCACCGCCTTTTATTTACTTTTACGCCCCTTATTATACAATAAAAGGGCTTAAAAGTAAACGAGAACAAAGAAAAGACCCTGCCACGCAGAACAATATGCTTCGTAAAGCGCTTAAATTCAAGGTTTTCTACGCGTCAGCAGCCCCACACACTCCACATGATGCGTCTGCGGAAACATATCAACAGCCCGCACAGTTTCCAGGCGGTAGCCCGCCTCATCAAAGCGGACAACATCGCGGGCGAAAGTCGCCGGATTACAAGAAATATAGACAATAGCCCGCGCAGACATCTGAGCGGCAGTCTTGATAAAACTCTCGTCCAGCCCTTTGCGCGGCGGATCAACAAAGATAACATCAGGCTTGACACCCTCGGCCAGCCATTTCGGCATAACTTTCTCGGCGGACCCAACCTCGTAATGAGCATTCGCAAAATCGTTCAAAGCCGCATTTGCCTCAGCATTCCTGACCGCCTCCGGAATCACCTCCATGCCGTAAACCTGCGCCACACGGTCAGCCACACAAAGCCCAACCGTCCCGATACCGGAGTATGCGTCAATAATCGTGTCCGTCGGCTTCAAATCAGCAAAGTCATAAGCCAGCCGGTAAAGCCGCTCCGCCTGCTCCGAATTCACCTGGTAAAAACTTTGCGCCGAAATCTGGAATTTCTTCCCGAGTAATTCGTCAGTTATGTATTTTTGTCCAAAAACCAGTTCAAATTTCTGACCGAAGATTGCATTTCCTGCGTCTTTCTTGATAGAATATTGGATTGATTTGATATTCGGGAAGTCTGAAATCAGCGCAGAGAAATCCAGCTTGACCGATTTGGACAAGACCAGCACAAGCATGATTTCCCCCGTCGTATGCGCCCGCCTAACGACAATATTTCTGACCAGCCCCTGATTGGTCCTCTCGTCGTAGGCCGTCAGATTCGCACTGCGCAGGAGATTGCGCAGCGCAAGAACAAGCGCGTCAATTTCCGGATTCTGTATATAAAAATCCTCAATCGGAATGAGCTGATGTGAGTGCTTGCGGAAAAAGCCCGTCTCCAACTCTCCATTTATTGTACGGACAGGGACTTGTGCCTTGTTGCGGTAGCCTGTCGTTTTGTCGGCTGCCAGAATCTCCTGAGATTGCACAATTATACCTGATTTGTACAGAACTATTTCCAGCTGCTTCTGCTTGAATTTCAGCTGTTCAGCGTAGGTCAAGTGCGCCAGGTCAGCGATACCGGTTCTTAAATAGTCCAGGTTGGCGGATGCCACGCGGTCTGCTGATTGAGCCAGAAACTTTTCAATCCGAGCAAAGCCGAACGATTTGCCGAGTTTTGTTGCTCTGAGCTCAAGCTCCTCGCCTGGCAAAGCATTTTCCACAAAAAAAGGAAAACCGTCTACTTTGACGACGCCCAGTCCTTCATAGGTCAAGTCGATGACTTCTGCCTCAAATATGTCATTTTTTTGCATGTTTTAAGTATAACAAAAAAAGTCCCGAAACTGGGACTTTGAATGGCTTAATTGAGTTCAACACGCCAGAAGCTAGAGAATTAGATAAAATTAGAACCTGCCTGACGGCAGAACCTAATTTTCCTAAATTCTTACGCTTCAAAACGGGCGTGTTTCACATCTTATTATTTAGCAGCAACTGGGTATACAGATACGTGCTTTTTACCGTGCTTCATTTCAAATTTAACTGCACCTTCGATTTTCGCGAAAAGTGTGTCATCGCCGCCGCGGCCAACGTTTGCACCTGGATGGATATGGGTGCCGCGCTGACGGAAGAGGATAGATCCGCCTGTCACAACTTGTCCGTCAGAAGCTTTTGCGCCAAGACGCTTAGCTTGTGAATCACGACCGTTGGAAGTGGAACCTCCACCTTTTTTGTGGGCGAAGAGCTGCAAATCAAGTTTAAGCATATTTGCCTCCTTCTAGCTTTGACTGCGCGGTTTGACCTGCTCAGCCATTGCTTCTTTCATGTGTAAGTTCAATGTACTGTGAGTATTCCGCAACAACTTCTTCCAGAGCATTTTCAAATGCCTTGAGCAGAAATTGGGAATTCTCCAACTGTTTCTTAGAAAGTGTAATGGGAATTTCAACTTTCAAATGACCCGGCTCCATTTCAGCCAGCGGCCGAATTTTTGCCATTTTGTAAAGGTTATTTGCAGTTGTAATGCCAAGCACTGAAACGGCTGCACAGACCACATCGTGACCGTATTCGCCGGATTCAGCATGGCCGGAAATCTCGTAGGACCAGATTCCCCCATTCTTTTCTTTAATGACTGCCTTAATCATATATGAATAATGATTATGCGTTGATAGCCTTGATCATCACCTTAGTGTAAGGCTGACGATGACCCTGCTTGCGGTGGCTGTGCTTCTTAGGTTTGTACTGGTAAGTCACAACCTTTTTCTGCTTGCCCTGCTTTTCAACTTCGCCAACGACTGAAGCGCCCTTGACAAAAGGTGCACCGATTACAGCTTTGGCACCGCCGACGAGGATAACTTCCTCGAAAGTGACTGTGTCACCTGCAGCTGCGTCAAGCTTCTCAACGTAGACAGGCTCGCCGACTGCGACTTTGACCTGCTTTCCGCCAGTCTTAATAATTGCATAAGTATCTGCCATTGTGTTTTCTCCTTTCGTGTTATAGTCAGACTCACTGCGGCAGGCGGGAACTCCGCTTATCGAATCTGCTCTGAAGCCCTGCTTTTTCACCCAAAACGCTTTGGCACCTGGCGTAAACACCGGTAAAAGAATGCAAAGCTAGGTTGGCTTTCAAAAGCAAAGCGGGCTTAAGAACAAGTCGTTACCTGCTTCATGTGGTTGTACTTCGTGCGAACACAAAGACAACGTTTATATTATACACTTTTCTGCAGAAATTGCAAATATTTGCACAGACGAGTTTTTGAACAGCTGCGCTATTTTTGTGTTGAAACATTTCACGATTTTTTCCGTATTAATATATAAGGAGGTAAAAAAACTGCATTAAGAATTATTTTCCGTTCCAATCTCCCGCGCCAGCTCCAGAATTTTCCTGAAACGGTGATTAACCGCAGACTTACTCAGCGGCGGCTCATGAAGCTTTCCCAGCTCGTCCAGACTCGCCTCCGGATGGTCAATTCTAAGCTGCGCCAGACTCATCATGTTCGGCGGCAGCTCATTGGCGGCGGCAAGCGTCTGCAGCGCCTTGATGACCTCCTGCGAAGCACTGACCGTCTTGCTGATATTGGCCGACTGAAAATTCGACTGACGATTAGCCAGCCCGCGCAACTCATGGACAATTTTATTGTCTTCAAAAACCAGCCGCGAGTGCATCGTCCCGATTAGCGCCAGAAAATCAGCAATTTCTTCAGCCTTTGTCAGGTAGGTTAGCCAATGGCTTCGCTGTTCATAAACCTTAGCCTTGAGGCCGTATGCTGCCAGCAAATCGGCCAAATCCTGAGCATGTTCCCAGTAAGTACTGCGCAGCGTGAGCTGGTAGCTCGATTTGTCAGAATTGGTCACGGTACCAGAGGACAGGAAAACCCCGCGCAGATAATCCGACTGCAAGAGTTTATCAGACTTAACCGCTTCTGGAAGCCCATTGTCCAGCATCAGACTGTCAGCCAATGATAGCTCGCCCAGAAGAGCCGCTGCATCCTTTTCTATAAAAACCGTGTAAACTCGATTTTTTGAGAGATTCGACTTCTGGTGAACCTGCAGTTCTGCCTTGACTTCAAAGAGTTCCAGAAAAGCCTTGTAAATGTACTGCGCAATCGCCGACTTCTCAGTTGAAATTGACAAGCTCAGAGCGCCGTCGCCCAGTCCCAGGCTTCCGTTCATGCGCACCAGCGCCATGAGTGTGCCGGTGGTTGCAGGCATTGCTGTGATTTCTTTTTTTATATCTGTGCTGAAAGTCATGAATTTGAATGCTCAACGGTCACATTTCGATACTCGTTAATCTTCATGATTTCTTCGGTAACCGCTTCTCCATCATGGAAAGCCCCTCCGTTGCGGAGTTTCAGGAAATTGTTAGAAATGATTCTGACGCCTTCACGCTCGAGTCCTGGGAAATCGTGCTTGACTTGAACCAGGTATTCGTCAAATTTGTTGCTGTTCATGTATTCTTTCGGCACCGGCTCTGAATTGACCAGAACAGTGTCAATGAAATTCGTGCCTAAATGCTGCTGTAAAACATGGACATGGTCCGCGTCAGTGAAATGCTCAGTCTCGCCGCGCTGCGTCATAATGTTACAGACATAAATCACCTGCGCTTTGGTCTCACATAGCGCTTTGCCGATTTCCGGAATCACCAGATTCGGCAGAATGCTCGTGAAAAGCGAGCCTGGGCCTAATACAATGGTATCCGCGTCTAAAATAGACTGCACGACCTTCCGAGAAGCGACTGCCGGCTTTCCTGTGGACGTTTCATCCACATAGACATGGTCAATCAGTCCTTTATAGGCTGCAATGTGTGACTCCCCCACAACTTCATGCCCGTCCTGAAAGACAGCATGCAGCGTCAGCGCCTTTTCGCTGGCCGGATAAATTTTTCCTTCAATATGGAAAAACTGCGTGAGCATCTGAACCGCATTGTAGGTCGAGCCGCACATCTCCGACACGCCGGCAATAATCAGGTTGCCCAAAGGATGACCCGCCATTGAACCGTCTGAATCTGAAAAGCGGTACTGAAACATTCTTTCATAAAACTTCGGCATATCTGACATGGCAATCAGGACATTACGCAAATCTCCGGGCGGCGCCACATCAATGGCAGAGCGCAATTTACCGCTGGAGCCGCCGTCATCAGCTACTGTGACAATGGCTGTCAGCTCGACCTCTTCTTTTCGAAGCGAGTCAAGAATAACCGGAATCCCTGTTCCTCCGCCGATTACAACAATTTTTGCCTTACGCATCTATTACCTCTTTTCACTACTGAAAAATTTTTACTTCTGATTTAGGAGCGATTGACTGTTTCTTTTCGCTTGTCCTTGTCGCGGTGTGAAGTGTTCACGCGCCAGTCCGCCGCCAGCGCCTTTGACAAGCGCTCAGCAAAGGCCACAGAGCGGTGCTGTCCGCCTGTACAGCCGAAAGCGATTGTCAGGACAGACTTGCCTTCTCTTTCATAATCCGGCAGAATCGGTGTTAAAAGTGCCATCAAATGCGTGTAAAATGATTCGGCAGTCTCATTGTTCATGACATAGTCGTAAACTTCCGGGTCTTGGCCGGTGTGATTGCGCAGCTCCGGCACATAGTAGGGATTCGGCAGAAAACGGACATCAAGGACCAGGTCGGCATCCAGCGGAACTCCGTATTTAAAGCCGAAGGACATGATTTCCAGGCGGAAAATGGATGACTCATGCTTGGAGAATTCCTGCAGAATTTCAGCGCGGAGCTGGCGGGGCGTGAGGTTTGTGGTATCAATGATGCTGGCCGCAAATGACTGGAGCGGGGATAAAATGCTTCTTTCCCGCACAATGCCGTCCATGGTGCGCCCATTCGCGGCCAGAGGGTGGCTGCGCCGTGTTTCCTTATAACGCGCAACTAATTCTTCATCGCTGGCATTCAGGAACAGGAGTTTAAAATTCACGCGCGGATCATCGGACAGGTCTGCCACGATTGCCTGGACGTGTTCAAAGAAAGCCCGGCTGCGCATATCGACAACTAAGGCCAGTTTGTCAATTGTCGACGAGCCGTCTGTCAGCAGTTCCACGAATTTCTCTATCAGATTCGGCGGCATATTGTCAACCGTGAAATAGCCCATGTCCTCAAAGGACTGGATAGCCACGGTTTTACCGGCACCTGACATGCCTGTTATTATCACTAAGTCTAGTTTTTCAGTCATCAGAAATCCTCTCTTAAAACGGCTTTTTTCTCGCGTAGAATTTTGGCGGTGAACTGGCCGATTGTCAATTTCACTGGCTTCCCGCCTGGGCCGTAGAGGCCATTGTTCTGCGGCAGAATCGGGTCTGAAATTTCTACTGCAAAGTCCGGCTGGCCATTGAGCTCAAAGAATTTCTTCAAATTGACAATTCGGGCCATCATGTCCGGCTGCAGTTGAATTTTAGCGCGTCTCGGCTCGGGCATTTCTTCCTCAAGACGGATATTTTCGGGCGCACGCCAGATGACTTTTTCAAAACCGCTGCTGTGAGCCGCGACAAAGCTGTAAAGCTGCTGTTTGGCCGTCTCAGTGAGTGCGACGAGTTCCAAAATTTCAAAAGCCGAGCCTTTATATTCATAGATGAGATAGCCTTCGCCATTGCTGGTTAGTGCAAAGCGCGGCTGGTAGCGGGTCTGAAAATGGTAAACCCACTGCAGCTCCGTGCGTGCCACATCGCCAAAAGCTGCTTCTTTTTCATAAATTCGCTTCATTTCCGGCAGAATTGTCTCGAAATCCAGACGCTCTACCTTGCCGAATTGGCCGCGCGGCCAGTCTGTCATCTGGATTTCATACATTTTATGGTCAAATGTATATTCGTAGCCGAATTTCTCGTAAAATTGATAGGAAAAAGGAGACAAATAAGAGAGTTCTGTCCCTTTTTCGTACTCATTTTCCAGCATTTCCGTCATTAATTGGCGGATATGCCCCTGCCCTCGTGCCTCCGGATAGCTTGCGACCAGGCCGACGCCTGTCATTGCGGCGATTTTTCCAGCCCAGAAGACCTTGTAATCCAAGCCCAGCAGCATTGACACAGGCTTGCCTTCAGCTTCGGCCGAATAAACAGTTGAGAAATCTAAAACTTGACGAAAAACGTCTTCACGTCCGGAACGTGCAGTTGGAAAGCAGTAACGAACGAGCGCCAACAGTTCTTCATTTTTAGTCATAACGTCTTAATCCTTTCGGATAATAATTTTTTACGGTATTGTCAACCACTTTTGCAAAGCCTAAGCCGTTTCTGCCAGTCAAAATCTGGTACCAGCCGTTTTTCAGCTTTCCTGGAACTTTTACAGGATTTCCCGCAATGTAAGCGCGAAACTGCGTTTCATCGAGATTGACCTGATTGACAGATTCATTGCCCCGCAAAGCCATACCGAGCGCGTAACTCGGCTCAAAACGGTTCTTTTTGAAAACACCGAGATGCAGACCGTTTCGAGCGATTTTCAGTTTGGATAAATCCGGCAGACCGGCTGGCAAGAGATAGAGATGGTCGCCGAAGGTCTGCAGGAGCCCGTCAGATAAGGCGATGTTCAGATTTTTGGAGGTGAACTCCTGCCAAAGCTTGCGCTGCGCTGCTGTCAAATTTGATTTGCCTGAAGACTTCACCGCTTTTCCTTTTCGATGAAGCTCAAGCTGATTCTGCAATAACGCTACGAATTGTCCCTCGCCTCGGAATTCCTGCGGCCAAAACTTCTGCTGCCGCAAGAGCATAAGCTCCGGAAATTCAGTCTGCAGCCATTCTACTTGTGCTTCGTCTTCTTCCGGTGACCAGGTACAAGTGCTGTAAACCAGCTTCCCGCCCGGCGCAAGCATCTTGAGCGCTTCCAGCAGAATTTCCCGCTGACGGGAAGCACATTCCAGCACATATTCCTGCGACCAGTACTGCATGGCCTCCGGGTCCTTACGGAACATGCCTTCGCCCGAACATGGCGCATCGACCACAACCAAATCAAAGTAAGCCGAGAAAACCTTGGCTAAATTTTCTGGTGATTCGTTTGTAATTATTGAATTCCGTGCGCCCCAGCGCTCTAGATTCTCAACCAGGATTTTCGAGCGTTTGCCGGAAATTTCGTTTGAGACCAGCAAACCTGTTTCACCGAGAAAAGACAGCAAATGCGTGGACTTCCCGCCAGGTGCAGCGCACAAGTCCAGGACACGCATGCCCGCATCAGACTGCGCAAATTCACCCGCCATCTGCGCCGCCGGCTCCTGTGAATAGACCAGCCCGGTCAGAAATTCTGCTGATTTACCGGAGATTTTCCCATAATAGCCGAATTTTGAATCCGGGATTTTTTCAAACTTGCCGATATCGACAGAGACGACTTTCAGAGGGTTCAGGCGAAAGGCTGAGACTGCCGGTTCATCAAAGCTTGAAAGAAATGCATCAAACGCGTCGCCTAAAATCGGCTGGTATTTTTTTATAAATTCTGCAGGAAGTTCCATTAAATAGAATTATAACAGAAAAGTTAAAAGAGTGGGGAGCGATTAAGCTCAAATGATTCCTCAACATTACTCTTGCTAGTTTTTTTACCCCATTTTACATTATAATTTCAACAGTGATAAATATGAAAGATATGGATTTGGGTAATGAATATTTAGAGCCTCAAAAAATATAATGACGAGTGCTTACTCTATCACTCGAAGTGAATTTTATCAGAAATAGATGACATACCAAAAAAGAGCACATGTACACCGGGCTTAAGGCTGCTTCCGTCAGGACCTGACCTACTTCACTCGGGATACATTGCTCCGTAATTATTATAACATATTTCTTTGAAAATCAAGCAAGAAAACTGTGTATCAATTCTGACAGTTCGATGCCCTCTGTCCATTTTCTTCACTTACTCGCTTGCAGATTTCTACAAAAGCGGACTGATTAAACGGGCAATACCTTCTTTAAAGCGAATAAAGTAACTGCGCTCATTATAACGCTCTGCCGTAAGCAGCTTGGAAACTTTCAAATCTTCCATAAAGTCAATTCGAAGTGTGTCCGCAAAATCTCGGTCATAAATCAGCACATTGGCCTCAAAGTCCAGCTGGAAACTGCGGTTGTCAAAATTGGCCGAGCCCACAGAGGCTTGCGCGCCGTCAATAATCATGGTCTTCGCATGAATGAAACCATTCTCGTATGTATAAACTTCTGCACCAAAATTAATCAGACTGGCCGCATAAAAATAAGTCGCCCAGTAAACAAAAGGATGGTCCGGCTTATTCGGAATCAGCATTTTCACCGACACACCGGAGGCCAGCGCCAGTTTTAGCGCATCATGAATCGGATCGTCCGGTATATAATACGGCGTTTGAATAATTATTTCTTTCCGGGCAGAATTAATCATCTTGATATAACTATATTTTATCTGTTGTTTACGCTCATCAGGCCCCGAAGTCACAAGCTGCGAAACCAGTCTGCCGTCAGAAACTGCCGGCGGATAATAGTCCTGAACCAGTTCCTTGATTTCATCGTGATGCTGACTGTTCCAGTCCATCACAAAACGATCCTGCAGACTATAAACAATATCTCCCGTCAAGCGCAGATGCGTATCCCGCCAGTAGCCGAATCTCTTAGTCACAGTGACATATTCGTCGCCGACATTAAAACCGCCGGTGTAAGCAATCACCCCGTCAATCACAACAATCTTGCGATGCAGACGATAATTGAAACGCGGATTAATCTGCGGAATCAGTGAGGGGAAGAAATAAGTAAAATGTCCGCCCGCATTAACCAGCTCCTTAAAATCACTTTTCCTTGTCCCGTGCGAGCCCCAGGCATCAATCATAACACGGACTTCAACCCCGCGTTTTGCAGCCGCCACCAGCTCAGCATAAATTTCCCGGCCCAGATTGTCAAAGTGAAAAATGTAATATTCCATGTGAATATGATGTTCAGCCGCCCGAATGTCTTTCAGCAGACTATCGAACTTTTTCCGGCCATCCACAAACAGCTTGACCCCTGTATTAATCGAAATCACTGACTCTTCATCCTTGAACAGGAAATGAATCAGCTGCGCAATGCCGGCATTATCTGTAATACGCGCCAAAAGCCGCGGCTCATCCAGCAATTCTTCCGTAACAGCCAAATCCTGCTCATAATTCGGACGAATCTCGTCACGCAAGTTGAAGATTTTCCGGTAAGAAATTCCGCGTCCCACCAGCAAATATAGAATAAACCCTAAAATCGGAAAAACATTGACCACCAGAAGCCAGGCCCAAGTCGAAGTCGTACTTTTCCGCTCACGAAAAATAATGATACACGACAAAATAATGTTAATCACAATAATCGTTAATTCATAAATTATCACCCCGAGAGGTGCAGAGAAATCAAGTTGCATAAATTTATTTTATCAGAATTTCTTTCCAAAATGTTTTTTTAAGTCAAATATATAAAAAAATCCGAAAAATATCCGGATTTAGTGAGCAATTACTTACGTGCAGCTTCCTTAATACGAGCAGCTTTACCCTGCAAATTGCGCAGATAATACAATTTCGCACGACGAACTTGTCCGCGACGAACAACTTCAATCTTTTCAACACGTGGTGTGTGAAGCGGGAAAATACGCTCTACGCCTACACCGCTTGAAATCTTACGAACAGTATAAGTCTCAGAAATACCTGAGCCCTGGCGCGCAATAACAACACCCTCAAAAATCTGGATACGCTCGCGCGTTCCCTCGACAACTTTTGCGTGCACCTTAACCGTATCTCCAGGACGGAAATCAGGCAGGTCTGTGCGAAGCTGGTCAGCATTAATCGAATCAATCAGATTCATTTTTTCTCCTCTGGTCTATCATATAGCTCTTACTCTCGAGATGACTCGCCGGCTCAGCGGATAAACAGTTTTATTTGTGCTTAGGCACGTGTTTTATTTTATCAGATTTGGCGGAAACTTGCAAGTCAAAGCAACTAAAGACGCTTCATCGAAAATCACTTTTTATGCTCTGAAAAATCAACATCAGCTGGCTGACTTTCCCCCTCCAGCATCTGAACACGGCCCTTTTAAAGCTCACTGTTCAAAGCTTCTTTACTCAACCCTTCAACATTAAACCATATTGCCATCTTCTAAATCATCTTTTTCTATGATTGCCCCGTCTCCAAGATTAATTCCCGTCTCAGAAAATTCTTCTTAGCTGCACGCGCAATTGTCAAAGTAGTCCCTGTATCAAAAGCCCCACCTACCACAGCGCCAACGACAGGCACCATTTTACCAAGATTTATCAAACCTTTTGAGCCGAATTTTGTTACCAGCCTGAAGCCGACTGCCTGATTAATTTTTGTCAATGCTTTTCCAGGAATTTTTTTAATCACGCTAATTGTAAGTTTATTGCCAAAAGCAATCCCCCTCTTTTTCACGATATCTGTGACCGTTGTTCCAGCCAAGGTCTTATAGACCACCGTCTGCACCTGATCACTTCTCAACTCATAACCGCGAATCTTGGCAATCGCTGCTATCATACGCATTTGAAACAAAATAACTGACGTGATATTAGCCGGTATCGTAACAGGCATAGTAATCACGCCGCCAAATCCAGTCACAAATCCGGAAATCGCCGCTTTGGTCGTTTGATATTTCACCAGTTTATCGATTGCTGTTTCTTTATCGTATTTTGATAGATAATCATTTATCAATTCATCAATCGTTTTCTGGCCGGGCAATCCTTGGAGAGTCCGATTGTAACACCAGTCCAAAGCCTGCGTCATCTTTTCCTGCGACAAAGTGCCGCTTTTATCTGTGACTGTTTTTACGTTTTTTCTGATTTCTTCTAGTTTACTCATTGTCCCCCGTTTCTTTCAATAAAATTACCTGTAGGTGTTTTTAGTCCTATTTCTCACGATTGTCAAGAAATAGGACTAAAATATACAGTATATTTTGCGAATTTTGAATTAGCACTTATATTTTATCCTTGTTTTTTGACTAAAAATTATCTCCTTCAGATTTTCCCTGCCGAAATCAATATCATATTCTAGTTACCTCATCAATTGCTGACTCAATTTTCGGCACCCACTCATTTATATAACGTTTTAATGCTTCCATGATATCATCAACAGTTTTGTTAAATGTTTCAGCACTCGTATAATCAATTTTCATAGTTGACGTCAGCTCGTATGTTCCCTTTCGAATATGTAAAGAATCAACTACCTTCTGACGAATTTCTCTTTTCCCGCTCTCAATATCTAATCTAATAAGATAGGAGGCCGGTAAAGGGCTTTCATCTTTTCTAAGTAATTCAAAATGAATGAATGGCAATGAAACTCCATTGAACTCCTGCCAACTTTTTTTATAGAGTTGAATATAAGCAGGCTCCTCTTTATCATTGCCAAGTTTCCAATCATCAGAATAATCTACCACCGCTAGCATTTTATCCTTAATGAATTGATTAACATTAACCGACTCCATTTTAGCATGTCGTTTGATTGCACTTATTTGTTCTTGATATCTAGACAAAAAAGCTGTCCATTCGCTGAATTCAAAATCCTCATTATTTCCCATGATGATATTCTCCTCAATGTGTTTTATAAAATCTAATAGTAAAAATGACCCGCGCAAGTCCAAGATGAAGTCCATCGGAATTAATTTCAACTCTTCCAATAATCGCTCATATGTGACTTCAATGAATCCGTCGGTAGCCTCAGATTCATTAGATGCCGGCTTCAAAAATATTTTTACAACAGATTTTTCTCCAGACGCAAGCCCTTCAAGTGACTTAGAATAGTCCTTCAGCTGGTCATTTTGTTTTCCAGAATCAATTTTATTCTCAATGCCAACGATAACATTTTCTCCCGTAAGTAGGAGATCAATTCGTCTTCCATCAGAAAAAACATGTTCTCTCTCAACATCAAACTCTAAATCTTCTGCGGGTATATCCGCACTTTGAAATACAGCTCGCAGTACTTCGGGGTTATGTTTCATCAAAAATGCCAGCCAATCAGAAATAAAATTTTCACCTCTTGTTTTTCCAAAAATTCTGGCAATAGTCTCAGTTTTTGTTTTGACGACACTTTGAGGTGCATTCAGTACCACGTTTGTCAGTTCTTCAATAGAGAATGATTTTTCAGCCACATCAGTATTCGGAATGTTTGATAAGAGCTGCTCATATTCAGTAAAATCCATCTTTCTCCTTAAAAATTATGATACTTTTATTATATCGCAAATATGAAACTCCAGCAGTGTTTTGGCTGTTTCGCAGACATTTTATTATCTCAAAGAATTTACCGGTAGGTGCTTTAGTCCTATTTCTTACGGTTGTCAAGAAACAGGATTAAAATATACTATATATTTTGAATTTTCTTGAATTTTAACCTGCCCATATACCTCAAGATACTTCATCAATATTCACGTCCCATACTTGAAATAGCAGTATTTTATCATTCTTATTTTGACTTAGTCGAGTAACTTGGAATAACAAGCAAAATATAGCCCTTTTGTTTCGACCTAATGCTTTATCTTGAAATAAGGAGAGAAATAGCATCACTTCATCTCAACAAAAAGCCCCCAACGGATGCTATATTCTGCTAGTTGCTGAGAAATATCATAGCTTTGCCCTGTCATGATAAGCTATTCTGAAAAAGCGGCTTTCTCTTCATCTCTACTTGTTCATACCGCCTAAATAAATTGCAAATCCTTGTAAAACTTATCATTAAATGGTTCAAATTTTTTGCCATCAGTCAATAACTTCCCACGAAAAAATACAGTAGGATATTTATTTGAATCAAGATATTCAAGAATATTTGAAGTGACTGCTCTTTCAGAAAGCATAACAATATTAGAATAAATTTTTGGGAAGTTACTATCAATGAATTCTATTTCGACAACATCTCCTTTATTAGAGTTTAACTTTTCTCTGTTAAATGCAGTAGACTTAAGTTTCGCCTTTCCGTAGAAAATTCTTGTTATACTCCCATCAACATATGGTTCACTAGATTTTACAAACAGAGTATTTAAAGATATCTTTTGATTTTCAATAACTACAAATTGCTTATCATTATCCACATCAATGTCAGTAAACAAGTCCACAAAACTTGCAATTGAATACATATGTCTAGTTTCTTCTCTTGTTTTTATTCCAATGTTTAAATTGGAAGATGAGTTCTCTGTATCTAGTTGCCCATTAATAGTTGTTGGCTTAATAGTTGTACTTGCTTTGTTAACAGATTTAGTCATTTTGATCAAACCGTTTTTGTTAATGGTTTCCTTTGCCCCTAGTGCTTCTCTTTTCGATTGTTCTCTTGCTTCACTAACAGAAATTTCTGTACAGCCGACAATATGCAAATCATCTTTTGAAGAGGGGGTAAAATAATATTTTTTTCCATTATGATTCCAGTTTGTGCAGGTTAAATCAATGGCACAAATGGGGTCACTACAACGAAACTTTTTCGAATCTATCAGAACCCCCTTTCTTGATAATTCACTTGCTTGCTTTGCCATTATAGACTTATTGAGTTCAATACTGTATGCTCTTTCTGACATAAAAGTCCTCCTAACTTTAACCTATCGTCATTTTTATTAGAATTCACTGCAGCAAACTTGATTGTGCTAAGAAAGCCAAGGTTACCCCCGTTACTTTGTTTGTTCAGGTGTGTAAGAAAGAAAAGGCACGATACTTTAGGGCACCAATACCTAATGATAAAAATCGCAACAAAGCGATTACCGCTATCCAGCAAAACATCTAGGATTCCCATTTGAGAAGCGAAATAAAACTTACAAAGACAATCGCTCTAAAAACAAAATCAGCGACACTGTCCAGTGTTTCACCGAATCTAGTTGTATTATTAGTTTACCATGCGGCATCCCGTCGACAATGGCGCTTGCACAACATAAACTATATGTTATAAAAAACAGGGCAGATAGGGGGTGAACCAATTACCATGGCGATTGCCCCAATTATTCTTTCTGCCATGACGAGTGAGGCAAGTATTTCACTCTATCCTTTCACTCCACATCAAGCCAAATGCCCCGGCGCCACACTAGTAGCCGCCTTAATCTCCTCCAGATACTCCTGATAAATCCGGTCGGCCGTCAGCTCGACTTTGTTTTTCAGCCAGAGGAAAGAGGTGCTGCCCTCGGTGTAATCGGCTTCGCCGAAGGCGTCGATTCGGCCGTCCTGCAGGAGTGCGTCGACTTGTTCTAGACCTTTTTCGTCACCACGTCCATAAACTGCGAAAGACTTGCCGCCATTTTTCTTGAGCACGGAGAAAACCGGCACGTCACTTG
The DNA here is from genome assembly GCF_054658595.1 of Lactovum odontotermitis. Taxonomy (NCBI): domain Bacteria; kingdom Bacillati; phylum Bacillota; class Bacilli; order Lactobacillales; family Streptococcaceae; genus Lactovum; species Lactovum odontotermitis. Next base: position 46,473 of record NZ_BAAGGQ010000001.1, read on the forward strand.
GCCCGTCGGCGATGTAAATCATGTTCTTGAAAGGAATCCGGTAGGCATCGGCGTTCATCTTGCCGTTGACGTTAATCTCCGGATGCTTGTTGACGCCTTTGCGCAGCTCGAAAATGACGCGAGTTTTGGACGTGTTGTCGATAATTGTCCCAATTTGCGAAATCGCCTTGCCTGGGTCAATGTCGAAAACAATCGGCTGTTCCGTGTTGGCCGAGACTAGCTGCGACTTCACGGGGGTTTCGATGAACTCGCAGCCCCAGATGCCGTTGATGAACGGATTCACGGCGGAGCCTTTTATCATTTGGGTCAAGCCTGTGCTGACGATGTAGTGCTCGACTTCGATGCGGCAATCTCTGTATTTTGCATTTTCCTGAACAACTTTACGCAGTTTGTCAAAAATTTCCGGAACGCCGGCATAAAAACTCAGTTGTTTGCCTAAATCGTAGAGCATCTGGTTGTTCAGACCTGGGAAGATGCCCTGGTTGACGCAGGTAATCATGTGATTCAGGTATATCGTGTCACGCTCGACTTTCACGCCTTGCTCGGCATACTTTTTGGGCAGCTGGTCGACTTCTGCCCAGAATTTTGCCTGGTCTACTTGGAATTTCTCAAAAATCGGCGTCTGCATGTATTCGCGAATCAGTGTCTTGTCAAAGTCCCAGACGATGGCAATTGTGTTTTGTACCATGTGTATTTAAATCTCCTTGTAATATGCTTCATTTTTCAACATTTATCAAAAATTGTTCAGGAAACTGCATTTTTTACAATAATTTTTGAGCAGCTAGTGCAAAATTCCCTATTGTGGCGGAGCCGTTGTTCAGCACGCTTGGTGTGAGCAGGTAATCTTCTAGCGGGCATGGGAGCTGGACGTAGCCGTTGAGCAGACTGGCAAACTGTTCACGGACACGCGCCATCATGTGTGTCTGAGCCATCACTCCTCCGCCGAAAATAATTTTTCCTGGCCGAAGCGTCAGCGTTGTATTTACCGCCGCTTGAGCGATGTAGTAGGCCTGGATGTCCCAAAGCTCATGATTCAGCGGCAAATCCTCGCCTCGTATTCCCGTGCGCACTTCTAGACTTGGGCCAGACGCGACGCCTTCTAGACAGTCGCCGTGAAATGGACAAACTCCGGCAAAATCCAAATCATCCGGATGACGCTTCACTAGCTGGTGCCCCATCTCCGCATGGCTGACACCGCCGACGAACTGGCCGTGCTGCAGGGCACCTCCGCCGATGCCTGTGCCGATGGTAAAGTAGACGAGGCTGTCTTCGCCTGTTACCATTGCTTCGCCATAGGCCGAGCTATTGACATCGGTCGTGAAGGCAACAGGAATCTGCAAAGCTGTCTGAATCTCGCCCAGCAAGTCTGTATTCTCCCAGCCGGGCTTGGGCGTTGTTGTGATGTAGCCGTAGGTCAAGCTGTCCGGATTGATGTCAATCGGGCCGAATGAGCCGATGCCCAGTGCATCTACAGGATGGGCTGTAAAATAATCAATCGTCTTTGCGATTGTTTCTGCGGGTGTTGTCGTCGGGAATTGCTCTGTTTCCAGAATTTTGAAATCTTCATTGCCGATGGCGACGACGAATTTTGTGCCGCCAGCTTCTACTGAGCCGAATTTCATTGTTCTTACCTTCGTTTTCTGTATTTGTAATCTATCTAGATTATAGCAGAAATCCGCTGAAAGCGGATTTTTTAAGATGTTATTTCTGGCAGGAATTTTGTCAAATTCAGAGTTCTTCGCCATTTGTAGCGATTACCTTTTGATACCAGTCAAAACTGTCTTTCTTGCGACGCGCCAGCGTCCCATTGCCCTCGTTGTCCTTGTCAACATAAATCATGCCGTAGCGCTTTTTCATCTCGCCTGTGCCAGCTGAAACGAGGTCGATAAAGCCCCAGGGCGTGTAGCCGATCAGGTCCACGCCGTCAATGTCGACTGCCTCTTTCATTGCGGCAATGTGAGCTTTCAGGTAGTCCACACGATATGAATCGTGAATACTGCCGTCCGCCTCAATCTTGTCAACAGCGCCGAAGCCGTTTTCGACGATGAAAAGAGGTTTTTCGTAGCGCTCATAGAACCAGTTCAGGCTCCAGCGTAAGCCCAGTGAATCAATCTGCCAGCCCCACTCGGAAGCTTTGACATAGTTGTTTTTGACCAGGTCGAGACTTTCATTGTAGTCGAAATAAGGGGCGCCTGAAGGATTCCGGTCTGCGATAGCAAAACTCATGTAGTAACTGAAACCGATGTAATCAACGCAGCCTAGCGCCAATTCTTCCAGGTCTTCTTCTGTGATGTCCAGCTGGAAGTTCTTACGCTTGAAATAGGTCTCCAAATAAGTTGGATAATGTCCGCGAACGTGTACGTCAGCAAACCAGTAGCGGCGCTGCATGGCCACGGTTGCGGCCATCATGTCCTCGGGCTTGCATGTTGCCGGGTAAACGGGGCACATGGCAATCATGCAGCCGATTTGAAAATCCGGATTGATGCGATGACCGATTTCGACCACTTTGGCGCTCGCGACTAGCTCGTAATGCGCTGCTTGATACATGACTGCTTCACGGTCTTCACCTGGTGCAAATTTCAGGCCGGAATTTGTAAACGGCGCAAAATCACGCTCAAAATTGGACTGATTGTTGATTTCATTGAAGGTCATCCAGTATTTGACCTTATCTTTGTAGCGTGTCATGACAGTTTCGGCAAAATGTACAAAAAAGTCAATCAGTTTGCGATTCCGGAAACCGCCGTATTCGGTGACTAGATGATAAGGCATCTCAAAATGCGAGAGCGTAATCACAGGCTCAATGCCGTATTTCAGGCACTCGTCAAAGAGGTCGTCGTAGAATCGTAATCCCTCTTCGTTTGGCTCAGTTTCGTCACCGTTCGGGAAGATGCGTGTCCAGGCGATTGAGGTGCGGAAACACTTGATTCCCAGCTCGCCAAAGAGCTTGACATCATCTTTGTAGCGATGATAGAAGTCAATCGCTTCGTGGTTCGGGTAGTTTTCTCCCGGCAGCACGCCATCTGTGATGCGGCGCGGTACTCCGTTACTGCCTGCCGTCATGACGTCCGCAACCGAGACACCTTTTCCGCCGGCCTTCCAGCCGCCCTCCAGCTGATGGGCAGCCACTGCGCCTCCCCAGAGAAAGTCTTTTCTTAATGTCATTTTTTTATCCAGACGATTGAATCATCTGTTTCCTTTCATTTATTTTCAAACACTTTTATTCGATAAGCGCAGTCCATTACTAGACTATCAAATTAACATTTTAACCATTTAAATTTTCTGGTTCTTTAATAAGATTCTATCACAACACAAAGTGAAAGACCAGTAGATTATTTCATACAAAAATCGCTATTCATCTCGAACAGCGATTCGTTATTATTAGTTATTTTATAAAAGGAAAAGTTTGCTCTAATTCCGATGCTGCTTTCCGGCATTCCGCCCCTTTTTTGGTTTTGAATTCGACTGAGAAATCAGTTTTTCGCCTTCAGAAACCGCAGAAGCAGGCGTCACATCTTTCGGTAAATCTGCAATCTTCGGAGGATTTTCCTTAAACTCTTTGTCAATACGAATCTTCAAACGCGGCTTAATGACGTAAGTCACAATAATCTGCTGCAGCACAATGACCAAACCGCCGGCTACCCAGTATAATGTTACACCATTCGGCGACATAAAACTGAAGACTACAATCATGGCAGGCGAGATAATCATCATCGTCCGCTGCTGCTTGCGCTGCTCCTCAGGCATTGCCAGGTACATAATCAGAGTTTGCGCGGCATAGAAAAACGCAGCCAGTGCAACCAGAATCAAGCCATAACCTGAGCTTGAAATCGCGCCCAAATCAATCGGACCAAACTGATAATCGGAAATTCCTTTTGTGTATCGCGCTGCATTATACAAGGCAATGAAGAACGGATACTGCAGCAATATCGGCAGACAGCCGATGGATGACAGCATATTAATGCCGTTGTCTTTCTGCGCCTGCATCATCTCCTGCTGCGCCGCCATCATGCCAGCCTGGTCTTTATTGGCACGTGCCTGTTTCAAACGCTCATTGATGGGTGCGAAAACCGGCTGCAGATAAGCTGTCTTTTCCTGCATATAAGTGGCCTTATACTGCTGATTCAGCGCCAAAGGCAGCAAGAACAAGCGAATAATCAGCGTCACAAGAATAATCGCCCAGCCGTAGCCCAGCCAAATACTACCGTCATGATGTATCGCAAACAAGTCAACAAAAGCCGACATCGGCCGAACAAGAATGTTATAAACCCAGCCGTCACCTGTCGGCACAATTTCACCGGCCGAATTCTTCGTTGTCTGCACACAGCCGGCCAACAAAACCAACGCCGAGAAAACAAAGCTCAGCAGTATCAGTTTTTTCTTCAATTTTTTCATAATTTCCATTGTATCATATTACACAGTGTTTTTCTGCAACAAAAGTAGTATTTTCCCCAAATTTTTTCAGACAAATACAAAAAAGGAAGAACAAGCTTCCTTTTCCGCATGAGTAATCATTCAATTGTTGTCGCAATAATGCCGCGAAGAATATTGGCTGTTTCCTGCCAATTGGCCACGGTGATGGTCTCAATGCCCATCTGAACGACTGGATAGTCATTACCGCCGGGCTGCGTCATGTCGCCGAAATACAGAATTTCCGGCTTCGTCACGTGAAGTTCTTCCATCATGTGATTCATGCCGAATTCCTTGTTCTGGCCTGGTACGAAGCCGTTAATAGTCGTCGTGCCGGCTACTTCAAACTCATATTCTGGTGCGTATTGAGCAGCTAATTTCGCAATTTTATTACGTTTGACCATGTCTGGGTCCCAGTCCTGCTTCTCTTTGACACCGGCTTTTTGGCCAATAGCTGAGTAAGCAATCATGGACTCGCGGTTTTCGATGATTTCATCTCCAGGTGCGAGGACGGATTCGTCCCAATAGCCCAGTTCTTTCGCTGCTTTCTCAAGCGCTCCGCAGATTCCGTCAACTTGCTCCGGAGTCAAGGCATAATTATAAATTTGCTTCCATTCGCCGTCAACATAGGAATAATACTGAGTTCCCTGGCCTACAAAAAGGTGGAAATTCTCAAGCTTTGCACTGGCAGGCAGGTTATTGATAATCTGAATCAGGAACTGATCAAATTTTTGCCCGGAAATAGGTGCCACAATATATTTTTGCGACAGTTCAGCAAGCAGCTCAGCCATTTCAGGGAAAATGGGCATTTTTGGCTCGTTAAGTGTATTGTCGATGTCGAAACTCAGAATTTTCTTTGTCATTAGACAGCCTCCATTTGTTATGAATTCGATTTCAGAATTATTATAACATGTTTGTAAAAAAAAATCATCAATCAATGACGATTCTTTTCAAGCGCAGGAACAATTGCTGCTGTCAGAATTACGGCCGCAATGACTTCGACAATAGAATTTCCGGCAATAATCATGCCGAGGAGCTGACCAAAGGTCATTTTAAGCACAGTTCCGAAAAAGAGATACATAAAGCCTAGCACAAAGATTGTATTTGTGATGGCGCCAACAAATCCGGCAATCCCGGCTGTCACACGACTTTTCCCGATTTTATAAACTAAACCGGCAAACACGCCAATCAAGATACGCGGAACAAAAGTGATGATGATTGCCCAAAATGAGCCTGAATGTGTGCCTGGTACAGGGTAAACCGGTGTAAAGAGGAAGTTTGTCGGTCCGGCCGTCATTGAAGCCTGAACAAAGAGAATCAGACCCATAAAAAAGCCCAGAATCGCACCTTTGCGCCAGCCGAGAATACAAGCTCCGACGATAACCGGAATACTTGCGAGCGTCGGCTGCACAGGAATCGGCCAAACTTGATAAACATAGCTGGAGAGAAATTGAATAACAATGATGAGCGCCACTAAGAGTGACAGGATTGCAATATCAGAAGCTTTTGATTTTTTCATATTGGTAAACATTATACTAAAAAAAATGGAAATTTTCCACTTTTTTGCTTAATTATCTCATAATTTTCACTTTTTTGAACACTCTAACAATTTTTGTCCTAATTCCCGTTATTGAGTAAACATTTCATCAATGACCGCCGAGCCATCGCCGTTCAGGACGACAAAATGCAAGGTAGGGTCAACGACGCCGGCTTTCCCCATATTTTCTAACAATGAGCCATTGAACGACTTTAAAGAATCACGAATCTGCTGAGCTGTATCATCTTCAATCGTGTAAGGTTTATTGAGCTGATAGGTAATTCTCAAACCGTGCGTCCCGTCTTTGACAACGCCGATATCACTGTATGTATCTGCAACTTGCGATTTAATGTTGTTAACTTGCGGAATGACCTGACTCAAATACACGTCGAGAGCCAACTCTGACTTGGCTGCGGCCTTGCTGGCGTCTGTCACTTTATCTGTCGGAAGGTCAGTGCTTATTGCCGGCAGCGATGAAGAAGAGGAAGACGTGGAAGATGAGTTTGACGCAGCCGTGTCCTTTTTTTTGCCGCAAGCTGAAAAACTAATGATTGACAGAAACAAAGCGAAAAAAATTCCGAATTTTTTAATATTCATTTTCTTAAGTATACCAAAAAATCGCTTGCCAAGCAAGTGACTTTTGTAATAAATTTTTACTCTGGATTTGACGCAATCAGCATCAGGTCTCCAGACAGTGTCCACTTTTCAATCTGAGACGGCAAAATGAAATGGTCACCTTTTTGGACAGGGTAATCACTATTGTCTATTATCAATTTACCACTGCCATCCAGTACCGAAACCAGTGTGTAAGCCCCCGTTTTCACAAACTCATGGCTCCCGCTGATCTCCCACTTGTAAACGTCGAAAAATTTAGACTTAACCAGCGTTGTGATACTGACGCCGTCAAACTTCTCAGTCGTCGTCTGATTTGACGGCAGTTTATCGCCGGGAATCGTCAGCGTGTCAATCGACTGCTGAATATGCAGCTCACGCAGATTGCCGTCTGCATCGCGGCGGTCAAAATCATAAACACGATAAGTCGTGTCCGACGACTGCTGCGTCTCGAGAATCATGATTCCAGCGCCAATCGCATGCATCGTGCCGCTTGGAACGTAGTAGAAATCACCAGCTTTGACCGGTACTTTGCGCAAAAGCTTGTCCCATTCGCCTGCGCTAATCATTTCGGCCAATTCTGCACGTGTTCTGGCATTATGTCCATAAACGATTTCTGCCCCCGGTTTTGCGCTGATGACGTACCAACACTCCGTTTTGCCTAACTCCTGTGGTCCTTCGTGCAGGCGCGCATAGTCATCGTCAGGATGCACCTGGACAGACAGCCAGTCATTGGCATCGAGAATTTTGGTCAGGAGGGGAAAGACGTCGCCCTGTGCATTGTCGAAAAGCTCCCGGTGATTCTGCCAGAGCTCAGCCACGCTTTGCCCCGCAAATTCGCCGTTTTTTACAGTAGAAACACCGTTGCGGTGCCCCGAAATCGCCCAGTACTCGCCGATTTTGTCAGACGGCAGGTCATAGCCGAATTCTTTGAGGTGGTCGCCGCCCCAGATTTTCTCGTGAAGTTCTGATTTTAAAAATAAAGGTTCTTTTTCCATAGGTTTATTATAGCATGAATAAGAGCGTTCACACTCTCCGTATGATGACTGTCTCGAAGGCAAAGTGATCTGCGCGGTGGATTGACTGAGAGCTTTCAAAGGCTCTTCCGTCTGATAGGAAGGCTACCTGTGAGCTCACGACTACTGGCTCACCTGGTTCTAACTCTAGATAACCTCTTTCTTCCTCGGTGACTTTCCGCGCTTCAATTTTTCGGTGCGCGCTGCCTAAAGATAGCTTGAGCTGGTCCTCTATATACTCGTAAATCGAGCTCTCACAGATACTAAGTGTCAAGTCTTTGATGATATCCGCAGGCATATAGATATCTTCAATCACAAACGGAACGTTATCAATCGTCCGGACACGCCTGACATGGTAAAGCTTCTCCAGCGCGTTGACGTGCAGCTCATCCATTAATTTTCTGCTCGGAAGGACTAATTCAAAAACCAGGACGTCACTTTTGATTTTTTTGTTGGGATAAAGAGCTGTCGTTCCTTGAAATTGACTCGCAACTTTCAGGCTTTCGAGTTCCTGCTGATTCAGCTCTTTCACGAAGGTTCCGCTGCCGCGCCGTTTTATAATCAGGCCTTCACGCACCAATTCATCCATCGCATGTTTGACGGTCATTTTTGACGTGTTGTAAATGGCGGTAAAATCATTTTCGTTCGGCAGCAGTTCACCTGGTTTATATTTTCCGGAAATGATGTCATTCCTGACATCATTACGAATTTTTAAATATTTATTCATAATAAAAACATCCTAAATGTATTTTCTATTATTATAGTATAGCAGAATTCGGACATTTTTATTTATCCCAGAACAGACACTACTGGAATTTTCTAACAATTTCTTCTGAAATTTCGAATCCGGACTGCTCGGTTAAGTCGCGGAAAAAATAGGCGGACTTTTTGAGCTGCTTTTCTTGAGTATGAATGTTTACTGATACTAGGCCATAGCGGTTGCGAAAGGAGTTACGCCAGCTGAAGCAGTCAATCGGTGTCCAGACATGAAAGCCGAAACAGTTTGAGCCTTCTGCAACTGCTTTCTGCAGCCAGTAAAGATGCTCTTTGAGGAATTGAATCCGGTAATCATCATCAATTCGTCCATCCGCATTGAGATAACGTTCTTCACGACTGACTCCCATTCCGCACTCTGACACATACCAGGGAATATTTCCATAATTTTCCTGAATATTTTTAGCGATTTCATAGAGTGTCTGAGGATAAATCTCCCAGCCCTTGTCTACGTTCATCCTGGCTCCCGGCATTTCATAATCGTCAAAGTACTTATTCGGCATCCAGTCAACCGCAAGGCTGTCGCTAGAAAAATGGGGACGTATCGCACGATTTGGATGATAAAAGTTTATTCCAAGGTAGTCCACTGGGTTTTCTTTGATAATCGCCAGTTCTTCGTCTGTTGATTCCCAGATGACGCCGTCTTTTCGAAGAATCTCAACTAATTCAGCTGGAAATTCACCCTTAACTGAAGCATCCATGAACAGCTGATTCTGCCAAAGGTCGGCAAAATGCGCGGCGGATTTGTCGGCTGGCTCCTGGGAAGCTGGGTAATTTGGACAGAGATTCAGAATAATTCCAATTCTTGCCTTGGGGTTTTGGTTTACTTGGCGGAATTTCTGAATGGCCATGCTTGATGCCAACTGCAGATTATAAGCCACTTGCACAGCTTTTTTCCCGTCCACCAAATCCGGAAAATGGAACTGATACAAATATCCGCCGTCTACTACTACCATCGGCTCATTATGTGTAAACCAGTCGCTCACTCGGTCACCATAGAGCTCGAAACATCTTTCGGCAAATTTGACATAGAGCTCAATCACTTTTTTATTCGTCCAGCCGCCGTACTGATGAATCAGCTCAACTGGAAGGTCAAAGTGATGAAGATTAATCATAGGACGAATCCCATTGGCAATGAATTCATCAATCACATTGTTGTAAAATTCGGCGGCTGCTTGATTGACACTTGCGCTTTCGAAATCGTCAATCAGCCGGCTCCATTGAATACTGGTTCTGACAGATTTCAGACCGGAGGTCTTCATCAGTTTGATGTCCTCACGAAAGTCATGATAGAAATCATTCGCCGTATCTGGACCTACTTGATGCCAAAAATGTTCGGGATGATAATCAAAATCATAGTCAAAGATATTGTCATGCTGCTTTTTAAATCGCCCTTCTGTCTGAGGTCCGCTGGTCGCTCCACCCCATAAAAAATCACTTGGAAATTCTACTCTCATGTTTTTTGTTTTCCTATATTTCTAATCTAATTTTTTTAATGAGTAATTGCTCTGAAGGTGTACTTCCTCTGGGAATCTTCAACTTCAAGCCTGCGTTCATCAAAGTACTTCCTAAAAATTCCGCTCCTTGAACCTGGTATTTTGACGCGCTGTCCAATCCTCTCAATTTCAAATAAACTGGTGCCGGATAAGCGCAAACATCTGTGTAAACAATTGTGATGAGACTCATCGACTTATCTGGCGCGACAATCTGCCGGGCGGTGTAAGCTCTGTCACTGTCTGCCGCACTGGACAAACGGTAATAGTCACCGTCAAAAATAAGCGCCTGGTTCCTTTGGTAAAACTTTGTGAATGTCAACAATTCAGCTTTCTCAGCCTCTGACAGTTTCCTTGTATCAAACTCATAGCCGTAAGTCCCCGCCATCGCCACATAAGCACGTGTTTGTACATCAGTTACTCTGCCAGTCAAGCCGGCTGGAACATCTGTCACATGCGTACCCATTGCAGACAGTGGATAGAGAAAGCTTGTCCCGTATTGGATTTTCAGACGGTTAATCGCATCTGTATTATCTGAAGTCCAAATCTGCGGCTGATAAGCCAGCATGCCTAGGTCAAATCTTGCACCGCCGCTTGAGCAGCCCTCCCATAGAATATCCTGATATTTTGAGGTGAGACGTTCAAGCAGCTGATAGAGATTCAGAACATAACGATGCTGTAGTTCACCCATTCGCTCAGCCGGCAGCTGGTCAGAGTACCAGTCGGTGACCGGGCGGTTCATGTCCCACTTAACATAGGAGATGTCTGCAGAATCCAGGACAGCAGATATTTTTTCGAATAAATAATCGATGACTTCTGCTTTTGATAAGTCCAAAACAAGCTGATTCCGAGCTAAATTAGGCTGACGATTCGGGAATTTCATGGCCCAGTCAGGATGACAGCGATAAAGTTCACTGTCTTCACTAATCATTTCTGGTTCAAACCAGATGCCGAATTTTAAATCTAGCTCACTAATTCTCTCTGTCAACTCCTGCAGGCTCATGCCGAGTTTCTCTTCATTGACAGTCCAGTCCCCTAGTGCACGGTTATCATCATATCGGTTCCCGAACCAGCCGTCATCCATGACCAGCAAATCTACACCGATGTCCTTTGCAGACTCTGCTAACTCAATCAGTTTTTGTCCTGTAAAATCGAAAAGCGCTGCTTCCCAGCTATTTATCAGAATCGGCCGATTCGTACTGCGACTGTATTTGCTTCTGCACAGATTTTGACGTATCAGCCGATGAAAGTGATGTGAAAGGCCCTCGAATCCATGTGCTGAAAAAGTCATGACGGCTTCTGGACTTTCAAAAACAGCAGCTTTTTTCAACTCCCAGGAAAAATGTTCGTCACCTAAGCCAAGTGTTACACGACTTAAGCCCATGTTAGACTGTTCAGCCGTGGCGAGAAAGTTCCCGCTATAAACTAGATTAAAGCCGTAACAGTCGCCCTGCGTCTCAGTTGCAGCTTTCTCTGTCAGAATAAAGCCCGGATTCTGTGCATGGCTTGAAGTGCCGTAATTTGAGGAAAAATTGATTTTAGCCTGTGATAAGGCAAGACGTTCAAAATTGCGCTCCGCTCCCCATCTGCCCGGAAAGTGAATCAAATCAAAATTCCCGTAAGGAAAGTCGAGAACCAGTGACTGAGCTCTGCGAATCGTCAGAGCATTCAAGCCCCGATTCGTAATTTTAACTGCTCTGGTAATGACATCTTTTTCTTCAAAGATTCCATAAAGCAATTCAACCTGAACTTCTGAAACTTCATCAAATAGGACAATTTTCAGCGTCTCTACGCGCTCATTTTCAAGCGCAAAAAATGTTGGTAAACTTTCTAATCGGTATTTGTCATTCGTGAGCTGATAGCTCTTGAAGCGCAAGTCGGTAACACTGCTTCCGTCAGAATTGACAATATCCAGACCGGCAGTCCGCAAATCTCCTGAGCCGGAAGTTGAATACTCCTGGGCAAGAAGTTCAAGTGAACCTGAGCGGTCCTTTGATTCATAAGGATAAACGGTAAAGAAGCTTTCTCCTTCATAGAAGAGATACGATAAATCCTCAGCCGCAGTCTTTCTTCCGTAATAAGTATGGAGTAAACGGCCGTCTTTGTCCACTTTCATCTGGTAGGTTGAAGCCCGAGTCTGCAGCGTGAATAAGTTTTCCTCATCATTGATTATAACTGCCATTATTGAGCCCTTTCTGATTTTTGAAAACTAAGTCAATCATTTTGAAAAAAATTCCCGGCAAGAAAAGCAGCACTAGAAAACGATTAAGCCCGGCCAGCAGAAAAGTCAGAAGCAGCATTGCCAGAACAAATCCGACTAACTTCAGGTTAGTGAACATCAGCCGCAAAACCTCCAAGTTGCTGTCCATTTCGAAATAGCTTTTGAAGCAAATAAAAGACAAAAGTAAGAGTAAATAAATTATACTTATCAGTGTTCCAAGCCCTGCGAGCGCATTTACCCAACGAAAGGAAGATAAAAATAAGAAGCCAAGTAAGAAAATGACAAGAAGGTTGATGAAGTCAAGACTAAATTTCACCTCTTTGGTTGCCTCTTTATAGCTTGTATAGTAAGAATTCTTCCTGACAAAGCAGAAACTTTTGCGAAAGGCATAAGTTGTTCCGAAAAAGACAAATCCCCGCAAGAGCTCAATCCAGAAGCGGACAGACAACAGAATCAGTAAGTAAAACTGCTGAACAGCATAGGTAAACCGTGAAACTCTCATTTGACTGAACCTGCGATTCCGTTATAAATATATCTCTGCAGGAAAATAAAGAGAATCAGAATCGGCAAAATAACAATGACGACACCAGCAAGAATAACAGGCCACTGTGTCCCGTAAGGTCCCTTGAAAGCAAACAGTGCTGTCGAAATGACTTTGAGCTCAGGGTCAGGCATATAAAGAAACGGATTATAGAAGTCGTTATAAACACCAACGCCTGAGATAATCAGCATCGTTACAATGGGCGCTTTCAAATTCGGCAGAATAATCGAGCGGAAAATTCTAAAGTAAGAGGCACCGTCAAGAAATGCAGATTCATCCAATGATATTGGAATTTCATCCAGAAACTGCAGGAAAACATAAACCGAAATCACATCTGTGCCTAGATTTAAGAGAATAACGGACCAGATTGTATTGAAGAGACCGATACCGTTTATAATCTGAAAAGTTGCTACCTGACTGGTGATACCTGGAATCAGCATCGCCAGCATAAAAAGCAGGAGAATCAGTTTTTTCCCATGAAAGTTGAAGCGGCTCATGACATACGCAAACATGGAACCTAGAATCAGCTTTCCAGTCATCGATACAGCAAAGATGAAAAGAGTGTTTCTGAATCCCAGCAGCATTTGCCCATTCACAAAAGCCGTGATATAGTTAGAAAAATCCAGACTTTTAGGTAAACTGAGTACGCTTGTGGACAAAAACTCATTCTGTGATTTAAATGAGCCCAGAAAGACGACCAGCAAAGGAAGAACTGCCACTATCACAGCAAAAATCAGAACCAAATGTTTAAAAATAGATGAAACATGAAATTTCCTCATCATTTCCGTCCTTTCTTCTCTGAAGTTAAGAGCCGCTGCACTGCCGATACGAAAATCACAATGAAGAGCAGAATAATTGCCATTGCACTGGCTAGACCAACTTTGTTATACTTAAAGGCCGTGTTGATTGTCTGAATGACGAAGGTCATTGTTCCGTTAGCGCCGGATGTCATGATATAAGGAATATCAAAGACTGACAGGGCTCCAGAAACACCCAGAATCAGATTCAGATAGACAATGTTCTTAATAGCAGGAAGGATAATATAGAGAAATTGCTTGAACTTATTTGCACCATCAATTTCTGCCGCCTCATAAATTTCCGGATTAATTGACTGTATCGCGCCAAGAAATATGAGAAAATTAAATCCCATATATCGCCAGAAAGAGGTGAAAACCAGAGAAATATTATTAATGCTGCGGTCGCCCAGCCAAAGCGGTAATTCACCTTTGATGCCTATAAAATGCAAAATTGTATCTAATGTTCCGCCGCCTTTGTAAAAATATAAAAAGATAAAGCCGATTGCCACACCATTTAACAAATAAGGAAAGAAAATAGCCCCTTTGTAGAAATTGGCAAATCTGACCTTGAAACTTAGCAAGGTTGCCAAGAATAGCGCAATTCCCAGCTGCGGAAAAGTTGCTAAGAAATAATAAACACTGGTCTTGAAAACAGAGAAATAATTAGGGTCTGTCAGCACCCGCTTATAGTTTTCCAGTCCTACAAAATCTTTATTTGGCGAGACGCCATCCCAATTTGTCAGACTATATTGAAACATTCTGACCAGCGGATAGTAAGAAAAAATCAGAAGCAGCGCAACGGGAATCACTGAAAAGAGAAAAATAATCAAGCGCTTCTGATTCTTCTGAGAAATATTTTTAAACATAAGTAACCTCTCTATAATAGGTCGAAACGACGAAGTGACTCGCCGTTTCGAAAGTATATGTCTCCCGTCCAACTTGACAAACTAGACTACGAGAGGATGAGCGAATCATTACATGTTATATTTTTCGACTCCTGCTGCCCAGCGGCTGTTGAAATCTTTCATAATATCAGCAAAGCTTTCATCCGAGTTTCCAATAGCTGCATCAATAATACGCTGTTTTTCTGTATCTGTGGTACCTATTCCAAGTTCCGACTCATTGTTAATATCGCTGAAGAGACTTTCCTTACCAGCTGGAGCTGGATCAGGCTCCATCAATTCCACGCCTGCATCTTGAGCTGCTTTCAGGCTGTCCGGATATTCACTTCCCTTAACAGCTGATAAACCGCCATTGTCCTGAGCATATTTTGAATCTTTCAAAAGCCAGTCCATCAATTCACGCGCAGCTTTCTGCTTAGCTTTTGAGCTGTTTTTATTAATGGCATATTCGTAATCAGCACCAGTCAAAAGATATTGCTTCCCGTCCGTATTTGTAGGGAACGGCTGGAATTGAATATTATCCGCATTATCTTCATTAGCTGCCTGAATCTGCGGAATCGCCCAGCTTCCAAGGGCCATGACGCCTATCTTACCGTTAGCCATGTCAACTTTTGACTGCTCCCAATCCGAAGTTGTGGGGTCCTTTTCAATCAGCTTATTTTCTGCAGTCTTGAACAGTGTGTCATAAATCGTATAGAGAGGTTTGCCTTCTTCGAATGGTGATTTATCAGACACCATATCGTTGTCATAGTTCGGGTCTCCCGCAACTGCCTGTCTCACAAAATCCCAATTTGACAAAGTCCATCCGGCTGCGTAATTCGTATAAAGCGGTGTAACATCCGGCTCTTTTTTCTTAATCTGCTGAAGGTCTGTGATGAAATCTTCCGGTGTCTTTGGAAATTCTGTGATTCCTGCTTTGGTGAAAACTTCCCAGTTCACAACCAAACCCGATGCATTCATTTGACTTGGTAATCCGTACTGCTTATCTTCATAACTGCCCACAGTGGTCAAGCCCATGTAAGTATCAGACAATTTTGATGTCTTGCCCAGCTCCACGAAAAAGTTTTTATAATCTTTCGGGTTTATGGTTGTCGGCAGCATCAATAAATCGCCATAATCCTTTGAATTCATCCGTGTTTTCATCTGACCGGCATAATCTGTGATTGTCTCTATCTTGACTGTAACGTCAGGATACTTTTTGTTGAACTCAGCCATGTATTTTTTCCAAGTTCCGTCAGTCTGCCAGTCAGTCTTGTGATTGATGAAAGTAATCGTTGTTTTGCCTGAGCTGTCGGAATCAGACTTACTGCAGGCAGCTAGCCCGAACCCTAATACTCCAACCGCCAGCAAACCTAAAACTTTACCCTTTTTCATGTACATTTTCCTCCTGTTAATGAAAACGTTTTATTATTTTTTATAAAATTAGTATATACTTTTTTATTTTTCTTGTCAAGCCTAAATTTGCATTTTATAATATTTTTTGACAATTTTTTCCGCCGGCTTATTAAAGAGCGCATAATCCCTATCATTTGCAGCGTCCTCTTCTCTATATAAAATTGCCTTCCAGTCCCAAAGTCCGAAGCCTTCAACAAAGTCAAAACGAGCACAGGCCACAAACATTGCCTCAAAAAACCTTGTTTGCGCGTCCATATTCACTTCTCCTGGCAGCGTCCAGTCATTGGGCAGAAGCTCTCCTCCGTCACGGCTGGGCGCCCCTGCTTCACAGAAGAAAAACGGTTTATTCTGCATTTTAACTACCTTCTCTATCCGCTGCAGATTTTCCTCCCACTTATCGTAGGGATAATAACCAGAGCTAGAAATCACATCCACCGCGTCCCACCAGCTCAGCCTATCCTCCTGATACTTGTCGCAATTGTAAGTAATCAAACCGTGATAAATCTCCCGCACCTTTTCAATCAAGGAGCGCCACTCTTTTTCGCGCCCATCTGTACTAACCATTTCACAGCCAATGACCAGCATTCGGCAGCCAGTTTTTTCAGCAATTTCTGCATAATGAAGAATAAATTTCTCGTAATTGGCGAACCATTCACTCCACTTCGGCTCACAAGGTACATCAGGCCACAAAAAGTTGATATATGCCCGCCAAGTCCCGTCTTCAAGATTGACCATCGGCTTTAAAATGACATCAAGCCCAAGTTTTCCTGCAGCTTCAACTGTATCAATTACTTCATTATCCGTCGGCAAATTATGCTTCCAGTCAATGTCAATCGTATGAGCATTCGCCTGCAAAGCGACAACCGGCAGAATGATTGTGCTGGCTGAAGTTCGTGACACCAAAAGTTCCAGCGACTGAGCCGCTTCTGGGCTTCCAAGTTCACCTTCCTTGGCCATATAGCCGAAGGTTACTGCATTAATTCTCTTCATGTTAACTCCTTTGTGAGTATTGTTCATTGTTCGAGCCTAAGCTCTACTTGCAATAGTTTCAACAAAAGTATATACTAATATTACATTTATTTCAAGGAGGATTTATGAAAATTCCACAGGAATGGCAAGATTATTCCGGAATGGCAAAAAAGCCTGCAGACTTTGATGATTTCTGGAATCACAACTTATCTCAAATTGATTCACATCACTTTGACTACACACTTGAGCCGAAAGAGCTTCATTCAAACGTCGCAGATTTTTTCGAGCTCTGGTTCACTGCAATTGATGGTGCCAAAATTCACGCGCAGCTCATCTGCCCAAAAGACCTGACTAAGAAATATCCGGGAATCCTGCAGTTTCACGGTTATCACACCGATAGCGGCGATTGGGTAGACAAGATTGGTGCCGCTGCTGAAGGAAACGTTGTTCTAGCCTTAGACTGCCGCGGACAGGGCGGACCTAGCCAGGATATTACTGTCACTTCCGGTCAAACTATGAAGGGGCTTATCATCCGCGGAATAGAAGAGGGATACCAGAATCTCTACTACGTGAGGCAATATCTTGATTTAGCCAGTTCAGCCAAAATCTTGATGAACTTAGAATTTGTTGATGAGAGCAACATCACAGCGCGCGGCGCTTCACAAGGCGGCGGACTTTCCATTGCCTGCGCTGCTCTAGTGCCACAAATTAAAAGTGTCATTGCAACTTACCCCTTTCTGTCTGACTTTCGTAAAGCTTACCAGTTAGGTGCACAAACCTCTGCTTTTGAAGAAATCCCCTATTGGTTCCAGTTTAGAGACCCGCTGCATCAGCGTGAAGACTGGTTCTTTGACCAACTTGAGTACATAGATATACAAAATCTGGTTCCAAGAATAAAGGCCAAAGTGACCTGGATTTTAGGAGGACTAGATACCGTCGTCCCGCCTATGACACAAATGGCCGCATACAATAAAATCCAATCTGATAAGCAGCTCTTCGTTCTGCCGGAATACGGTCACGAATATCTCCCTAAAATCAGCGACTATCTTATTGAGAAAGGATTAATCTGACAGATTTCGCAAATCGTAACCACCAGCTTAACAAATACCATTCAAAAACCTGGAAATTTCTATCTCCAGGTTTTATTCTAGTTATTTCTACGTTTCAGCTGCAGATTTTGACTCACAGTGATTACAAGAGTAACCAGAGCATAGATAAGGTTCGTCGCCGCCCCCACATAATCTCTGATACTCAGATTATAAGTCGCCCACAGCAGCGCATTGACAACCAGCCCATATTTGATAAGCAGATTGTTCTCCGTCTTCATCAGCAGCAGCGAATACCCGACAGAAGCCACAATCGGCAGATAACCAATAAAGCCATTTTTATTAACAATAACACCGAAGATAATCTGCGCAGCAATAATTCCCCAGGCAAGCAAGCCGCTGAAAACTTGGATAACAAGCACCTGAATAGCCGCCCATCAAAATACATTTAATAAAATCGCCCAGATTTTGAAATGCGCCGAGCACAAACATTTTTTTGTTTTTCCTCTGAAGTATGCTGCACAAAAACAAGACAGCGCTGATTCCCGACAACAGCTGCGAAATAATGTACATCATCAGTTTCCATTTCTTTCAGATTTCCGTCATAATTGGCATTAGATTGACATATTAGCATAAATTTGATTAAAATTTAACAACTTATTATTTTTAAATTTTGCAGCAAAAAACCTGCCAAGCAAAACTTGACAGGTTAATAAAGCTTATTAACTGAGTTCACACAGAGCTAAAGCTCTGGCAATTTCTAGAAGCTAGTAAGCAGATTCTTAGCGCTTTCGCGCTTAGAAGCCGCTTTCCCTAAATTTCTACGCTTCTTAACAGGCGTGCTTCACATTTTGTTTATTCAGCCGCTTTCTCAATCGCTTCAGCCGCTGCAGCCGCAACTTCTTCATCCGTCGTACGCTGAGCCACGACCTCATCAAAGTTCGGCACAGTCGCCAGCGGTTCAATCTCACGATAGTTGGCAATACCAGTACCAGCAGGAATAATCTTACCGATGATAACATTTTCCTTCAAGCCGAGCAGATGGTCTTTCTTCCCGCGAATCGCCGCATCCGTCAAGACACGCGTCGTCTCCTGGAAGGAAGCCGCAGACAAGAATGAATTAGTCTCAAGCGAAGCCTTAGTAATTCCGAGCAGAACAGGACGTGCCGTTGCCGGCTGAGTGCCGCTCATCAGAATCTCCGCATTGGCATCCTCAAAGTCAGTAATATCAATCAGAACACCAGGCAGCAAGTCCGTATCGCCCGGGTCCATCACGCGCACCTTGCGGAGCATTTGACGGACCATAACCTCGATGTGCTTGTCGGCGATTTCAACACCCTGTGAGCGGTAAACCAGCTGAACCTCGGCCAGCAAGTAAGTCTCAACAGACAAAGTGTCACGAATCTTCAGCAAGTGCTTAGGCTCAATTGAGCCGTGCGTCAGCGGGTCCCCGCGGTGAATCTTCGCGCCTTTAGAAGTCAGCAGACGTGCAGTAAACGGCACCACATAAGACTGGCTGTCGTTCTCGCCCTTGACGATGATTTCACGCGTACGTGTCGCCGCATCTTCGACGATATCCTCAACAACACCCGTCACTTCAGAAATCAGCGCCTCACCCTTAGGATTGCGGGCTTCAAAAATTTCCTGGACACGCGGCAGACCTTGCGTGATATCTTCATCAGAGGCCACACCACCCGTGTGGAAAGTACGAAGCGTCAGCTGTGTACCAGGCTCACCGATAGACTGCGCAGCCACCGTACCAACAGCTTCGCCGACCTCAACTGCGTCGCCCGTAGCCAGATTGACACCATAACAGTGACGGCAGACACCATGACGCGTATTACATGTCAAGACAGAGCGGATTGTCACCTCGCTGATACCGGCATTAATGATTTGGTGGGCAATTTCCTCAGTAATCAGCTCATCCGCATCGATGATAATTTCGCCAGTTTTAGGGTCATTGACAACCTTCTTTGTATAACGTCCTACCAGACGATCATACAAAGGCTCCATCATCTCTGAGCCGTTCTTAATATCCGAAATCACCAGACCGCGGTCAGTTCCGCAGTCATCCTCACGGATGATAACATCCTGCGCCACGTCAACCAGACGACGTGTCAGATATCCGGCATCGGCTGTTTTCAGGGCCGTATCAGTCATACCCTTACGGGCACCGTGCGTCGAGAAGAAAGTTTCCAGGACAGTCAGACCCTCACGGAAGTTGGAGATAACGGGCAGTTCGATGGTCTTTCCATTAGGAGCGGCCATGAGTCCGCGCATACCAGACAGCTGCGAGAAGTTGGAAATGTTACCGCGGGCACCCGAGTCCATCATCATGACGATAGGATTTGACGGGTCTTGTGAAGCCACCAGACGGCGCTCCAGCTCTTCCTTCGCATCACGCCAGACATTAGTTACAGCCAGATAACGCTCATCCTCAGACAAGAGACCGCGGCGGAACTGCTTCGTGATTTCCTCGACCTTTTTATGTCCCGCGTCAATAATCGTTTTCTTGTCATCAACAATCGGAATATCCGCAATTGACACCGTCAGACCAGCCAGCGTTGACTGGTGGTAGCCTAAATCTTTCAGACGGTCCAGGAA
This sequence comes from Lactovum odontotermitis, assembly GCF_054658595.1. Lineage (NCBI taxonomy): Bacteria > Bacillati > Bacillota > Bacilli > Lactobacillales > Streptococcaceae > Lactovum > Lactovum odontotermitis. The sequence goes on from NZ_BAAGGQ010000001.1 coordinate 66,787, forward strand.
CTCGGAAGTTGCCGTCGTACGATAACGCTTGAAGACCTCTGCAATAATATTTCCAAGGTCCTTTTTCTTGAAAGGCTTCGCCAAAGGCAGATTTTCAATCGTTTCTTTAACGGATTTTCCTGGTTCAACAAAATACTTATCATCAATAGCAACATAATTTTCAGTAGTTGCTTCGTTCAAGTAAGGGAAATCTTCCGGCAGGATATCATTGAATTTTACCTTGCCGACAGTTGTAATCAGAATACGGTCCTGCTGCTCTTTCGTCCAAGATTTCTTCAGCGAATTTGTCGAAATACCGATACGCGTGTGCAGATGCACATAACCGTTATGCAGCGCCAATTCCATCTCTTCAGGGCTTGAGAAAACCATGCCCTCGCCGATTTTACCGGGCTCTTCCATGGTCAGGTAATAGTTACCGTAAACCATGTCCTGAGACGGTGTTACGACAGGCTTACCATCTTTAGGGTTCAGGATGTGCTCAGCCGCCAGCATCAGAATACGGGCTTCCGCCTGAGCTTCCTCTGACAGAGGCACGTGAATAGCCATCTGGTCACCGTCGAAATCGGCATTGTAGGCTTCACAGGCCAGCGGGTGCAGACGCAGCGCACGGCCGTCAACAAGGACCGGCTCAAAGGCCTGAATACCCAGACGGTGAAGCGTCGGTGCGCGGTTAAGCAATACTGGATGCTCCTTAATGATTTCTTCAAGAATATCCCAGACATCAGAATCCAGACGCTCAATCTTACGTTTAGCCGCACGAATATTACCGGCCATTCCGCGCTTGACAATTTCAGACATGACAAACGGCTTGAAAAGCTCAATCGCCATTTCACGCGGCACACCACACTGGTACATCTTCAGTGACGGGCCAACGGCGATAACCGAACGTCCTGAGTAGTCAACACGCTTACCGAGCAAGTTCTGACGGAAACGTCCCTGCTTACCTTTCAGCATATGGCTGAGAGATTTCAGCGGACGGTTGCCGGCACCAGCAATCGGACGGCCGCGGCGGCCGTTGTCAATCAAAGTATCAACGGCTTCCTGCAGCATACGCTTTTCATTCTGCACAATGATACCTGGCGCATTCAGCTCCATCAGACGCTTCAGACGATTGTTACGATTAATAACACGACGATACAAATCATTCAAATCAGACGTTGCAAAACGTCCGCCGTCAAGCTGAACCATTGGACGCAAATCCGGCGGAATAACCGGCAGAACGTTGAGTACCATCCACTCCAGCATGTTGCCAGACTTGTCAAAGGCACTGAGCACATCCAGACGACGAATCGCTTTGATACGGCGCTGACCGGAAGCTTTTTTCAGGTCTTCTTTGAGCTCAGAAATCTCTTTCTTGATATCTACTTCGCGCAGCAAATCCTGAATGGCTTCCGCGCCCATTTTAGCAACAAATGAGCCGAAGCCGTTTTTGAGAATCTGCTCACGGTATTCACGCTCTGACAGAAGCTGCTTCTTCTCCAGGTCAGTTTCTTTCGGGTCAATGACCACATAGCTGGCGAAGTAAATGACTTCTTCCAGCGCCCGCGGACTCATGTCAAGGGCAAGTCCCATACGTGACGGGATACCTTTGAAATACCAGATATGTGAAACAGGTGCAGCCAGCTCAATATGAGCCATACGCTCACGGCGCACTTTAGCATTCGTTACCTGGACACCGCAGATTTCACAGACCTGATTGCGGTAGAAAATTCCTTTCAGCTTGCCGCAGGCACACTGCCAGTCTTTTGACGGGCCGAAAATACGCTCATCAAAGAGACCCTCACGCTCCGGACGCTGTGTACGATAATTAATCGTCTCAGGCTTTTTTACTTCTCCAAATGACCAGTAGCGGATTTTCTGCGGAGACGCAATGCCGATCTGCATACTTTCGAATTTATTTACATCGACCATTCTTATTTGCTCTCCTTCTCTACAATTTCAGTTTCAGTTTCAATTGCTTCTTTCAGCTTTTCTTCTTGCTCTTCAATCATTTCCGGAGTGACTTTTTCGTCATGACTCTGGAAACCAATGTTATCATCAAGTTCACGCAGCTGAATCGCATTGTTGTCTTTGTCCAGCACCTTCATGTCAAGTCCGAGCGACTGCAGTTCTTTGACCAGAACGCGGAAGGACTCAGGCAGACCCGGCTGCGGAATACGCTCGCCTTTGACGATGGCCTCATAAGCCTTGGTACGGCCTGTGATGTCATCAGACTTGTAAGTCAGGATTTCCTGCAGAATGTTAGCAGCACCATAAGCCTCCAGCGCCCAAACTTCCATCTCACCGAAACGCTGTCCGCCGAACTGGGCTTTACCGCCGAGCGGCTGCTGCGTAACCAGTGAGTATGGACCGACGGAGCGGGCATGGATTTTATCATCAACCATGTGGTGGAGCTTAATCATGTACATGACACCAACAGACACACGGTTATCAAACGGCTCACCAGTACGCCCGTCGTAGAGAACGGTCTTTCCGTCGGCAGCTAGGCCGGCTTCCTTGACTGTATCCCAGATATCGTCATCCGTCGCACCATCAAAGACTGGCGTAGCGATTTGAATGCCCAAAGTGCGGGCAGCCATACCCAAGTGGAGTTCCATAACCTGACCGATATTCATACGCGAAGGCACACCCATCGGCGTCAGCATGATGTCAATCGGTGTTCCGTCCGGCATGAACGGCATATCTTCCTGCGGCACGATAATTGACACGACACCCTTGTTTCCGTGACGTCCGGCCATCTTATCACCGACTTGAATCTTACGTTTTTGTGCAATATAAACACGGACAACCTGAGAAACACCGGTTGGCAGCTCATCGCCGTTGGCACGTGTAAAGATTTTCACATCCGCAACGATACCATCTCCGCCGTGCGGCACGCGCAATGACGTATCACGGACTTCACGAGATTTCTCACCGAAAATGGCACGCAGCAGGAGCTCATCTGGTGTTGGGTCAGATTCACCCTTAGGTGTCACCTTACCAACCAGCAAATCACCCTCTTTGACCTCCGCACCGACGCGAATAATGCCGTCAGCGTCCAGATGGCGCAGCGCATCTTCACCCACGTTTGGAATTTCACGGGTGATTTCTTCAGGGCCGAGCTTTGTATCACGGGTTTCAGCTTCATATTCTTCAATGGCAATGGAAGTATAGACATCTTCTTTGACAAGGCGGTCAGACATAATCACCGCGTCCTCGAAGTTGTAACCCTCCCAAGTCATGAAGGCAACCAGCGGATTCTGTCCCAGAGCCATTTCGCCGTTTTCCATGGCAGGTCCGTTAACAATAATGTCGCCGGCATCAACCTTTTCGTCCAGCCTGACAAGCGGACGCTGGTTATATGAAGTTCCAGCATTCGAACGACGGTATTTCTGAATGTGATAAACGTCAAGTTCACCAGATTCACGGCGGATACGGACTTCATCGCCATCCACATATTCAACCACACCGCCGAATTTGGCAATGACAGCCGCACCAGAATCATGCGCAATCTGATGTTCCATACCAGTTCCGATAAACGGTGCATGCGGGTCAATCAGAGGCACTGCCTGACGCTGCATGTTCGCACCCATGAGGGCACGGTTGGAGTCATCGTTTTCCAGGAAAGGAATACAAGCGGTCGCAACGGCAACTACCTGCTTAGGTGAAACGTCCATGAAGTCAGCATCTTCAGCATCAGCTTCAATATTGTTACCAGCGTGGCGGGCCATCACTGTTTCATTGGCAAATCTAGAGTCGTCTGTCAATGGTGAATTCGCCTGAGCCACCACGTAATTATCTTCTTCGTCGGCCGTCAGATACTCAATCTTATCAGTAACTTCGCCTGTCTTCTTGTCCACTTTACGATAAGGAGACATGATAAAGCCGAATTTGTTGATTTTACCATATGAAGCGAGGTTATTAATCAGACCGATATTCGGACCTTCTGGCGTTTCAATCGGACACATACGTCCATAGTGTGTATAATGCACGTCACGGACTTCAACGGAAGCACGGTCACGCGTCAAACCGCCAGGGCCGAGGGCCGAGAAACGGCGCTTGTGAGAAAGCTCAGACAAAGGATTGTGCTGGTCCATGAACTGCGACAGCTGTGACGAGCCAAAGAATTCTTTCAGAGAGGCTGTTACAGGGCGGACATTGATTAAGCCGGCAGGCGTCATGTTCTCGTTTTCTGAAGAGGACATACGCTCGCGAATGACACGCTCCATACGTGAAAGGCCCACGCGAACCTGGTTTTGAAGCAATTCACCGACACAGCGAATGCGGCGGTTGCCCAGATGGTCGATATCATCAACCTTTCCGATGCCTTCAAAAAGCCCCAGCCAATAGTTAATGTTGGCGATGATGTCTGCCGGCGTCAAAACACGGATATTGTCAGCCGGCGCAGCATTTGAAATCACGTTCACCACGCGCTCATTGTCCATCGGCGAATAAACTTTAACAAGCTGCACGACAACAGGCTCTGTCAGAACGGCTTCTTCATTCGGATAATAAGTCTCTGTGACTGCACCATTATCAAAAGCAGGCTTCAATGCGGCCAGCACCTCATGCGTCAGCAAAGTACCGTCTTCAGCAATGATTTCACCTGTCTCAGGGTCTGCAATCGGCTGAGCCAATGTCAAACCGAGCAGACGATTTTCGAGTGCCTGTTTCTTATTGGTCTTGTAACGGCCGACCGGCGCAAAATCATAACGATGTGGGTCAAAGAAACGCGCAATCAGTAAGCTCCGTGAAGAATCAACTGTTTTAGGCTCACCTGGACGCAGACGGTCATAAATATCTTTCAGCGCTTCTTCAACGCGTGTGTCGGCAGGATTCTTGTGAATATCTTTCTCAAGCGTATTCTCAAGCAGCCCTGATTCACCGAGAATGTCGCGAATCTGCTCATCAGAGCCGAAACCTAGAGCACGCAGCATTGTCGTAAAGTGAATCTTACGGCTGCGGTCAAGTTTGGCATAACCGATATTCTTGGCATCAGTGTCCAGCTCAAACCAGGCGCCGCGGTTAGGAATTGTCGTGTGACCATAAGAATCCACGCCGTTCTTGTCTGTCTTGAGATGGAAATAGGAGCCGGGTGAACGCACGAGCTGGCTGACAATCAGACGCTCTGCACCATTGATGATGAAAGTGCCCATCGGCGTCATTTTAGGGAATTCACCGAAAAAGACTTCCTGCTCTTTCAGCTCGCCAGTTTCTTTATTGACTAAACGAAAGCGCACGTGAACCGGCACAGAGTAGTTCGCGTCATGGGCGCGCGCCTCTTCCACCGTGTATTTCGGCTCTTTCATCTCGTAGCCGACAAATTCGAGTTCCATCGTTCCGGCAAAGTTGTCAATCGGAAAGACTTCTTTGAAAGCGTCTGCGAGTCCTTCAGTGACAAAGTCATTGTAGGATTCCGTTTGGATTTCTATGAGGTTCGGCAGGTCCAGCACTTCTTTAATCCGCGAGAAACTGCGGCGGGTACTGTGTTTACCGTAGGCAACATCATGTCCTGACGTCATGTAGTATGTTCTCCTTTTTGAATAGTATTTGCGTCCTCTAGTAACACAAAGGCAGCACAAATTCTGTTCACTTATTTGCATTGAATTTGCCGATAAATGTGAAATTCAGAACATTCAGAAAGTCAACAATTACGTAACAAACTGAATATTTATCTGTTTCAGGCGTCAAAAAAAGCAAGGCGGATATTTTCTACCTTGCTTCAAAAGCAATGGGGACAAGATTTCCCAAGCTTTTTCGACAAATTAACGTGAGTTAATTATATCATATTTTTTCAATTTTTCAAGTCCATTTTCATAATTTTACATAATCTTACGAGCTTTGCCCGCCCATCAGTATAGAAATCGCTGCATCCCTCACGTCTTCAAATGTCTGAACCTTATTTGCAGCCGGTATGGTAACTTTTTTCGAAGAATTGCTTGATTTTGAATTGATTGTCATTCCAAAATCCAAAGTCTGATTATTTTGACTCGTCACTTTCCCGCTTATAACCATCGTCAGCTCACGTTTCTCTCTATCAAGAGTAATTTCTGCCGTCATTTTTTTCAGGTCAACTCCGGAATCAGAGATAGTTTTCAAAATCTGCTCAGTCTGAGCTTTCGTAAGGCTGGCATTAGAAGAAGCAACTCCTGTGAAAAAATCATTGAAAGAACTGCTTCCCACCGGGAGCTTGATAGTCGTTTTACCGCTACTCTGGGTGAAATCAGAATTCGGCACTTTGCTCAGTGCCTTTGTCAAATCAGCTTCGCTGAGAGCCTGTTTCGAAGACGCATTAAACATCTCGTCAATCATGTTCTCCCAACTTAGACCATTGCTGCTCGTTCTGCTGCTCATCAGCTGATGTAATAAGTCGGCGTCAAGAGATAGATAAGGCGCTGTCAATCCCGTAATCATCGCATCATAAACTTCTTCTGTTGCCGCATCGTCCGATGTTAATAAAGAATGGAGGGCACGGTCATTGTAAAGCTTCTTGATATCATCTCCGGGAATGTAGATGCCGGCTTTGACCATCAGCAGATTCAGTTTGAGATTCATGCCGACTGCGTTAATTGTCACAGAGGCACTTGCCGTCTTATCCTTAGTATCCGTGTTCACACTGAAAGCAGCTTTAGCGCCTGCAAGCTGATTGACAGCCTCCGCCCCGTCTCCTGTTGCTTTGACTTTGTCTACGCTGACGGAAAGTTCTTGAACATTGCCGTTAGATTTGCTGAGCGCAGCATAATCTGAAATAAAGGCTTTTTTTGCTGAAACGTTGCTATTGCTGCTGCTCTTGCAGGCAGTTAACGTAAGAGCGGCCATAACTGCCAGAAAGGCAACTAAGACAATTTTTAGTAGTTTTTTCATAATCTCCCGTTCAAAATTAGCCACGCAGATGCCCAGCTGATATAACTATTATAAAGTAATCGTTTTCCAAAAGCAAGGTGTTACTCAGTAAATTTTCCGTAAAACTTTCCCTTTAAATTATACATTCCTACTTAGATTGCTCAACATGTCCGAGTTCATCCACAGTTATACCTTCTAATCGCAGCAAACGAATCTGTTCAACCCGTCCAAATCCAGTCAAAGCGATTTTTCCATCCGAGCGGATAACCCGCCACCAAGGCAGCTCATATTTGTCTGACAAACTGTGCAGAATGCGTGCAACTTGGCGTGCGCCGTTCGTCAGTCCGGCCAGATTAGCGATTTCTTTGTAGGAGGCAACCTGGCCATAAGGAATGCACTTGATTTGCCGGATGATGTTCTGAGTGTCCAGCTTTAACTTGGAGAAATCATCGCCGGCTTCAAATTCGTGACTTTTGTCCATTTGAATGAATTAGTTCAGCAGAAAATCAAGAACATTGGAGCCCGTTGTCGTCGAAGCGCGGTAAAGCTCGGTATAGCCGCAGCTGGTGCAAGTGATTGTAATCATTTTTTTGTTCTGAATGTTCATGAACTTTGCAAAATTACCGCCAGTCGCTTGAAACTGGTCCTGCTCATAGTGCTGGTTCCCGCATTTTGGACAGACATACTGTTTTTGTTCCATTTTTTTGTCTTCTTTCTTCTGCCTTTGTCGGCAGATATTAAACTGAGGAGTCGTTTTCCGCAGTTTACCAGATATTGACGCGCTTTTCTTCCGGACGGTACATGCCGTCGCCCTCTTTTACGTCAAAGGCGCTGTAGAATTCTTCCAGATTTGTCGGCGGAACGTTGGCACGGAGCTTGCCGGGAGCGTGAACGTCCGTCGAAAGCAGCATCTGCTGGAATTCAATGCTGGCTTTCATGCGCCAGATTGTTCCCCATTGCTCGAAGAATTCCTGAGCGCTGTAATCGGCCTCTTTCTGCGCAGCACTAAGTGCACAGGCAATTCCGCCATTGTCCGCAATGTTCTCCGACACGATGAGCTTGCCGTTTACTTTGCCGGCTTCAGTTTCCAGGCCGTCAAATTCTGCAATCATCTCGGCCTGCTTTTTCTCAAAGGCAGCGTAATCTTCGTCTGTCCACCATTTGTGCAAGTTGCCGAATTTGTCAAATTGGGCGCCGTTGTTGTCAAAGGCGTGAGAAATTTCGTGCGCAATGACTGCACCGATTCCGCCGAAATTTTGCGTGGCAGACTGTGTTGTCAATGAATAGAAAGGTGCCTGCAGAATTGCCGCAGGGAATACAATTGTATTTGAATTAGGCGAATAATAAGCATTTACCATGTGAGCAGGCATATGCCACTCTGTCTTGTCCACTGGCTCTGAGAATTTTTCAAAATGACGCGCAGTCAAAATTTCGGAAAATTTAACCATATCCTGATAAAGTGTTCCGTCGCCCACAATGAGTTTGTCGTAGACAGCCGGCAGTTTATCCGGATAACCGACAAAGACGGTCAATGCGTTCAGTTTGTCAATCGCCAAATCAATTGTTGGACGGCTCAGCCAGGCATTCTTGTCCAAACGCTCCTGATAAACAGCAATCATGGCTGCGACCATGCGTTTTACATCTGCTTTGGCAGATTCACCGAAATATTTTTTGCCGTAATAGAGGCCGATGACCTGGTCAAAAAAGCTTTCAGTGACATCCAGCTGGTGTTTGATTTGTGAGCGCGGCTCGGCAGTATTCCGCAGGAAACGTCCGAAATCTGAGCCCAAAATACGCAGGTCTTCTGACAGATAACTTGTGGCCTTGCGGGCTGCATTGACAAGCATCCAGGCTTTTATCAGCGGCCAGTTCTCTTCGTTCACGATGCTGTCGAACTGCTCAAAGAAACGGTCTTCAAAGACTAAGACTTTGTCGGCTTTCTGTCCAATCAATTGCTCAATATTAGCTGCAAAATCAATGTTTTTGAAATTTGCTGTGAATTCTGCAATTTGTACGGGATGATAAAGCTCAGCGTATTTTGCCCATTCTTCAGAGGTATTGCTGGCAGGTACCAGCAGGGCATCGAATTTGACTGCGTCGGCTGCAATCTGCTCAGCATCCGCCAGGCCAAGTTTTGTCAAAATTTCAGCGGAATTTTTCTGCCAGAAATCAAGCAGCTCGGCTTTACGCGGATGATTTTCTGCATAGTAGCTTGTGTCAGGCAAAATCAGACCCGGACCAGTGAATTCCAAGGCATGATGCAGCGCATCTTTCATGTCCACACCGACGCTCAATCCCCAAGGCAGAGCCGCCTGAGAATGGAAAACTAAATCAGACGCCTGTTTGTTCAGTTCTGCCAAATTTGTCAAGGCCTCAATTTTTGCCAATTCAGTCTTGACAGCTGAAAAATCGTCGCTATTGCGCGCTTCCCAGTCACCGGCCTTTTTGTAGAATTTAACTGCCTGCTTGAGCAGAGCATCAGCTGGTTCTACTTTGACAAATTCAGCCAAATCTGCACTCAATTTACTCTCATTTTCAATGACTAATTCGTCAAATGCGGCAATACGAGGGCGGTCTGCCGGGATTTCAGCTGCGGCCAGCCATTCAGCATTCACCGCCTCAAATAGGTCGTCTTGGATTCTTGTCATATTTTCTCCTTTGTTATATCATCCGTGCAAGCCTTGATTTTGAGCTTGCCCTGCTTGTATGCTAATAAAATAAATAATATCATTTATTTCAACAGAACTCAAGCAAGAATACGGCTTTTTGGACATTTTACAGACATTCTAACTTTCACCTTTTTATTCCTTGAATAACGTTCGCGCAAGCGCTCGGTTTCAATCAAAAAAGGAACCAACCCGTGAAGTCAGTTCCTTTAGCTTTTAAGCGTCAAGTCTTGTCGAAATATCATTGTTGAGGAATTTGAAATGCTGGCGCAGGAACGGTGTTACCCAGTAGTCCAGACCAATTTTACTTGCATTAAAACCACCCATCATGATGATGAATCCGATAAGAATGAGCGTTGGAATGTTGGACAGCGAGCCGCAAAGCAGATAGGTAAAGCCCATCATCAAGCCGAAGAAATTAGCCGCGAGCGTAAAGCAGCCGACAATCAGCCCAATACCGACGAGCAGCTCGCCATAGGGCACAAGAAAGTTAAAAGGACCTGCATTAGTACCGCCTTGAGTTGTCGCTTTCAAGAAATCTGTAAACCAGCCATAAACGTAATTCCCCGGATTCCCTGGCTTGTTTGCAAGAGGCAGGGCAATAGCCCCTTTAATCATGCCGATAGCATTAAAATCAGGTTTGAAGACCTTGTCCGACGAGGCAATAACCCAGAGAACACCCAGGTAAACCCTCAATACAGTCAAAATCCACATTGCTACTTTACTTTGTCGAATAAACGAAATCATAAAAATTCTCCTTTCTTCTCTTCTGAGATTGTGAAATTGTGTATCCCACTTCTCTATTTTAAACTTTTTTTTAAAATTTCCAAGTGGATTATAGATACTTTAAAGGAAAGTGTGCACTTTTTTAGAAAGATTGCATAATTGTGTCGAAAAACTTCTTGAGAATCACTTTTCCTTCAGGTAACTCTTACCAAGAGACTTGTATTCATCCGGGTATTTTGATTTGTAGCGGCGCATCATGATGAAAGCGATAACGCCGAACAAGAGCGGCCCGCCAGCCATGGAAACCACGCTCGTGATTGTACTCTGCAGCGAAGCCTTTTGAGCAGCCGCTGACATTTGCGTGAAATCAAACACAGGCTGAATAATGGTCATGAAGTTGGCACCGATAACAACAATCAGAACCACAACCGTTAAGAAAGTCACAACTGCGTGCGATTTGAAATATTCAACCGGCTTTTCAATTGCCTTGTTATTCTTAAAGTACCAGTAAGCAATCACAATCAGGATATAAGGCAGCGTCATTGAAACATTGGCCATATAAGTCAGAATTTGATAGAACTGAGTGGCACCGCCTTGCTGAGTGATGTACTTCAGGATGACGATGATTGTAACAATGATAAATTGAACCAGCATGGCAAACTTAGGCATGCCGTCCTTGGAAAGCTTAGAGAGACACTCAGGCCAAAGCTTTTTCGGTGTACCAGTGATAAGCTGTTTGACAGGGCTGTATGTCAGTGTGAAGAAAGCACCCATATATGCGAGCAACATAGAAAGGCCGATGTAACGGGCAAAAATGCCTCCGATAATCGATGCCGTCGAGCCGGTAATACCAAGTGCTTGGGCCACTCGTTCACCGAGCGTTTGAATCAGCTGGTAAGGTACCGTGCCCAGGTTCATTGTCCCGTTCGTAATTTGAGGAAGCCAGTCCTTGTCATAACTGATAAAGAAGCCGACGCAGAGAATGGCCACTGAATAGCCGACCGCAATGATGATGGCCGAGAAAATCAGGCCGCGCGGGAAATTACGCTTTGGATTCTCCGTCTGATCGACCAGTCCGCCGACCGCCTCAACGCCGCCATAAGCAAAGATAGCAAAAACGAGAAATGAGATATAAGAGACAATTCCGCCGTGGAAGACCGACTTAGGCGCCGCCGATACGATGAATGAATTAAGTGTAATCGGAGTTTCCGGATGCCCATTGACAACCAGGACAATCAGTGCGCCGAGGATAAGAATGACGTTCAACGCCAGAACTGCCGTACCTGCAACTGAAGTAAACTTCTTGATTGTATCCACACCGCGGGAAACTGCAAGCGTTATCAGTGCCATCCAGATAACAGCCACAATCGAAATCCAGCCGATATTCGGCATTTTGTCAGAATTACCGAAAATCAGATTGACAATCGGAAGCAGGATTTTCGAAGAAACAGTGACCATCCAGATGATGTAGCTGGCGTACCACATGAAAGTGCCGATAAAAGCGAAAGTCGGGTTAACCGCCTCCTCCATCCACGAATAAATGCCGCCGCGCGCCTCCTTGAAAGCCGAGCCCATTTCCGTGACCATGAAAGCAAAAGGAATGAAGAAAAGCAGAGCGCCGATGATGTACCAGGGAATGGCGCCGTAGCCCATCTGGTAGAAGGCGACGGGAATATTACCGAAGCCGTAGACTGATGTGAAAATCATCAGTGAGAGGGCAATCATGGAAAGCTTGCCCTTGTTTGGTTTAGACATAATACCTCCTAATGTATTATTATTTTTGTACATGTGGCCAGACTATGTCTTTCTTGCCGGCATATATGAGCTCAGCACAACACAACTCCTCTGTACTGCATATCACCAGCGTAAGAATTTTTGCACACACAGACAATTATTTAAGAATTAATTGCAAATTTATTGAAATTGTTAGAAAATTTCGAGAGATAACTAAAGCAAGCCGCTCAATTTTGCCTGAGCGACTTACTTTTTGAAATCTAAGTTTTTTTGATTTTACACTTCGTTTTACGCTTCGTTGTTCAGACGAATGATTTCAAGCAGCGTATCCACTGCTTTCTCCATCACCTGAACGGAAACGAATTCGTAACGGCCGTGCATATTCTCGCCGCCGGCGAAAAGGTTCGGCGTCGGCAGACCCATAAACGAAATCTTAGAGCCGTCAGTTCCGCCGCGCACTGGCTCAATAATTGGCTTGATACCGAGATTTTCCATTGCTTTCTTAGCCAGCTCAACAATCCAGAAATCCTTCTCAATGACCTCAGCCATATTGTAGTACTGGTCCTTCATGTCAATCTTGACGCGCTCGATGCCAAGCTCTTCGTTCAGCATCTTAGCAACGTTTGTCACCATTTCCTTGCGCATCTCAAATTTCGCCTTGTCATGGTCGCGGATGATGTAGGACATGCTGGCTTCTTCAGGCGTGCCGTCAAGTTTGAGCAAGTGGAAGAAGCCCTCGCGCTTTTCAGTCTTTTCAGGACGGTCAAATTCAGGCAGCGCATTGTGGAAGTCAATGGCCACTTGCAGGGCATTGACCATCTGATTCTTGGCTGTTCCCGGGTGGACATTTTTTCCTTGAATGTGCACTGTGGCAGCGGCTGCGCTGAAAGTCTCGTATTCCAGCTCACCCAGCGGTCCGCCGTCGACTGTGTAAGCAAAGTCCACATTAAAGTCCGGCACGTCAAATTTATCTGCGCCGATACCGATTTCTTCATCAGGGCCGAAGCCGATGCGAATTTCTCCGTGTTTGACTTCCGGATGATTGTGCAGATACTCAGCCAGGGTCATAATTTCAGTCACGCCGGATTTGTCATCAGCGCCGAGCAGCGTTGTGCCGTCTGTGTGAACAAGTGTCTGGCCTTCGTAGTTCTTCAAGTTAGGAAATTCAGCCGGGTCCAGCGTAAACTCAGTGTCGCCAAGTTTAATCACAGATTTTCCGTCATAATTTTCCAGTATCTGCGGATTGATGCCGTCAGCGTTAAAATCAGCCGTGTCCACATGACCGAGGAAACCGATTTTCTTAACCGGCTTATCCATGTTGGATGGAATTGTACCGATGATGTAGCCGTTCGCATCAAGATAGTGCACGTCTACAACGCCGTACTGCTTCATCTCTTCGCCGCGTGCCAGGGCAAATTCTTTCTGGGCAGGCGTGGTGGGCGTCGTCGTACTGTTTTCGTCAGAGCGTGTGTTCACACGGACGTAACCTAGAAAACGCTCAAGCAATGTGTCATATTTCATAATTTTTCTCCTTTACCTTTTGTTAATATGTGTCGTACCTTAAATATTCTTTACATAAAACATTTTATCATTTTCTTGTAATCACTGTCAAATTTCCAAGACAATTTTCGTTAAAAAATGTTCAGATTATGGAAATCTGAACAAATATGAGTTCTATAATTTAAGCATCAAAGCTTTCTGTCAATTGCGGTACAACCTGTTTTTTGCGTGAAACAGCGCCGGCCAGGAAAGCATGGTCATCTTCCAGTGTAAAGTGGAAAGCAGCTTCAACCTTATCAGGGTGTGCGCCGATTTCGATGATTTCTGAGTTTGAGTTTACAATGTCAGTCACCATGAATACAAAGTCATCAAAACCTTCAGCTGTCATGTAAGACTTGATAGCAGCTTTAATTTCGTCAAGGCGCGCAAGCACCTCTGGAATATCAACCGTATTCACCTGCGCGATGCGGACTTTGGAGCCGTTCAGCTCAAAGGTCTTCGCGTCAATGTCAATCAGCTCCTCAGCTGTCTTAGTAGCTAAGTTTGTTCCAGCTTTCAGCATTGCCAAACCATATTCCTGAAGGTCAACGCCGGCGATTTTGGCTAAATCCTCTGCCACTTTAAAATCAGTTGGATGAGTTGTCGGTGATTTGAGAAGCAGCGTGTCAGAAATTAAGCCTGACAGCATCATGCCAGCCAAGGCCTTAGGAATCTCAAGATTATTGCTTAAAAAAGCACGGTAAACAATTGACGAAGCGGAGCCGACCGGCTCAACCTGCATGAACAGCGGAGCTGCTGTGCGGAAATTATCCACGCGGTGATGGTCAACCACACCAAAAATAGTCAAATCTTCAATATCGCTGATAGACTGCTGGAACTCGTTGTGGTCCGTCAGGATAACTGTGTCAACGCCCTCTTCTTTAGCCGACTTGACAATGCGCGGTGCTTCAAGCCCGAAATAATTCAGCGCAAAAGCCGTTTCTTCATTGACTTCGCCCAGTGCAACTGCTTCTGTGTTCATTGCCCCGACAGGCACATTTTTGCGCAGGTAGGCAAAGCTCATGGAAGAGCCGATGGCGTCAGTATCAGGATTCTGATGGCCGAAAACTAAAACTTTATCTAATGACATTAAATTTTTACTTCCTTTTATTTATTCGTATTAATTATAGCAGAAACAATGGGTTTTTTCACAGTTTTAAAAGTCTTTCGCTCATCAGCGGATGCGTTTCATATAATCTTGATAAGACTCCGTGTCCATCAGTTTTTCTGCATTATGGACACGCGCAGATGTCGGCGGTTTAACGCCTTCCAGCTGGTATTTCCAGCCCAGTTCGCGCCATTTAAACTCGCCCATCGTGTGATAGGGGAGAACTTCAAACTTCAAAACATTTTTCAGTGTTTTGACAAATTCGCCTAATTTGACCAAATCCTCGTCAAAGTCGGATTCTCCTGGGACAAGGACATGACGAATCCACATGGCAACTCCCTTTTCAGACAGATATTGTGCAAACTCCAGAATATTGTCGTTTTTATTAGCAGTTAATTCCTTATGCCGCTCGGGATTGATTTCCTTGAGGTCAAGCAGGACAAGGTCAGTTACCGCCAGCAAGTCATCAATATGCTCCGTCACGTAAGAATCCGTTTTGTAAGGCTGTGCCGCCGTGTCAAGCGTCGTGTGAATGCCCAGGCTCTGCGCATAGGTAAAGAGCGCCGTCACAAAATCAATCTGCAGCATGGCCTCACCGCCGGAAACTGTAATTCCGCCGTTCTCGCCCCAAAATCCCTGAAAACGAAGCGCATCCTGCATCACGTCTTCAACCGTACGCGTCACCGCCCGCTCACTTTTCATCGCCCATGTATCCGGATTGTGACAATACTTGCAGCGCATACGGCAGCCCTGCATGAAAACAACAAAGCGCACGCCGGGTCCATCAACCGTCCCGAAAGTTTCAGTCGCATTGACCAAGCCTGTTACCTGCTTTAAAGCTTCTATATCTATCGCCATGAGATTTCTCCCTAATATTATTCTTAACAATCTTATTTTACCGCAGATTGGAAGTTTTATCAAATCTAAAAAACTAAACGAGGCTGCATAGGTCTTTTGCAGCTTTCCCAATACCAATAATAAAAAAGCTGATTATTAATCGGCTTTTTCATCTTCATTTTCCGTTTTCGGCAGAAATTCAACCCGAACCTTGACGATACGCTTGTCTTCAATCTCAAGCGACGTAATCGTCAAATGCTCATCATTCTCCTCATCATCAACCCGTACAGTAATCTGCTCGCCCTTTGACGGAATCGAGCCTAACTTGTCAAGGTAGAAGCCGGCAATCGTGTCCACATCATCAGATTCCAGATGCGTCCCGAACTCTTCGTTGAAATCATTCAGCGTGACCCGGCCTTGAACGACCCAAAGGTTGTCGCCGATTTTTGCAAAGTCGCGGCTGGCAATATCTGACTCGTCTTCAATTTCACCCACGATTTCTTCCAGCAGGTCCTCCAGCGTGACAATGCCTTCAAATCCGCCGTATTCATTAAGCAGAACGGCCATCTGGTTATGTGTTCTCTTCAGCTGGAAAAGCAGATTGTCCACATCAATGGTTTCCGGCAGAAACAGTGGCTCCTGCAGCACCTGACGCAAGTCCAGATTTTCAAAGCCCTGGTCAAAACCGACTTTCAGCAGACGCTTGGTATGCAGAATACCGATGACCTTGTCTTTATCATCTTCATAAACAGGCACGCGCGAATAGGACTCTGACAGAATCTCCGCGATATTTTCCTGCGTGTCATCCTCAATATCAATCATGAAAGCATCCGTCCGGGGCACCATGATTTCCCGGGCCACCATGCCGTCAAGACTGAAGACCCCCTGCAGCATGTCGCGTTCTTCATCATCCAGCGCTTCTTCATTTTGTGAAAGAATGTACTCGATTTCGTCGCGGGACATGGTATCCTCGGCATCATCAAATTTCATCGGCGTGATACGGCTCAGAAGATTGACCGAGCTAGCCAGCAGCCAGACAAACGGCCGCAGAATGAAGCCGATGACCTGAATCGGCTTGGCCACAAACAAGGCCATCCGCTCTTTCATATTCTGCGCAATGCGCTTAGGATAAAGCTCGCCCAGTACAATTGAGACATAAGTCAAAACTGCCAGCACCAGAATTTGTGCCACAATCTTAAAATGCGGACCGACAAGAGGCACTAATTTTTCTGTCAGACTGTCCGACAAAGACGAACCAATCAAAATCTGAATCAAAGTGATGGCCACTTGAATCGTCGACAGGAAATTGGAAGGCTTGTCAAGAATCTTAATCAGATTCTGATAGGATTTGCTGCCTTCACTGGCTTTCTGCTCTACTTTTGCCCGAGAAAGTGAAACGAGCGACATTTCAGCGGCAGAAAAGAAGCCGTTAATAACGGTAAGAACAATAAGCAGTACTACTTGAAACAGAACAGACTGTTCGGCGGGGTCAGCCATGAGGCGGGAATCTCCTTTTGAATAGCGGGGCACAAGCACCGTTTTTTATTAATCATACTTCAACACAAAAAATTTGCAATAAAGCGCTTTTCCTTTTTCTGTGAAACGAAAGTAAAATATTAGAACTATTATATCACACTTGAGTCATTTCTTTTTTCTTTTTTTGTTCCGCCTTGATATTACGGTAGAGCGCGACCAAGAATTTAACGATTTCTTTGACCATAGCATACGCAGGAACGGCAATAACCATGCCGAGCAGGCCGTAAAGTGAGCCTGACACCATCATCAATACCATGACCGTTACTGGATGGACATGCACAGCCTGACCGACAATTTTCGGATAAATGACATTCCCGTCCAACTGCTGGATAACCAGAACGTAGACAACGGCAATCAGTGCCAGAATGGGATGATTGAAGGCCACCGTCAAAACCACCGGCACAACGCCGATATAAGGGCCTAAATACGGAATCAGATTGGTCACAGCCGCAAAAAGCGCGAAGAGAAAAGCATACGGAATCCCAATCACCAGATAGCCAATCAGCACCATAATGAAAATAAAGAGCGCATCCATTGCCAGACCGAAGATATACTTGGAAATGGTTTTATTCATCCTCTCAAGCAGACTAATAATATCATACTTGTCCTCAACCAGAATATTCTGCTTGACAAAAGGCAGAACTTTATCGCCGTCTTTAAGCATATAATAAAGCAGAATCGGAATCAGAAAAAGCGTCAGCCCAATCGAAACAATCGTCCCGACAACTGAGCCGATGCTGGAAGTCATCCCTTTAGCCAGATTCTGCAGAATCCCCTGATAAGAAGTATTCAGACTTTTCAGCGCACTGCTCAAGTCCATCTGCGTCGAAATTTCCTTGAACTGCGGAGAATCCGTGATGCCCTGCACCCAGTCCACAAACTGCGGGTAAAGATTCACCGTCGTCTTGTACAAAGCCGTCAGCTGCGTCACTACATTCGGAATAACCAGCGCCGCAATTAAGACATAAGCACCGATAACGATTAAAATCGACAACAAAATTCCGATACCGCGCCTGAACTTCCACTTTCTCGCAAGCATGTCCAGCAGCGGGTCAAAAACATAATAAAGAAATCCGGCGATGATGAAAGGAATAAAAATCGCGGAAAAGAGCGTCGTTATCGGATTGAAAATCCAGTCAATTTTAACCAGCAGAAAAAGCAGAGCCGCAACGGCCAGAATTTCAATCGTCCAGAAAAACAATTTACTCTTATTAAACATATTTGTATTATAATGGATTTAACAATTTTTAGCAAGGTCTGGAGTTATATGATTATTAAAAATACCCGCGACACCATGAGCGACGTCTATCTTGACGCTCTGCGCATCCGCAACGAAGTTTTCGTCAAAGAGCAGGGCGTGCCCTATGCGCTGGAAGTCGGCTCGCCAGTTGAAGAGGCAATGGCCGTGCACTTCGTCGCATACAGTGACAGCTGCGATGATGAAGGCTGCGAGAAAGCCCTCGGTACCGTAAGGCTGTTAATGAGCCAGAACTACGAGTCCGGCCTGATTCAGCGGATGGCCGTTCTTAAATTTGCCCGTGAAACCGGAGTCGCCAGCGGATTAATGGACAATTTAGCGATTTTTGCCCAAGAACATAAAATCCACAAACTCACACTGCACGCGCAGCTCAGTGCCCGCGGATTTTACGATAAAATGGGCTATTTGCCAAAAGGCGAAATCTTCGAAGAAGCCGGTATTCAGCACATCACGATGGTCAAAACATTGCCGTAACAAAAAAAGCAGGAATTTATCTCTTCCTGCTTAAACCATGTGCTTCAGCATCTTAATCAGAATCTCAGCAGATTTTCGCCCCGCTTCAACAATGAACTCATCAAACTTGACATTGGCGTCATGACTGGCCGTGTCCGAAATCGCCCGAATCACCACAAAAGGCTTCTTCAGCGCCGCAGCTGCCTGAGCAATTGATGCGCCCTCCATCTCCACCGCTAAATCATCCGGAAAATACGATTTAATCTCAGCGATTTTCTCAGGACTGGCGATGAAGCTGTCAGAGCTAGTAATCAAGCCGACAATCGGCTCCGCCATCACCTTTCTCAGCTCAGAGACGAAATACTTGCTTGACTCATAGTAAAGCGGCTGCTGCGCCATTTGCCCGAACTCATAGCCGAAAGCCGTCACATCCACATCATGGTAAGCCAGACGGTCCGCAATCACGATATCGCCAATCCGCAGCGAGCCGTCCACCGCCCCAGCAGAGCCGGAATTAATGATGGCATCCACCTCGAAAATCTCGCTCAAAAACGAAACAGCGAGCGCGCTCATCACCTTGCCGATACCCGACTGCACCAGCACGACCTCGTGCCGCCCGATTGAGCCAGTTTCAAAAATCCAGCCGAAGCGGGTCTGCCGCTCCGGTTTTTCTAAATTCTCACGTAAAACCCTGATTTCTTCATCCATAGCACAAATTATGCCGATTTTCATATCTCTGAACTTCCCCTCCCTTTTCCGTTACAACATTTCAATCCAACTGTCAAAGTACTTCTCCATAAAGCTCACGCGCTTTGCGATTTCTTCCGCAGTAAAGCTTTCGCCCGCCGTTGTCGCAACCCATTTGGTCTCATTATCATCACGCCGATGAATAATCGCAATCAAACGGCCATTGAACTCTGTCAAAGGCAGCTGATTTTCCGGTAAATCGGACAGCACGTAAACATCCTGCTCCTCGCCGTCACCGCCGATTAATCCAGGAACAAAGCCGTAATTCAGAGGATAAGCTGCTCCATGATGGACAAAACCAATCGGTCTGTCAATTTTTACAGTGATTTTTTTCATGACCAGGGGCTCAAAATCCAGGCAATCATGAGCAGCAGAATAACAATCAGAATCACCAGATAGCGATTCAGCTTCTTCCCGCGCTCCTTGGTCTTGACATTTTCAATACGGCGGGACTTGTAAACCGCCTGCTTCTTCTGCTTACGCTCGATTTCATCGTATTTGCGCACCAGCTGCGTGTCTTCCTGCATGCCGCGGCGAATGTCCTCTTCCAGCTGTTCACGTTCACGCTTCGCCTGATTGACGATGTCATCTGTCAGTATAGGTCTTTTGGCCATTCTTCATCACCGCCTCAACGTCCAAAATGCCATTCATTGTCAGATTCATGACGCAGCTGCATAAGTTCCAAGTACTGCAGCGCAATGATGGTTTTGGCGTCATCGATTTCACCAGATTTGACCAGAGCTTTTGCCTCGTCCAGCGTGACTTCATGGATTTCCAGAACCTCATCCGGGTCGGCCGGCTTGGGATTTGGAACTTTTTCCAGGTCACTTGCGAAGAAAAGATAAGTTTTCTCATTTGTAAAACCCGGTGAAACATAAAATTCAGAAATCTGCTCTATCTTCTGCGTCGTATAGCCGGTTTCCTCTTCAAGTTCGCGTAAAATGGCTCCGCGCAAATCTGACTTTTCACCAGCCTCAAGCTTCCCAGCAGGCACTTCATAAATGACCTTTTCAATCGGCTTACGAAATTGACGCACCAGGACGATTTTATTTTCCGGCGTGACTGCAAGAACTGCTACGCCGCCCGGATGAAAAACCAGCTCACGTTTGCTCGTCCCCAAGCCATTAGGCAATTCAACCTCGTCAAGCGCAACATCAATGATTTTCCCTTTAAAAATTTCCTGCCGGGAAATGGTTTTCTCTTCAAAATCCATATCTAAAAATTCCTTTGTCTATCTGTTATTCACCACGGTAATGCGGCATCTTCTTAGCCAAACCAAGTTTGTCCACCTGACGGGCACGACCAATCGCCACTTCATCTTCGACCACATCTTTAGTAATCGTCGAACCTCCGGCTGTTACAGCATTTTTCCCGACATGAACCGGTGCAATCAGCGTCGTATTGCTGCCGATAAAGGCAAAGTCGTCAATTTCAGTCGTGTGCTTGCTTTTACCATCAAAGTTAGCCGTAATCGTACCTGCACCAAAATTGACCTTCTCTCCCACAACCGAGTTGCCAATATAGGTCAAATGGCCAGCTTTCGTCCCCCGTCCGAGACTGGAGCCTTTGACTTCGACAAAATTTCCTACGTGCACATCCTCGTGAAGGACGCTATCCGGCCGCAAATGGGCATAAGGGCCGCAATTAGAACCACTGTCCATAATTGCCCTCTCCACAGTTGAGTTATTGACCACAATATCACGTGAAAGCCGGCTGTTCGTAATGCGTGAACCGCTGGTAATCAAGCAGCGCTTGCCGATGGAAGTCTTCCCGAGCAAAGTGACATTTCCCTCAATCACCGTGTCGCTGCCAATCTGCACATCCGCGCCAATCCGCGTCGTTTCTGGCTCTATGAGTGTGACGCCGTTCAGCATATGCTTCTCATTGATACGCGCACGCATCAGCTTCTCGGCAGTCGCCAGCTGCACGCGGTCATTGATTCCGAGCGACTCATCAAAATTCTCCAGCACATAGGCACAAACTTTTTCATCTTCATTTTTGAGAATTTCAATGACATCTGTCAGATAAAGCTCACCTTGTGCATTGTCGGTTTTCAGCTGTGACAAGGCACCGAATAACATGCGATTGTCAAAGACGTAAATACCCGTGTTGACCTCTTGAATCGCTTGCTCCAGCTCGTTGGCATCTTTCTGCTCAACGATTCGGCTGACTTCACCGTGTTCGCGCACAATTCGGCCGTAGCCGAAAGGATTTGTTGCAATCCCTGTCAGAACCGTTGCAGCAGCATTCTGCTCCTCATGGAAAGCCATCAAATCAGACAGTGTCTCGCTGGTGATTAGAGGCATGTCGCCATAGCCGACGATGGTCATTCCCTCGGCCTGAGACAAGAGCGGACCGACCATTTTAACCGCGTGGCCAGTGCCATTCTGCTCAAGCTGCTCAACATACTGGACATTTTCCGGCAGAATGTCAATCACTTGGTCAGCGCCAAAACCGACAACCACGAAAGTTCTGTCCGGTTTCAGGGCGGAAAAATTGTCCAAAACATGTGAAATCAGCGGCTTATCCGCGATTCTGTGCATGACTTTGGGCAAATCAGATTTCATACGCGTTCCCTTGCCGGCAGCTAAGATAATAGCAAATTTTTTCACAATAGCTCCTTCATTTCGTATTGCTCATCATTAAATTCAGTAACTTCTATCACTGCAATTATAGCATTTTCGTGGTAAAATTTGTTTATGAAGACTGGTTTTATCGGCGCTGGAAAGATGGCGCAAGCAATTATATCGGGGCTTTCTGACAAGTCTGAGCTGATGATTTCCGGACGGGACCTGAAGAAAACTCAGGCAACGGCTAAGCTGCTCGCTGTCAGCGCTGCTTCGTCAAATGCTGAACTTGCACTGGGCTGCGATTTTATCGTGCTGGCGGTCAAGCCGCAGGTCGTCGCGTCTGTGTTAGCAGAGATTTTGCCCAGCCTAAACCAGAAGAAAACACTGATTTCAATTGCTGCCGGCATTGATTTAGAAAGCCTGTCCGCAATGACAAGCCCCCAGCAGGCGATTGTCCGCGTCATGCCGAATGTCAACGCCGCGATTCAGCAGTCGACCAGCGCCATCGTGAGAAACGGCCAGGTCTCTGACGCTGATTACCAGCTGATTAAATCACTTTTTGGACAAGTCGGGACCGTCCATGAGGTGGCAGAACATGATTTTCCGGTATTTTCTGCGCTGGCTGGTTCAAGCCCTGCCTACATTTACATGTTTATTGATGCCATGGCACGCGCCGGCGTTCTGCACGGTCTGTCCAAAGAGCTAGCCACGCAAGTCGTTGCCGAAACGGTTGCCGCCTCTGCCGAAAATGTCCTGAAATCCGATGTACACCCGCAAGCCCTGGCAGACTCTGTCGCAAGTCCCGGCGGCACCACGATTGAGGGCATTGTTGCGCTGGAAAATCACGGCTTCAACGCGGCTGTCATTTCTGCGATTGACGCGACGATTAAGAAAGAAGAAACACTCTCAGTCTGATGATGAGAGTGTTTTTTTGATAAAAGGGATATTCTGCAATGCCGGAATAATCAGCATTACCACCAGCGTTCGCAAGGGAATCTGCCAGAGTAGGGGCAGCCGCGTCGCTAGGTTGACAGTAAAGGGTGCTTTGTATAGTAATGTCACCCAAAGTGTGTTGAAAAAGGCCGTGTCAACAAGCATGATAAGCGCCATGGCGAAGAAAGTATAGAGCCAGTCCCGCCATTTTGTCCGCGTCAGTTTCTTCCTGAAGAAGAAAAGCCCGTAAAGCAGTCCCACAACGAAGGACGACAGGGTAAAGCCGGGAAAATAGCCGTACTTCCCGAAAAGCAAAGTCCCGATAACATCCTCAATTGCAAGTGAAAGTCCCGTCCAGATAGGCCCAGCCAGCGTGCCGATGATTGTATTCATCACGAAGCTGAAAGAAACCTGCAGGACATTTGTACCAAAGGACAAAAACTGTCCGACAATGATACTGAGCGCAACCAGTATAGCCAAAAGCACCAGCAAATGCAGCGTCAGTCTTGACCCTCTGAGTTTTTTTAACATAAGAAAAAGCTCCATTCTAAAAAATGAGAGCTGCAAAAAAAGATTTTTACAGCGAATGCAATTGCCAAACCGCGCCGGTTTAAAACTGAGTGTCTCACATCTTAAACCAGCTTCGTCCTCCAGGCGACATCCCATCCCGCAGGCACTTAACGCTTCGCAATTTACTCTGTAAAGAGTTGACTTATTGTATCATAATTTTCTGGAAAATAAAATTCTTTGTTTCTGGAAGTAAGATTTCAGAACAGAGAATTTTATTTTACTATTTTTCACGATTTTCACGTGCTTTCTTTTTCGTATAAACTATTACAACAGGAGCAGTAAGGGCCGTCAAAACTGTGCAAACTATTGCAGTTCGCGGAAATAGGACGCCTACAGTAAGAAGTATTGCGAGGAGAAAAAGCTGCAATGCAACGACACGCGCAGTGAATTTCGCATTTGACTTGCGTTTTTCTTCTTCATTCATGTGCCTGTATTTCCAGAATAGTTTCAGCCACTTGCCTCTCCAGAGCTGTATCCCGCAGATAATTATAGATATTTCCAGTAGTATATACAATCCGATATAAAATGTGTTAATCATTTTGCCATTCTCCCACTCTAAAACCATCTTACCTTTGTACAAATTACAGCGCAGTAGGCATACGGCCTACAACTTAAATTACCTCCAAAACTAGTTTAAAGGCCTGCTTTCACGCTTATCATAGCATTTTTCTGTCAAAAGACAACAAAAAAACACAGCAGATAGACGTTTGCTGTGTCTTTGTCTAAATTTAGTCTTTCTTAGCCTCAACTTCAACTTTTGCGGAATCCGCAATCAAATCAACTGCTTTTTTCATCTTGATGTCATGCTCAAGCATTGACTCAGGCAAGAGCTGCTTAATCTGGTCAGCCGGCATGCCGTATTGCTCAGACAAATCAGCCACTTCGGCATCAATCTCATCTTGAGCAACCTGGAAAGCTTCCTTGGCTGCAATTGCCTCAATCACAAGATTTGTACGCACGCGCTTGTCAGCATCTTTTTCATACTGCGCATGCAGCTGGTCTTCAGTTGTGCCTGTCAGCTGGTAGTACATATCCGGCGAGATACCCTGCTGCTGCATACCGCCGAGGAACTCGTTCATTGAGCGGTGAACTTCTTCATGAATCATTGAGCCTGGGATTTCGTCAATTTCAGCATTTTCAACTGCTGCTTCAATAGCTGCTTCTTCAACGGCATCACGGTATTCATCTTCTTTCGAAGTCTTGAGCTCTTCTGCGTACTTCGCTTTCAGCTCTTCAACAGTTTCAACTGTGTCATCAATATCTTTCGCCAACTCGTCATCAAGCTCAGGAATTTCTTTTGTCTTCACTTCATGAATGGTTGTCTCGAAAACAGCTTCTTTACCAGCAAGGTCTGCTGCCTGATAATCCTCAGGGAAAGTCACTTTCACTTCGACTTCATCACCGGATTTGTGACCGACGAGTTGATCTTCAAAACCTGGGATAAACTGACCTGAGCCAAGTTCCAAGCTATGATTATTGGCCTTGCCGCCCTCAAATTCAACCCCGTCAACAGAGCCCGTAAAGTCAATGACAACTGTATCGCCGACTGCTGCTGCATCGTCCTTGACAACCAGCTCAGCCATACGGTTCTGAGCCGCTTCGAGACGTGCTTGAATGTCCGCATCACTGACTTCTTTGTCAACGCTCACTTTGAGTGACAGGTCTTTGTACTTGCCGAGCTTCACTTCAGGCTTGGTCGTAACGACAGCCGACAGCTCCCAGTCCTTGCCTTTTTCCATTGATTTGATTTCAATTTTCGGCTGGTCAACCGACTCAACCTTTACCTCAGCCAGAGCAGCAAGGAAAGCCTCTTCAAGCACGATGTTAACTGCCTCTTCATAGAGTGCCTCTTCACCAAACATCCGATTAAACATCTGGCGCGTAATCTTGCCCTTGCGGAATCCAGGAACTGTAATTTTGCCCTTTTGTTTGTTAAAAGCGGCATCAAGCCCTTTCTTCTGCAGGTCTTGGTCGATTGAAAATGTCAACGTTCCTTCAGTTGCGCCTGTTTTTTCAAATGTTGCTGTCATTGTTTCCTCCGTCGCTCTCCATCATTCACTGAAAAGCTATATTTTTATCATTAGAGCCGAAACGCACATTAGCACGCGATTCAGCAAAATTTCATACTAGAACAGAATATCATAAATTTGCTAATTTTTCAAGGAAAAAAGCCCTATTTGGACTTTTCGACTTTTTTTCCGGTCAAGCTTTGCCAGCGACTTTAATCGTCTCTGTCATTGGGACACGCTCAATATCTGCCCCCAGCGCTGTAAGTTTCTGGTGGAAATGCCAGTAGCCGCGGTCAAGATGATGCAGCTTAGTCACTGTCGTCTCACCATCAGCGACGAGCCCTGCCAGAATCAGTGCTGCGGCAGCACGTAAATCCGTAGATTTGACCTCAGCCCCCTGCAAGTGGTCAGTCCCCTGAATAATCGCGCGATTCCCCAGAATCTCAGTATCCAAGCCCATACGCGCCATTTCAACCAAATGCTGGAAACGATTTTCAAAGACTGTCTCATACATGTCCGACTCACCGTCAGCCACCGCCTGGGCAACCGTCATCTGAGCCTGCATGTCCGTCGGAAAGCCGGGATGCGGCATGGTTTTGACCGTCGTTGCTTTCAAACGCTCTGGGCCAATCACGCGCAGGCCCTCATCTTCCTCAATGAACTTCACGCCCATCTCAGTCAACTTGGAAATCAGCGGCCGATTATGCTCGGACACAGCATCCGCAATGACCACGTTACCTTGAGTGATGGCAGCTGCCACCATGAACGTTCCCGCCTCAATCCGGTCCTGCACCACAGAATGCTCTGCCCCGTGCATTTTCTCAACACCTTGAATACGAATCGTATCTGTACCGGCACCACGCACACGCGCGCCCATTTTATTCAGTAAATTGGCCAAATCTACGATTTCAGGCTCTCGCGCCGCATTGGAAATCGTCGTCAGGCCATCCGCCAGCGTCGCCGCCATCATCAGATTCTGCGTCGCGCCAACTGACGGAAAGTCCAGATAAATATCCGCGCCGACCAAATGGTTAGTCATCGCGTCAATATAGCCGTTTTTCTGCGTAATGGTCACGCCCATCTGTGCCAGACCGCGCAGGTGCAAATCAATCGGTCGTGAGCCAATTGAGCAGCCGCCGGGCAGCGCCACCAGCGCACGATGATTGCGCGCCAAAATCGGCCCCATCACAACAATCGAGGCACGCATTTTAGTGACAAACTCATAGGGCGCCTTGGATTTCACGTTTTCTGAAGCCAAGGTCGTAATCGTCTTATTTTCCCGGTCAAAATCAAGCTCAATATCCAGATTATTGACCAAACCGCTCATCGTCTCAACGTCCGACAGAATCGGCACATTAGTCAGAACAGTTTTTCCCTCTGAAGGGAGGACAGTAGCAGCCAAAAGCGGCAGAACGGCGTTTTTGGCACCCTCAATCTCGACGGTACCTGTCAAACGCGTGTTCCCGCCTCTGACAATCATTTTATCTTCCATGTATGTGTAATTTCCCTAATTCATTTTTGAGTACTTGTGAATTAGTATGATTTTACACTTTTTTGTCAATTTTGACAAGACGTCGAATTGCAGCATAGGAAGAATAGCCGGAAACCTGCTCAAATTCACGCTCTAGCTGTTTTTCCTGTCCTTTGGACGGTACCACTTTTTTGAATTCTCGATAGGCAGCGGCGAATTTTTCAGGATTTGCCCTGCTTTCGTAAAAGTTTTCGACCTGATTAAAAAAGGCGATTACAGTCGCCATTTCTTCTGCTGACCAGGACAGGTCCAGCGGATATTGATAATTCTCACTCATTGATAGCTTCCTTTGCCTCGTTTGAATCTTTTGCGTCTTTTGAAGTTTTCATCTCAACCCGCCGATAATCACGAGGCAGGAAAACGCGGATATCATCCTCGTTGAAGCCTATTTGAAGACGCTTATCGTCCAAAATAATCGGCCGGCGCAGCAAAGACGGATTTTTCTCAATTAAAGCGATTAACTCATCAATAGACAGCGAATCCACGTCTATATTCAATTTTTGGAAAATTTTAGAGCGCATTGAAATAATGTCGTCCGTGCCATTTTCTGTTTTTGACAAAATATTGCGTAGTGCTTCGGGCGACAAAGTTTGAGTAAATATATTGTGTTCGTTATAGTCGATTTTGTGGTCATTGAGCCAAGAGCGTGCCTTGCGGCAACTGGTGCAGCTTGGAGAAAGATACAGTTCTACCATTTTTAATGTTCACCTCGGTCCAAATGACATAGCCTTTTTAAAAATATCGGCCATGTCCAGATTCTTACCCTTATTATAACAAAATTATTCTGCTTTTCAAGAGGAAATTGTAATTTTTCTAATAAACACATCTGTAATTAATGTACAAATACATTTTTTTCGATTCTGTATTTACATTTCGGAAAGTAAATAATTTTTCTGAAACGATAATTCGGAAAGAGCTATTATACAAAGTAAATTTGTAATTTTCTCCTTTTCAATTTTCTTGAGTATCGATTTTTCTTCAAAATAAAGTTCGCTGAATTCTTGTTTTCACAAATGGACACTGTGTCCTTTAATGAGAATATTAGATTTGATAATTGATAATAAAAAACCCAAAAAATGATGAATTTCATATTTACACCACCAATCAGGTGACACAACAAAATTTGACAAGATGGCCTTTGATGTGTTATCACTCTGCATTTTTTCCTGCAAAAAAATCCGTCAAAACGACGGATTTCTTTATTAAATTAACGACGAAGACCAAGCTTTGCGATGAGCTCACGGTAGCGGTTGATATCTTTGCCGCGCAGATAAGCCAAAAGGTTACGACGGTGGCCGATTTTCTTCATCAGGCCGCGGTATGTTGCGTGATCTTTTTTGTGTGACTTGATATGGTCGTTAAGGTGGTTGATTTCCCAAGTAAGGACAGCAATCTGTACCTCTGGTGAGCCAGTGTCGCCCTCTTTACGCGCATATTCTGCGATGATTTCGTTTTTCTTCTCTTTTGAGATTGCCATTTTAGTTTCTCCTTTTGAATAGCAATTATGCATATTCATGATGATTTTTGCCTAATCTGAGTAAAACGTTGGCAGCGCTGAACCAAGATTAGGTTGTAGAAAACTACTTTGCTATTCTAGCATAGTTTGTTGTATTTGACAAGAGTTAATGATTAATGATTTGTATTTTGCTCGGTTGTGGTTGAAGATGATGAGCTTGGTAAGGTTGCTTCACTGGCAGAAGATGATGCCGTACTGGAACTGCTTTGCGATGTAGAACTGGTGCTGGAAGAACTTGTTGTAATATTACTATTTGTGATAGTCAAGGTAACAAGCTGGTTCGGGTCAAAAGACTTACCTTCTATTGGGTTGAATTTGACAACTATTGGCTCTGAATAATTTTCTGGTGTCGGAGTATCGGGCAAAATCGTGGTTTCAATATGGGTAACTCCTAATTTCTTTAGGTCACTTTCTACTTGCGATAGGGTTGTTGTATAATATCCGCCTTCTTCTTTGTATGTCGGCATTATCACCATTTTTGTTTTCGAGGAGGACGAAGTGCTTGACACAGAACTGGAAGAGTTCTTTGGTTCAAGCGCTGAACCTCCAGAGTTCAGAAAGAACCAGGTTATCGCGCTGCCGCCGGCTAGGGCCAGGAGTACCATGAAAACCATGATGATTCGTCCGACATGCCGCTGCTTCTGCGGAATTTGAGAGGCTGTGACGACTGGAACAGATTTCTTCTTCTGATTCGGTGTCGGCGCCTTGCTCGGTGCGCCTGTCGGCTGATTGGTGACTTGGCGAATCAGTTCCTGTGTGTCACTAATCATGACGGGTGCTTTGGCAACGGAGCCGATGTCGTCTTTCGGCAAAACGAGTTTGCGCTCGCCGCGCCGGTCGAGTGACAGTGAGGTGTCCAGGTCGGACATCATTTCCATTGAGGAAACGTAACGGTATTTGATGTTTTTAGCGGTTGCCCGAATGACGACATTTTCCAGGGCCTGCGGGACTTGCGGGTTCTGGTTGATGATTGACGGCAGTGCTTCCTGGAAATGTTTCAGTGCAATCGAAACGGCTGAGTCCCCGTCATAAGGGACACGGCCGACCAGCATTTCGTACAAAATGATGCCGATGGCGTAAATATCTGACTGGACAGTCGCATTGGCGCCGCGGGCCTGTTCAGGCGAGAGGTAATGCACAGAGCCGAACATAGAGTTGGTCTGCGTTAAAGAAGTTTCTCCGAGGGCTTTGGCAATGCCGAAATCGGTCACTTTGACGCTGCCGTCCATGGCTACAAGGACATTCTGCGGTTTGATGTCGCGGTGAATGATGCCCCGGTTATGGGCAACGGCCATGGCGGACAGAATTCCGGAAGCCTTGGCCACAGCGTCGGTGTTGCTCAACGGCGCATTCTGCTTGATATACTGCTTCAGCGTGATGCCTTCGACGTATTCCATGACGATGTACTGCTGATTTTCGTAATCTCCGACATCCATGATGCCCACGATGTTGGGGTGAGCCAGTTCTGCCATGGCGTATGCTTCCCGCTGAAAGCGTGCGATGGCTAACTGGTCATTTTCGAAGTTTGGACGCAGTACTTTTACTGCGACTTGCCGGTTGTCCAGAAAGTTGTCTGTCGCAAGGTACACATTGGCCATGCCGCCACGGCCTATTTCCCGGATAATTTGATAACGGTCAGCAAAGAGTCGGCCAATCTGTATCATAACAGATCACCTCCGTCGAACTTGATGAGAATGACGGTGATGTTGTCCAAACCGCCGTTGGCATTGGCCTGCGTAATCAGTGCGTCTGCTTTTTCGCTCAGGAGCATACCAGAATTCAGAATATTCAGAATTTCATCGTTTGAAACCATGTTGGTCAGACCGTCTGAATTAATCAAAATGATGTCGCCTGTGGCGTAAGTAAAGCTTTCTGTATCAGGCACGGCCTCCTTGTTCTGGCCGAGACTACGGGTAATGATATTTTTCTGCGGATGGGTCAGAGCCTCTTCCGGCGTGATTTGACCGGCTTCAACCAGCTCTTGAACCAGCGAATGGTCCCGCGTCAAAGGCACAAGCTGGCGGTTGCGAATCAGAAAGCTTTTTGAATCGCCGATGTGGCCGAGAATCACGTGGCCTTTGCCTAAGAAGAGCATTTCAAGTGTGGTTCCCATGCCTTTGTAATCGTCCAGTTTTCCTAGACTTGCGATGTTTTCATTTTCGACTAGAACTTGCCGGCGCATCCAAGCTTCGATGGTTTCAATGTCGACGTCACCGTCAAAAGCCGTCTGCTCCCAGAGCGAGCCGATGTCGTCTACAGCGAGTTTTGAGGCCACGTCGCCCGAGCGGTGACCGCCCATGCCGTCGGCAAGGAGAAAGAGCTGGCTGCCTTTCTGGTTCATAAAAGTGCCCGCGTAATCTTGATTTGACTTGCGCTTGGCACCAATATCTGAAAGAATTTGATATTCCATTATTTAAAACCTCGAATTAGGAAATTTTCCTGAATTTTGCGATAAAAAATCCGTCTGTATGAAATTGTTCCGGTGTTATAAAAATACAACCGTCACGTATTATTTCCGGCTTTTCATGTACAAGATTAATCTGCTCAAAGTCTGGATGACTGTCCAGGAAGCGTTTGACCGCGTCAAAGTTCTCTTCATCAGCCAGCGTGCAGGTACTGTAGACCATTATACCATTTTTCTTAAGGGTTTTTGCACACGATGATAAGATGTCCAGCTGAATTTTTTGCAGATTTGCGAAATCAGCGGCTTCTTTGCGGTATTTGATATCCGGTTTGCGGCGCATGAGGCCGAGGCCAGAGCAGGGCGCATCGACCAGAATTTTGTCAAAAGTTTCTGCGGGAAATTTTTTATCTATTTTTGCGGCGTCAAACTTGATTGTTCTGACTTTGTCTGCTACGTGCAGACGTTTGGCATTTGCTCCAATCAGCCGGAGTTTATGGGAATACAAGTCACAGGCTGTCACGATTCCTGCCCCTGTCAAATCCGCAGCTATCTGGCAGGTCTTTCCGCCGGGTGCGGCACAGGCATCGAGCACTTGGTCGTCTGGCCCTGCATTGAGCGCAAGCGCCGCGAGCTGGCTTGTTTCGTCCTGAATCGTGATTTTGCCTTCTTTAAATTCTTTTGTTGCGGCAAAGTTGCCGTGCTCGGCCACTCGGCCAACGGGTGAAATCTCGGATGGGCGTGTGTCCTGCAGTGCGACGCTGTCTGCAGCTTTTGGGTCAATCAGTCTGAGGCTGACATTGCTTGGTTCGTCGAGTGATTCAAAGATTGCAACTGCACGTTCCTTGCCGAATTGTCCAATGAATTTCTGCACTAAAAAGTCGGGAATTGAATATTTGATGCTGAAATTCGGTGTTTTTCCCGGCAAATCAGCCCGTGAAAAATTCCGCAGAACGGCATTGACAAAGTTGGCGGTCTGCTGTCCGCCTTGGGCTTTTGCCAGTTTTACGGACTCGTCTACAGCTGCTGAGGTGGGCACTTTGTCCATAAAGAGAATTTGATAAACGGTCATTAAGAGGAGCATATGCAGCCAGGGCTTGGTTTTGCCTTTCAAAAAGGGCTGCAGATACCAGTCCAGCAGCATTTTCTTTGAAATGGTGCCGTAGGTCAAGGCGGTCACGAAGCTGCGGTCGATTTCTGCCAGGCTTGAGTTTGAAAGTGCATTATCCAGCGCGATGTTTGCGTAGGCAGACTGTCCGAAAACTTCGTTCAGCACTTCAAGTGCCACGCGGCGCGGATTGTAGAGTAAATGCGGATTTTCTGGTTTATTGTCCAAATTGGTCTCCTGCTTTGAGTTCGCGGCCGACGCCGTTTAGGAAGTCGCTGACGGGCATTTTTCCTTTGCCGAAGGGCTGAACTTCGAATATTTCCAGCGCGCCTTCGCCTGCTGCAATCTGCAAGTGTTTTTTGTCTCTCAGTACGACTTCGCCTGCTGCTGAGCCCCTTGTTTCAGGTTCGACAAGACCTGCCTGATAGATTTTGAAGCGTGCGCCGTTCAGTAGTGTATAGGCTCCTGGAAGGGGTGCCAGTCCTCGGATTTGATTCCAAATCTGGGTTGCTGAGCGCGTCCAGTCAATCATTTCTTCTTCTGGTGCAATATTCGGCGTGATGACAACTTTTGTCTGGTCCTGCGCTGTTGGCACTAAATCGCCTGACAAGTAATCCGGCAGGCATTCAAGCAGCAAGTCGCGGCCAAGGTCTGCGAGTTTATCGAACATTGTCCCCGCATTGTCTTCCGGCAGGCAGGGAATGCTCCGCTGCGCCAGCATTTTCCCGGCGTCCATTTCCTTGACCATTTCAATGATGGTGACGCCGATTTCTTTGTGCCCGGCCATGATTGCCCGCTGAATGGGTGCGCCGCCGCGTCCCCAGGGGAGTAGCGAGCCATGGACGTTGACCGCGAATTTCACCGCGTTCAGCAGTTTTGTCGGCAGGAATTGGCCGAAGGCAGCTGTTATGATGCCGTCGGCGTCGAGATTCATCAGTTGGGCTAGCTCATCTGAACCCGACAGTTTCGCCGGCTGATAAACCGGGATATCGTGCTGCAGCGCCAGTTCTTTGACCGCTGTCGGGGTTAGAACTTGCTTGCGGCCGACTTTCCGGTCGGGTTGTGTGGTGACGGCGATGACTTCATAGCGCGCGTCTGAGAGCAAGCCTGCCAGAACGGTAGCTGAGAAGTCAATGGTCCCCATAAAAATTATTTTTGTTTTCATTTATTTCCTTTTTTAAACGAATGACATCGGTTCCGAGTCTATAATTACACGAAGGTCTTTATTTTCTGGTAATTGCGTTAATTCCAGCACTTCATTCAGCGCTGACTCTAGTCTATCTTCAAAGCGGTATTTCACTAGGATTTGATAGTGGTAAAGCTGGTGCGTACGCGCCACGGGTCGCGGAATCGGTCCGAGCAGGCGGGATTTGTTCGTCAGATTGGCGCGGAGCAGCGACATGATTTCGTAGGATTTTTTGACCACTGTGTCTTCATCCCGATGAGAAATGACTAGCTGAACGGTATAAAAATACGGCGGATAGGCCAGTTTTCGGCGGAAATTCATTTCTGTGGCATAGAAAGCTTCGTAGTTCATTTTTGCCGCCAATTGAATCGCATAATGGTCCGGGTTGAAGGTCTGAATCAGCACTTCGCCGTGTTTTTCCGCCCGTCCGGAGCGGCCTGCCACCTGTGTCAGCAGCTGGAAAGTCCGCTCGCTCGCCCGGAAATCCGGCAGGTTCAGGCCTGTGTCGCCATTGATGACGCCAACCAGCGTTACGTTCGGAAAATCCAGCCCTTTGGCAATCATCTGCGTGCCCAGCAGAATATCTGCTTCACCGCGGCCAAAGCTGTCCAATAGCCTGTCATGCGCACCTTTGCGCGAGGTGGTATCAACGTCCATCCGGATGATTGAAGCCGCCGGCAGAAGCTGTATGAGCTCCTCCTCGACCTTCTGAGTACCAGAGCCGTAGTAGCGGATATTACGCGACTGACAGTTCGGACAGACCTGCGGAATGGCCTCACGATGGCCGCAGTAATGACAATTCAGCGTTCTGGTGTCCATATGCAGTGTCAAGCCGACATCACAGTTCGGACATTTTACCACAAAACCGCAGTCCCGACACATGACAAAAGAGCTGTAACCGCGCCGATTCAGCAGGAGGACAATCTGCTCACGTTTCTGCAGCTTTTCTGCAATTTTTTCCAGCAGATAATCCGAAAAATTAGCCGATTTATCACTTAGATGATGACGCATATCAATGATTTCTACGCTGGGCAGCTGCGCCTCAGGATTCGCCCGGTGTGTCAGCCGAAGCAGCGTATAAAGGCCTCGCTCAGCCCGTGCCCGCGTTTCCAGCGCAGGAGTGGCAGAGCCGAAAATCAGACGAGCCTCATGAAATTTTGCCCGCCAAAGTGCCACGTCACGTGCATGATAACGCGGACTCGACTCCTGCTTGTAGGATGAATCATGTTCCTCGTCAATGATAATCACGCCGATATTGTCCAGAGGCGCAAAAATTGCAGAACGCGTACCGACCACAATCTTTGCGCCGCCAGCCTTAATCCGCCGCCATTCATCATAACGCTCGCCGTCTGACAAACGCGAATGCAGCAGGGCAACTTCATTGCCGAAACGCGCAATGAAACGCCTGGCAATCTGTGAGGTCAGCGAAATCTCCGGCACCAGCATAACAGCAGTTTTCCCAGCGGCAATCGTCTCCGCGATGACCTGCAGATAAATCTCGGTCTTGCCTGAGCCGGTTACACCTTCCAGCAGGAATGGCTTGTCTGCGCCGTCTTGCATAATCTGGTCAAAAGCGCGCTGCTGCTCGTCATTCAGAGGCTTCGCCGCATCGGCTTCGACATCTGCAAAGGCTTCAGCCATGCGCGAGACTTCGACTTCTTCAATCTGAATCAGTCCATTTTCTGCAAAAAAGTTGACAATTGGCCGAGAGGCCATTTTCACTGCGTCCGCCATCGGCAGCTTGCGGTCTGTTTCCAGCAGGATTTCCTTGAATTCGATGCGTTTTTTGGCCGTTTTGCTTGGCTCATAGGCCTCAAGCGCTGTCCAGTCTGGAATAATGTACTTCTCGGTTTTCTTGTTTTCTTTCGACTCCGCAATGTAGCGAATGTCAAGCTTGCCCGCGCGAAAATCTTTCATGGCCGCCAGCTGCTGTTCTTCGGACAGGTTTGACCAGCGCTCGCTGCTGTCGTCTTCAAGCCGCGTCAAAATCTTGTCGTACTTAGAGTTCAGGAGGTTGGGCAGCATGGCCTTGAGAATTGAGATTTTATAGCTGAAGACTTTATGGCGCATGTCATCTGCCAGGGCCAGCAGTTCTTCGGATAAGACGGGCTCTACATCTAATAATTCGGCAATTTCTTTCAGTCTGGTATCACCTGCTAGCTGCTCAGCTTCGTTTTCTGGGCTTATACTGGTCACGATGCCTTGAACTAATCGCCCGCCATTGCCGAATGGCACATGCACCCGCTCTCCAGCCAAAACCAGCTCCGACAATTCTGCGGGAACTAAGTATGAATAGGGCCTGTCTGTCTGCAATAGAGGCACGTCCACAATGACTTGGGCAATTTTTTTCATGGTTCTATTTTATCAAAAAAGCGGCTCGGCCGCTTAAAATGTAAAGACGTTTATTTTGCCTCGCCTTTAGCTGTCTTTGACTTTGATTCTTCTTCACGCTCTTCTTGGGCAATGAGTTCTTTGATGCGATGCTCTTCCTCGAGTTTGTATAGGTGCAGGACTTCATCTCTTTGAGCCAGAGTGTCGCGTTTTGCTTCAGGGTCCGGGTGAATTGTGACTCTGCCGTCAGCAATTTCTTCCAGGGCCTGCAAAGTCGGCTTAACCGACTTAAATTGCATCGTTGGTGCATCCCCCCCGCGGAGTTCATGTGCACGCTTTGCTTCCAAAACTACCAATGAGTATTTAGAATCGACTTTTTCCAACAGGCTGTCGATTGACGGTCTTAACATCATAATTACTTACCTCTTTCTTTTGCGGAAT
Source organism: Lactovum odontotermitis (assembly GCF_054658595.1). NCBI lineage: Bacteria > Bacillati > Bacillota > Bacilli > Lactobacillales > Streptococcaceae > Lactovum > Lactovum odontotermitis. The sequence goes on from NZ_BAAGGQ010000001.1 coordinate 102,809, forward strand.
CGACTTTCAGGTCGTCCAGCATAGCTTCATATTTGCCGATGACACGTTCCACGCGATAATGCTCAGTTTCAATGATTTTCTTTACGCGCTCAGCCGCCAAGTCTACCACATCGTTGACGACGACATAGTCATAGGCCGACATCATGTGAATTTCTTCTCTCGCCTTAATCATGCGGCCTTCGATGGCTTTCTTATCGTCAGTTCCGCGTTCCTGCAGGCGCTGGCGCAATTCGTGCAAATCCGGCGGTGTCAGGAAGATAAAGACGCCGTCAGGTACTTTTTCCTTGACCTGCAAGGCTCCCTGAACTTCGATTTCCAGCATGACATCATAGCCTTCATCCAGCAGCTTATTAACGGCCGTTAAGGGTGTGCCGTAATAGTTCCCGACGTATTCGGCATATTCCAGCATCTCACCTTGGCGAACCATTTCCTCAAAGTATTCCCGGCTCCGGAAATAGTAATCCTTTCCGTCCACTTCACCCGGCCGCTGCGGACGCGTTGTCATGGAGACAGAATACTTGATTTGGCAGTCCGGATGGTCAAAGACGGCTTTTCTTACCGTGCCTTTTCCCACACCTGACGGGCCCGAAAAAACAATTAATAATCCACGTTCTGGCATTTTTTCTCCTTGAATAACGTTCACGCAAGCGCTCGGTTTTGTAACAACGTTCGCGCAAGCGTTCGGTTTTGTAATAGCATTCGCTGAAGAGCTCGGCTTGTGACCAAATTCCCGCCGCTTTAAACCTTTTTCTAGTATAGCAGAGCTTTTTCTGAAAATCAAGCGTTTGTAATGAAAATGTTAACTTTCTGGCATTTCGCATATTTTTATTTAAAAAGCTGCCGAGTTTTTCGACAACTTTTCTAGGTACTATAACTGAGTTCATCACGCCAGAAGCTAGGAAATTAGATAAGCAGGCTCTTAGCGCTTTAGCGGGTTAGAGGAGCTTTCCCCTTTAGGGGTAAATTTCTACGCATCTTAACGGGCGTGTTTCACATCTTATTTTGCAGTGTCAGAGGCGCGCATTTCGCGGATAACGGTAATCTTGATGTTCCCCGGATAATCCATGTCGCTCTCAATGCGATTCTTGATGTCGTGCGCCAGAACAACAATCTGGTCGTCAGAAATCTTTTCCGGCTGAACCATGACACGGACCTCGCGGCCAGCCTGCAGCGCATAGGCTGTCTTGACACCTGTGAAGCTGTTGGAAATAGCTTCAAGGTCCTGAAGACGCTTGATATAATTCTCGACAGACTCGCGGCGTGCACCTGGACGCGCGGCTGACAAAGCGTCGGCGGCAGCAACCAATACAGCAATAACCGAATTCGGCTCGGTATCATTGTGGTGGCTGGCAATGGCATTGATGACGACTGGATTCTCTTTGTACTTGCGTGCAAGCTCAGTTCCAATTTCAACGTGTGAGCCTTCGACTTCGTGGTCAAGGGCTTTACCGATATCATGCAGGAAGCCTGCACGTTTGGCTAAAGTCACATTTTCGCCGATTTCACCCGCCAAAAGCCCTGCCAGATTGGCAACCTCGACGGAGTGGTCAAGGACATTCTGCCCGTAAGAGGTACGGAAATGCAAACGTCCCATGATTTTCATCAGGTCGGGGTGCAATGTGTGCGCACCAACCTCAAAGGCAGCGGCTTCACCATATTCACGTATCTTGCGGTCAATTTCCTTGCGGTTTTTCGCCACCAGCTCTTCAATGCGAGCGGGGTGAATACGGCCGTCTTTAACCAATTGCTCCAGCGTCATGCGGGCAATTTCCCGGCGAATCGGGTCAAATCCTGATAAAACAACGGCTTCCGGCGTATCATCAATGATGACATCCACGCCTGTCAGTCCTTCAAAGGTGCGAATATTACGTCCTTCACGGCCGATAATACGTCCCTTCATGCTCTCGTCAGGCAGATTCACCACTGTCACAGTCTGCTCGGCGATTGAATCGCTGGACAAGCGCTGAACAGCCAGTGAAATAATGTTTTTGGCCTTTGTATCCGCCTCGCGGTTGGCTTTTTCTTCAGACTGGCGAATCATCGCTGCCATTTCATGCGTTAATCCGTCGCGCGTCTCAGTCAGTATAATTTTCTGCGCGTCTTTTACTGACATTTGTGCGACACGCTCAAGTTCTGCGTGTTTCTTATCTTCAATCGTGCTTAGTTCTACTTCGCGCTGATTAATCGCATCCGTTTTCTTTTGTATGTTTGATTCTTTAGAATCAAGGCTTTGCTCTTTACGCGTCAACAAATCATCCTTGCGGTCCAGCTGCTCTTCGCGCTGCGCAAGACGTCTTTCTGTATCTTTAAGCTCTTTGCGTTCTTCCTTAAATTCTGTCTGAATCTCATCTCTTTGCTTACGCTCTGATTCCTTAAGCGTCAAAGCGGCATCGCGTTGAATGTTTGCTGCTTCACGTTTTGCGTTTGCTAAGAGTTCATTTGCTTTATTTTCTGCGTCTTCGGCGGCCTGCTGATTCTCCAGCTGCTTGCTGCGACTCCGAAATAATAATGCTACAAAAGCTACTGCTAATACGATTACAAGGACGAGTAGAACAATGTTCATCACATTATTCGATTCCATATACAATCCTTCTAAACTTAAAATTAGGTATATTATGCAAAATTTGCCCAAAACTGACACATAACATACAAGTACTATTCTAACACAATTCTCAAGAAAATACAGGTTTCTGATATTTCCGCTCAATCAAAAAACTAACGAAATCGCTAGTTTTAAGTGAACATTTCCTCAATCTTCTTTCGGTAGAATCAAATTAAGCACAATCCCGAAGAGCGTGGCAATGGCAACGGATGAGACCTGAAGATTGTGCGTCCCGTAGGTAATATTAAGTACCATACCGCCGATGCCGATGACCAGGACAACGGAGCTAATCAGCAGGTTGCGCTTGATGTCGAAGTTAATTTTATTCTCAACGATAATCTTTAAGCCGCTCGCTGCAATGACGCCAAAGAGGGCAATAGAGGCGCCTCCGATAACGGGTGCGGGGATGGACTGGAGCAAGGCTGAAATCTTCCCGATGAAGCTGACGATGACTGCCAGAACGGCTGCGCCTGCAATCACGTAGATAGAATGGATTTTTGTAATAGCCATAACCCCGATATTTTCGCCGTAAGAGGTCACTGGCGGTGCACCGAGGACGCCTGCAACAATTTGTGCAACGCCGTCTCCGGCCAGTGTGTGGTCAAGTCCAGGGTCTTTGAAGTAGTCGCGGTTGGTCAGCGAATTCAGAACCATGACGTGTCCGAAGTGCTCGGTCATTGTGACGAAAGCGATAGGTGCCATGGTCAGGATGGCCGATGGGTAAAAGGCCCATTTGTAGCTGACGAATATGATTTCGGCCGGGGGCAGTTCGAACCAGTTCGCCTTGCCCACATTGGCAAAGTCAACGATGGTCATACCTGTGATTTTGCCAATAACGATGGCTGCTATATAGCCGGTCACTATTCCCAAAAGTATCGGAACGACGCTCAGGAAGCCTTTTCCGTAGATGCTGTAGATGATGATGGCAAGGACTGTAATCAGCGACACGCAGAGGAAGGCCAAGCTGTATTTGCCGGCTGGAGTTGCCCCGACGAACATGGAGTCATTGATGGCGGTTGGGGCGAGGGAAAGGCCGATGACCATGACGATTGGTCCTACGACGATGGGCGGCAGGATTTTATCAATCCAGTCACGGCCGGCAAAGTGAACAATCACGGCGACAACCAGGTAAACCAGACCGCCGGTCATGGCCCCCTGCGCAATAGCCGGCATGCCGCCCTGCTTCATCAGCAGCTGCATGGCGGCGATGTAGGCAAAAGAAGAGCCCATATAGGCTGGAACCTTAAAACGGGTCACCGACATATGAGCTAAAGTCCCAAGTCCTGAAGATAAAAGTGCGATTGCGGGGTTGATTCCTACGAGAATAGGTACGAGTACCGTAGAGCCGAACATTGCAAAGAGATGCTGGAAAGATAGGCCGAACCAGAGTTTTGCATCCGGGCGGTCATATACGTCTAAGATGACATCGTTTTTCATTGAAACTCCTTTGTTTAGGTTAAATAGCGTTCGCGCAGGCGCTCAGCCATAATTGTAAATTAAGTTTGAGATAAAATGCGGGCATGTGAACAGTTCACACACACTTTATTTATATTATCAAAAAAATCTGGGCAATGCACAGACTTTTGTTCTTTTCCAAAATATTTTTTCTAATAGTTCGGGTTTTCAGCTCAAAATTTCCGGAAGCGCTGATAACGCTGTTCTTGTAGCTCCTGCTGAGTCAGTTTTTTCAGTTTCTCAAGTTCTTGACGAATGGCTGCGGTCATGTTTTCCAGCAGATTATCTTCTTTGATGACGCCGTCTACGACTTTCATCTCCAGCAGCTTGTCTGAAGTCATTTTCATCAGCTCTGCGGCCTCGTCACGGCGGCTGCCGTCTTTCCAGAGAATCGTCGCAAAGCCCTCAGGCGAAAGCACAGAATACACGGCATTTTCAAGTACCAGGACAGAGTTAGCGACAGCCAGTGCCAGTGCACCGCCAGAGCCGCCTTCACCTGTGATGACAGTGACAATCGGCACCGTCATGTCCGACATTTCATAAAGATTGCGGGCAATCGCCTCGCCCTGACCGCGTTCCTCAGCTTCAATGCCGGGATAGGCGCCGGCTGTATTGACAAATGTGATAATCGGCCGGTTGAATTTCTCGGCCTGCTTCATCAGGCGCAGCGCTTTGCGGTAGCCGTTGGGACTGGGCTGACCAAAGTTCGTGGCCAGATTTTCTTCCAGATTATGTCCTTTCTGGATGCCGATAATCGTGACTGGCTGGCCGTCAAAGCTGGCAATGCCGCCGACTACAGATTCATCGTCTGTGAATTGGCGGTCGCCGTGCAGTTCGATGAAGTTGTCAAAAATTTCTGCGGCGATTTCACGCATTGAAATTCTATCTGCTGCGCGCGCTTTACTAATGATTTCTGCAATTTCAGACATTCTCGCCCTCCTTTGGAATAACATTCGCGCAAGCGCTCGGTTTCCCTGTGTGAAGCTCCAAAATCAGAGCAATCTTATCACGAAGCTCCTCGCGCTTGACAATTGCGTCTACAAAGCCATGCGCCAGCAAAAACTCAGCCTTCTGAAAATTATCCGGCAAAGTCTGACGCACCGTCTCTTCAATCACGCGCCGACCCGCAAAACCAATCAGCGCCTGCGGTTCCGCCAGAATAATGTCGCCCTCCATGGCAAATGACGCTGTCACGCCGCCCGTCGTGGGGTCCGTCAGGACCGTCAGGTACAATAGGCCAGCATTGGAGTGCTGCTTGACGGCTGCTGAAACCTTCGCCATCTGCATGAGCGATAAAATGCCTTCCTGCATCCGAGCACCGCCGGAAGCTGTAAATAGAATCACTGGCAGTTTTTCTGCTCTGGCCATCTCAAAAAGACGTGTAATCTTCTCACCTACGACCGTGCCCATTGAAGCCATGATAAAGTTCGAGTCCATTATTCCGAGGGCAACTTTCTGCCCGGAAATTGTCGCTTTTCCTGTCAGAACTGCTTCATCAAGCCCAGTCTTCGCTTGTGTTTTCGCGATTTTTTCACGGTAGCCGGGGAAATCCAGCGGGTCTGACGTTTCAAGCCCTGTGAACAGCTCCTCGAAAGAGTTTTCGTCCGCAATCAGCGCCAGCCTTTCCTCCGCAGAAATCCGGAAATTATAGCCGCATTTCGGGCAGACTTTCATCTCGCCTAAATCTTTGCAGTAAATCGTGTTCTTGCAGGCTGGACAGCGCGCAAAAAGTTCCTCCGGAACCTCAGGCTTCTTGCCAGTCGGCAAGACCGAACGGTTCGGATTAATTCGGATATATTTTGATTTTCGCTCAAATAAGGCCATATTTTATCACCAAACCTTCATTTCAATTATATCTACTCGTTTCAGCTTTCTTTCAGGTATTCCGGCAGGAATGTATCGCCCAAAAAGCTGGTATCATAGTCACCTGCCACCACGTAAGGATTCGAAATCAAATCCAGCTGGAAATCCGCATTCGTCGTGACGCCGTCAACATCAAACTCCAAGAGGGCGCGCTGCATTTTCATCAGCGCCTCAAAACGCGTCGGCGCATGGACAATCACCTTGGCAATCATGCTGTCGTAATAAGGCGGTATAGTATAGCCCTCGTACATCGCGGAATCCACGCGTAAGCCCACGCCTCCAGCAGGAAGAAAGAGATTCTTCACCGTCCCCGGCTGCGGGGCAAAGTTTAGCTTGGGATTTTCCGCGTTAATACGGCATTCAATCGCATGTCCTTGGAAGTGAACATCTTCTTGTGCAACCGATAATGGCTCGCCGGCAGCGATATGTATCTGCTCTTTGACAATGTCCACACCGCTGACAAATTCTGTCACTGGATGCTCGACCTGCACACGCGTGTTCATTTCCATGAAGTAGAAACTGCCGCTGGCTTCATCAAACAGGAACTCAATCGTACCCGCATTCTCGTAGCCGACGTGTTCTGCTGCCCGGACGGCAGCATGGGTAATCTTGCTGCGGAGCGTGTGCCCGATGGCCACTGATGGTGATTCTTCGAGGACTTTCTGGTTATTACGCTGGAGTGAGCAATCGCGCTCTCCCAGATGAATGACATGCCCTTGCGAATCGCCAAGAATCTGGACTTCAATATGACGCGCCGGAAAAATCATTTTTTCAATGTACATGGCACCGTTACCGAAGGCAGCTTGTGCTTCTGCGGTGGCTGCATTGAAGGCTGCTTCGAGCTCTTCGGCTTTCTCAACCTTGCGGATGCCTTTGCCTCCGCCGCCTGCTGAGGCTTTGAGCATGACTGGGTAGCCGACGCTGTCTGCGACTTCCTGGGCTTCAGCTGCGGTGAAGATTTCACCGTCTGAGCCGGGTGTAATCGGCACGCCGGCGGCTTTCATCTGGGCGCGCGCGTTGATTTTGTCGCCCATCATGTCCATGACTTCGGCGGATGGGCCGATAAATTTGATGCCGGTCTCTTCACAAAGTCTCGCAAATTTTGAGTTTTCTGAAAGGAAGCCGAAACCTGGATGAATCGCTTGTGCGCCAGTTGCAACGGCTGCTTCAAGAATGTTATTCATGTTGAGGTAGGAATCGCTGCTGCGCGCCGGGCCGATACAGAAGGCTTCGTCAGCCAGCAGGACATGCAGGGCTTCACGGTCTGCTTCAGAAAAAACCGCAACAGTCTGGACACCGAGTTCGCGCGCCGCACGGATGATACGCACTGCAATTTCGCCGCGATTAGCAATTAGAATTTTATTGAACATAGGCCTCCTTATTTGAGTTCGACACGCCTGAAGCTAGGAAATTAGATAAATTGGGAACCTGCCTTGCGGCAGAACCCCAATTTCCTAAATTTCTACGCTTCATAGCGGGCGTGTCTCGCATCATGTTATTCACCAATCGCAAAGGTTAATACACCTTTGGCTGCCATTTCGCCGTCGACTGTGGCTTCTGCTTCAACAACTGCGACGTTGCCGCGGCGTTTGACGAAAGTCGCATGGAGCATGAGCTGGTCGCCCGGATTGACTTGACGGCGGTACTTTACTTTGTCCATGCCGCCGTAGAAGACTAGCTTGCCTTTATTTTCTGGCTTTGAGAGTTCCAGGACGCCGGCAGCCTGTGCCAGTGCTTCCATGATTAAAACGCCTGGAAAAATAGGCTTCTGCGGGAAATGTCCCTGGAAGATTTCTTCGTTAATGGTCACGTTTTTGTAGGCGGTGATTGAGTCTCCGTCTTCGGAGATGTCTGTCACACGGTCTACGAGAAGCATGGGGTAACGATGAGGCAGAGCCTCCATTATTTTTGTGATGTCTATATTTACTGATGTCATTTACTTACCTCGACAAAATGCTTATTTGATTCTAACTAATTCTTGGCCGTACTCTACGACTTCTTCCGGGCTTACAAGAATCTCTGTAACGATGCCGTCCTGCGGGGCTGGGATTTCATTCATGACTTTCATGGCCTCGATAATCAGCAGTGTCTGTCCTTTTTTGACAGTATCGCCAACTTGTATAAATTCGGCTTTGTCTGGCGCAGGTTTGGTGTAAATGACGCCGACCAGCGGGCTTTTCACGCATTCGCCTTCTGCTGCGGTTTCCACGGGTTTCTCTTCAACTTCTACGTCTTCTGTCTCTGTTTTAACAGGGACATCAAATTTGTCAGACTGAATAGCCGGAACGGCTGAAACGGCAGGTCCTGCAGTGAGCAGCGGTGTCTGGTTTTTTGAAAATGAAATCTTATCTGTCGCATTGCTCCAGTTGAATTCACGCAGGCAGGAGGAATCGAACTCCCGCATTAAATCTTTTACTTCGTTGATATCCATGAATTATTCTCCTGTCCACTTTTTGAAGATAAGCACGGCATTGTGTCCGCCGAAACCGAAGTCCTGGCTGACGGCATATTCTACCGGCGCTTCGTAGCCGTGTTCAAGTACAACGTTGATAGTCATGTCTTCGTCAATTTCGGTGGTGCCTGCATTGACCGGAACGTACTGGTGGAGAATGGCCTGAAGCGTTGCAACTGCTTCAATACCGCCGGCAGCGCCAAGTGCGTGGCCGTGCAGTGCCTTGGTTGAGGAAACAGGCACTTTGTCCCCAAAGACTGCATGAATGGCTGCTGCTTCTGATTCTTCGTTGGCATGGGTGGATGTGCCGTGCGCATTGATATAGTCAATCTGCTCAGCTGAAACACCTGCTTCGTCAAGTGCGAGGCGCATGGCTTTTTGTGCACCAATGCCGCCAGCTGACGGTGTTGTCATATGGAAAGCGTCATTGTTGCAGCCGTAGCCGACCAATTCAGCGAGAATGGCTGCACCGCGTTTCTGCGCATGCTCCAGGCTCTCAAGTATCAGCACACCCGCGCCAGCCCCCATTACAAAGCCTGAACGATTTTTGTCAAAGGGGATACAAGCCTTAGTCGGATCTGTTTCTTTGGTCAATGCAGTCAAGTTGGCGAAGCCAGCGATGCCTAACTCACAAATAGCATCCTCAGCACCGCCGGCAATCACAGCATCGGCGTAGCCGAATTTGATTTCACGGAAGGCTGAACCGATTGCATTGGCACCCGCTGCACAGGCTGTTACCTCTGCTCGGGACACACCGCGTGCGCCTGTGCGCAGAGCAATGTTTCCGGCGGCCATATTGGCAATGGCTAGCGGTACATAGAGCGGCGAAACCTTGCGAGGCCCCTGCAGGAGCTTCTGTGAATTGATTTGTGACTGCTCGAGTCCGCCGATGCCTGAGCCCATGATACAGCCGAGACGGTCGAAATCAGTGTTTTCCTGCGTAATTCCGGACATTTCCAGGCCGTCAAGTGCCGCGTAAACTGCATATTGGCTGAATAGATCCATTCGGCGCGCTTCTTTTTTCTCGAAGTATTTGCTGAAAGGAAAATCTTTTACTTCAGCTGCAACGCTGATTCCAGTGGCTTCAGCGTCAAATTTCGTGATTGGGCCGATGCCGGTTTTGCCTGATTTCAGGCTCTCCCAGAACTCGTCAGCTGAATTGCCGATTGCTGAAACGACGCCGTAGCCTGTGATTACAACTCTATTTGTCATGTTTAATACCTTTCTTCGAAAGATTTGTTAATTTTTCAATTATTTTATTAATGCCTGGAACTAGGAAAGTACAGCTGCTTAAGACATCACCATGCCGCCGTCAATTGTCAGGACTTGGCCGGTCATGTATTCTTGCTGGGCAAGGAAAGCCGCAACATCAGCGACTTCGTCCACCTTACCAAATCGTTTCATAGGAATCTGGCCGAGCATCGCCTCTTTTACTTTGTCAGACAGGCCTGCTGTCATGTCAGAATCGATAAATCCAGGCGCCACGACATTGACACGGACATTGCGCCCTGCCACTTCGCGGGCGATGGATTTGGTCAAGCCAATCAGACCGGCTTTTGAGGCCGCATAGTTCGCCTGACCTGCATTTCCGATCAAACCGACCACACTGGAAATGTTGATAATTGCGCCTTCACGTGCACGTGTCATAGGCTTCAGGACGGCCTGCGTCATGTTGAATGCGCCGGTCAAGTTGGTGTGCAGCACGGCTTCGAAATCTGCTTCAGACATTTTCAGCGATAAGCCATCGCGGGTGATACCGGCATTATTGACCAGCACATCCACTGAGCCCAGCTGCTCTGTCGCTTCGGCAATCATTCGCTTGGCATCTTCTGAGCTTCCGATATCGCCGGAAACCGCCACTGCTTTGATACCTAGCTTGGACAAGTCCGCCAGAATTTCTTCTGAGACTTGGCCGCGACCGTTGATGATGACATTTGCCCCAAGTTCCGCAAATTTCACGGCGATGGCAAGGCCGATACCGCGGGTAGAGCCTGTGACGAAGACGTTTTTATTTTTGATTTCCATAATTTTTCCCTGTTAATTGTTCAAATTTTCAAAAGTGTCTAGATTCTCAACGTTTGCCATTTCTGCATCGGGTGCGATTTTCTTGACAAAACCTGAGAGCACTTTGCCTGGTCCGACTTCGATGAAACGTGTCACGCCAAGCTGCTGCATGGTCGCGATTGACTCGTAGAATCTCACGGGCTCCATGACTTGGCGCGTCAGCAAGTGCTTAATATCGGCTTCCGGCATGACTTGCGCAGTTGTATTGGAAATCAGCGGAATATTGAACTTTCCGAACTGCACGGATTCCAGCTCGACTGCAAGCTTCTCGCTGGCCGGCTTCAAGAGAGCAGTATGGAAAGGACCTGAGACTTTGAGCTCAATCAGACGCTTGCTGCCGGCTGCTTTCAGGGCTTCGCATGCCTTATCCACGGCCGCCGCTTCACCGCCGATGACGATTTGGTCAGGCGTGTTGTAATTCGCCGGGCTGACAATTTGGCCTGTTTCTGCCGCAACTCGCGCACAGATTTCTTCAATCAGAGCAGGGTCTGTTTTCATGACGGCCACCATTTTGCCGACACCGGCTGGTGCTGCTTCTGCCATGTATTTGCCGCGCTTCGCGACTAATTTCACAGCATCGCCAAAGTTCAAAGCACCGCTTGCAACCAGCGCTGAATATTCGCCAAGTGACAAACCAGCTACGACATCAGGCTGAAAGCCGTTTTCCGCCAATAAGCGCAAAATAGCCACAGAAGTTGTCAAAATCGCAGGCTGCGTGAATTCCGTCAGATTCAGTTTTTCTTCATCAGAGTCAATCAGGGTACGCAAATCGTAGCCCAAAAGCTCAGAAGCTTCATCGTATGCTGCACGGACACAGTCAAATTTGTCATATAAATCGCGGCCCATGCCTAACTTCTGAGCACCCTGCCCAGAAAATAAAAATGCTGTCTTTGTCATTCTACCTCAGTCTAGCGACATTTTTTCGCCAAAGTTACTTTGAACATCAAACCATTAGTTTTTGAAAAAGGGGGCGGATTCGCCCCGAACTCTTATGCCTGATGCTCTTCAACGTATTTGACTAAATCGCCAACCGTCTTCAAATCTTCATCAGTGTCCACTTCAACGTCGAATTCATCTTCAATATCGTTGATAATCTGGAAAACGTCCAAAGAATCTGCGTCAAGCGCTTCAAATGAAGTCTCAAGCGTGATGTCATCTTTGCTCTTGTCAAGTTCGTCAGCGATAATGTCCTGAACCTTATCGAATATAGCCATTGTTTTTCTCCTTTATGCCTTTTCGGCAGTAAGTAATATTATATTATAAAAGTGAAATATTTTCACGTTTATGACTTGTTTAAATCTGAATCAGTAACGAGCCCCAGGTCAAGCCGCCGCCAAATCCTGACAGCAGTATTTTCTGACCGGGCTTCACAGTGCCTGCCTCTGTCATTTCTGACAAGAGAAGCGGTACACTGGCCGCACTTGTGTTGCCATAGTTTTGCAGGTTCTGTAAAAGCTTCTCTCGCGGCTGGCCAAGTTTCTTGGCCATTTTGTCCAAAATCCTGGCATTGGCCTGATGGAGCAGGAAGTAATCGATTTCTTCATCACCCGCAACTTCTTTGATGTTTTTCGGCACATCGCGCAGGGCGAAATCAAAAATTGCCCGTCCGTCCATTTTCAGAAATTCTTTACTGGAACAGGTCAGCTTGTCCGCCCGTGAGCCGTCCGTCTGCAGCTTCTCCGCCAGAATCAGCGGCTGACTGCCGGAATTATCTAGCAGCACGCCAGCGGCCGCATCACCGAACAAGACAGCCGTCGAGCGGTCCGACCAGTCCAGTACTCTCGACATTGTCTCAGCACCGATAACCAGCCCACAGCGATAGGCGCCGCTCATAATCAGCTTGTCCGCCTGGGCCAGCGCAAAGATAAAGCCTGAGCAGGCCGCTGTCATATCGTAGGCAAAGGCATTTGACGCACCCACGCGCGCCTGGACCTTCGCAGCCGTTGAAGGCATGACCGTGTCAGCCGTCATAGTTGCAACAATGATGAAATCAAGCGTCTCCGCAGATATTCCAGCCTGGGCCAGCAGTTTTTCAGCCACCGCAGCCGACAAATCCGTCGTTGTCTCATTCTCCGCCGCCAGATGGCGCTGAAGAATCCCAGTTCGGGAACGAATCCATTCATCTGAAGTGTCCATGTGCTGCGCGAGCTCATCATTGGTGACAATCTTTTCAGGCACCGCATGCGCTACCGCTCTTATCTTAGTATATTTAGTAGAATCTGTCACTTCTGTCATTGACGCTGCTCCTCTAAGAAATCAAACAAATTCTTCAATCCGGTTGATAAAATCTTGATATCTTCTTCGGAAATTCCCCGAACAAAACGATTCACCATCGCACGATGAAACTTGCGATGGATACGGTTGACCAGTTCGCCGCGCCTGGTCAGGCGAATATGAACCACCCGGCGGTCTCTCGCCGAGCGCTCACGCACCACATAACCTTTGCGCTCAAGATTGTTGATTGAAGTGGTCACCGTCGAAATCGTCACCATCAGCTTCTCCGCAATCTCACTGGCAATAGCCGTGCCTTTCAGGCCGATGACATTAATTGTGTTCATTTCTTTGACCGTCAAATCAGAAAACTTTGAATTTCTCAATGCCTCTTCTTCGATAATCAGAACACAGTTAAAAATATCCGTCAAATAATCATTGATTTTGTCATATTCAATAAGATTTTTTGCCGAATTGCCTGTCATCCCTGTATTGCCGCCTCATCTACGATAAAAGTGAATTCACATTCCGCCACTTTTTTGTCGTCAACATAGGCCGCTGCGTCAGCAATACCGACTTTTCCGCGGAATTTAGTGATTTCAAAATGAAGCTTCATGACATCGCCCGGTACGACTTTCTGACGGAACTTCGCCTTGTTAATTCCGCCGATATAAGCCATTTTCCCTTCGAATTCAGGTTTCTTCAAAATTAGAATTGAGCCGGCCTGAGCCAGGGACTCAAGAATCAGCACACCAGGGAAAGTCGGATTTCCCGGAAAATGGCCGTTGAAAACCTGTTCATTGATTGTGACATTTTTTGTCGCCACGATTTTGTTTTCTTCGAGGCTGTCGACATAATCGATGAAAAGAATGGGATAGCGGTTGGGAATGATTTCTGCAACTTCTTGTGCATTAAGTACTGGCAAATTTACCTCCTTTGAATTGCGTCCGGCTTTTGTAGCCGCTCAATTCAACATTTTTAGAATTTTGTCTAATTCCGCAGCTCAATAAACTGCTAGAGCCTTTATTATCAACCCATAATCAGATTTTGACTGATTAAGTTAAATGTACACCTTTGTCTACATAAATAATGTCGCCAACAACGCCCGCAGCCAGAGGACTCACCAGAAAGGCCGCAACTTCACCGACTTCATCAATGGTCACACCTTCTCCGTCAACCGTGCGGCTGTCAGATTCTTTGATTAGACCTTTATAGCCGTCAACGCCAGATACCGCAAGAGTTTTAATCGCCCCCGCCGAAATCGCATTGACATGCACACCGATTTTGCCGAATTCCGCCGCCAAATAACGGACAGCCGCTTCAAGCGCAGCTTTAGCAATTCCCATGACATTATAGTTAGGAATGGCGCGCTCAGAGCCCATATAAGTCAGCGTCACGATACCGCCGCCGGCTTTCAGGAGCGGTTTAGCCGCTTTGGCCACAGCCAGAAGTGAATAAGCTGAAACATCCTGCGCCAGCGCATAACCATCACGCGACACATCCGAAATATTTCCGCTCAGCTCTTCTTTTTTAGAATAGGCAATAGCATGAACCAGACCGTCAATCTTACCGAAACGCGCTTCGATTGTAGCAAAGGCACGGCGAATGGACTCATCAGACGACACATCGCACTCAAGCAGCAAATCCTCAGGGCTCGCCAATTTGGCCAGCTGCTTCTCCATCCGCTCATTCTGATAAGTATAAATCAGAGTAGCTCCCTGAGCCTTCAGAGCCTTGGCACAGCCCCAGGCGATTGACTTATTATTAGCCACACCCATGACCACAATTTTTTTATCTTCTAAAAACATAAGTTTCTCCAAGTAATTTTTTACGACTTGAGTATTTTATAACAAAATAGTTTGATTGTCAAACTTTTATATTCAAAGTATTTATTTGACAATCAAACTTTTTCATTTTCTCCCACTGTCACTGCATTACTGGCACATCCTCTCCAAAAGCAATCAAATTTCGTCCCCGGCTGGGATTTTCAGCCTGATAGTCAACCGCCTTTCTAATTTCCTTGTAAGAAAATACCCGGTCAATCGGCAGTACAACCTTTCCGGATTTAAGCCAATCAAACATTTTAACATATTCACCGGGAAAAACGAACTCGCTGACAAAACGCACACCCGGCGTGCTTTGAAGCGCAATACTGAGGACTTTAAAACCACTACTCAAATAAGACGCTAAAAGATTTTCCTGCCCAGCAATGTCAACCACAAGCGTATTTTGCGGTGAAATATCTGTAATTTCCGGATAATCAGGCAGGCCGAATTCTTCCCGTTTGGCCTCGAAATAATCCTGCGACTTTTTCCTCACCATCGGTAAAATCTGCAGCCCGCTGTCTTTCAGAAGCTGCAGCAAAGCCAGACCAATCACCGAGTTTGCGCCCGTCAGAACAATTGTCTCCACACCACTTTCCCTAATCTTTTTGGCCAAAGTAAGTGCAGTATCCAGTCCGCCGATAATCGCTCCCGCTTGTTCATCGCTAACCTCATCAGGAATTGCTATCGTGAGCGGCGGAATGCTCACCACAATTTTTTCCTTGAATGTCCCTGCAGGATTCAGCACCAGTACCCGCTCACCCAAATGCTTTTTGGAGCGCAGAGCGCCGGTCTTCGTTACTTTCCCGAGCGCGCCATAACCCAGCACACTTGGTATATTGACAGGTATTTTCCCGTTTAACTTATAAACATCATAAGGCAAGAGCGGCACAAATGTTGTTGTGATTTCAAGAGAACTCGGCAGCAGCTTATCCTCTGGAACTTCTGTGATTTCTGCTGAACTACTGCCTGTGTAGCCTGTTTGTGAGATAATTTTCATACGACAATCCCCAATTCGCATATGCGTTTCAAAGCTTGCAAATTTCCGGCAAAGGCACTTTTAACGACAGATTTCATAAGTCGCGCCACTCCACCATAAATTCCTTTTTCAAGATAAAGATTTTGACTGAGTCGTGTTGTATTCTCATCTATTTCCTTAATTTTCCAAACGAGACGATATTCGATTCTTCCCTCCGTTGAGTTATAAATAATCTCGTCATCATTTGCCAAAACCTTGATTGTTTCTTGATGATTGAAAGCCGCCTGGTTACGCAAAACCATAAATTCTTGTGCATCAATTTCCGCTACATCTATGATTTCATTATCCCATTTCAAAATATTCTGGACATTTTCGAGTAAGGATTTGACGATTTGTTTGTTTTTGTTGATAACTATTGTGTTTGTAAAAAGTTTAGCTGACATAATTTAACTCCGCTTCTAGTATAGGATTAAGACGCATAAGTAAAGCAAGAGCTTCCACCTTGCGGCGTAAATCTACTTGATTATCTGCGTGCTTTTGACCAATTTCTGATAGTAATTCCTGCATCTCATCTAAACGTCCGACAGATTCATAGGCTTTAGCAAGAGACAACATGTACCTAATATTATCAGGCTCATTTTTAACTGCTCTTTCTAAACAGTTAACAAATTGCTGATTTTCTTTGATGAAGTTATAATAGTTACCTTCAACATACAAAACTTCGGAATTTTCAGCGTCTATCTTTTTTGCTTTATCTAATAAAACTTTTGCGCGTTTCATTCTTACTCTTGCAGAATGAGTCTTTAAACCTATATTTGCTGCAATTCTCCCCTCAGAACGCGCCATTTCAACTAGTACTAATATTTTCTCTTCATTATCAAGTAATGCTTCAGAAAGAAGCCGCTTACCTATGTATAGAGCACGTTTATGGTATTCATTTGGAGAATGTAGAGACTTAGGATAATTCCTCAATCCATCATCATTTAGTTTGACGAGCATATCTAACATTTCCTGTTTTACATCAAATTCTCCTACTCGCTTATCACTCAAACGTTCATGAGCTAAATCCGCAATAATTTTCATATGCGAATCAGTCAAAACCTCAATATTGCGCTTATCTTGCTTGCTGACGTGTAGCTCCTTTCCTATTGCTACATTTACTCTGATAAATGCTGGATTTAGGGTTTTTCTCGGCAATACATCAAATAAACCATGCATACCAATCGGAATAATTGGCACGCCCGTCATTAAAGCAAGAACTTCTGCGCCTGATTTTCCAAGATAAATTTCTCCTGTCGGTGTTCGTGTTCCCTCTGGGTATATGACAACGGCCGCGTTCTCTTTGAGAAGTTTGTTTTTCAACGTCTTCATTGCAGTTGTCGCATTTCCGTCCCTATCTACAGGAATACAATTCAAATTTGTGTGCCACCAATTTGAGAAAGGTTTATCGAAAGCTTCCTGCTTTGTCAAATAATAGACCTTTTGTTTTGGATTGAACCTCTGCAAAGTTTCTAAAATAACAAAATGGTCTAAGTAGCTACTGTGATTCGCAATGATAATTTTGGGACCGTCAAATTGTAAATTTTCTTTCCCTTCAATACTTCCCAGCAGAAACCATTCTGTCAGTTTTGTCGTTGAAAATGACAATACTTTATTTGTAAAGGACATCTTGTTTCGTAATATCCTCTCTAGCATGGTTCTGCAAATAATTCGTAAGCTGCTCAATCGTAATGAATGGTAAGTCAAAATGTTCCGCAAATTTTTCAAGAAAGTCCATGCGCGCCATGTGTCCATCAGGTAAAAGAATTTCACAAATGGCTCCTACTTTTGGTTCTCCCGCAAGGATTGCTAAATCAACGGCCGCTTCAGTATGACCTCCGCGTACCAGAACACCGCCGCCCTCAGCAACAAGAGGGAAAATATGACCCGGATGAACAAAGTCACTGGCACTTACATCTGCCTCTGCCATCTTACGAATAGTTGCTGAGCGGTCAAATGCGGAAATTCCGGTTGTTACACCTGTTACATCAAATGCGCCGTCAATAGAATAAGTAAATTTTGTACCATTTGATTCGGTGTTGTTCTCCACCATTTGTGTGAGTCGGAGTTGTTTGGCAATATCTTTCGACACTGGAACACATAGAAGTCCACGGGCTTGTGTAACCATAAAATTAACATTTTCTGGCGTCATTTTTGTTCCAAGACCAATTAAGTCTCCTTCGTTTTCGCGATTTTCATCGTCTGATACAACTGCAAGTCCTCCATTTTTTAAATGACGAACTGCTTCTTCAATTGTTGTTTTCATTAGGTAATTACCTCTTTCTTTTTTCTGTAACAAGATTTATTTCTTGTTTACAAAATTTAACTTAACACATTGTCAAGTGAATTTCCACACTAAAGGGAGGACAGACTGACAGGCAAAGCAGGCTTTTTGAAGGCGCTTAATCCTTTCTGAATAAGCCATTTAATAAAAACTTGAAATTTAAAAAGCCTGACAAACTGTCAGTTTTTTTGCACAAGATGTATATAAAAAAATCACCATTTGGCGATTTTTATTTGGCAAAAAGCAAATCATAAGTTGAAGTTTTTATAAGATAATCAAATTTCTTCTGAAAAAGCGAAGCCGGTTCAGGCGAATCACCCGTGAGCCAGTTTGCAACAATCGCAATGACCTGACGAGTAATGAGATTACAAATGAAATCGTCAGGTAGGCCGGAGTTATTGCCCCTTTTTGTAAGATAGAGCTCAATATAGGGCGTATAGACTTTCTGCGCGTAGTCCGCCCAGGCAGCATCAAGTACCGCGCTGTACAAAATTTTGAGCCAGTCACGTTTACCGTAAAGTAAAGGGAGAATTTCCTGCTCGAAAAAAACGAAAAAATCTCCGTTATAATCGTTGTAAGTTGTTGCAAAAAATTCCTGCATTTTTTCTTCACATTCTTCACTGACGATTGTGTGAGTGGTTTGGATAATATCCGCAATACTGGTAAAATGTTTTTCATAAATACTTTGACGGCGAAGTCCCGCACGCTCAGCAACCATACTCATCGTAATTTTTTTAGGCTCATCAGATTCTGCGACAAGAATGAGAAAGGCGTCAATAATTTGGCGCTGACGGTCTGAAATATAGTGCAATATAGTTCTCCCTTCTAATCTTTTTGAATGATTATACCATGTTTTTTCCGGATATTCCCTTGCTCTGGCCATGAAAAGCATATTTTTGATTACAAATTTGTATTTTTTTCTGAATTTTAAACAAAAAGACAAAATAAATATTTGTCTTTAAAATAACAGTTAGATAGCATTTGAACTCGGCTTAATCAAGCAAAGGCAAGAAAACTCTTCACTAGAAAATTGCGGTTGCCCCCGAAACAACGTCATTTTCAATCAATCAAGCTCAACACGCCTGAAGCTACGAAATTAGAAAAGCAGGCTGTTGCGGCTTCAGCCGCTTACAGATCGCTTTCCCCACTACTGTGGGATAAATTGAGAACCTGCCTGACGGCAGAACCTCAATTTCCTTAATTTCTACGCTTCAAAACGGGCGTGTTTCACATTTTAATCAATCGCCCGAATCTCAAGAATCATATCCCGAAGCTGCGCAGCCCCCTCAAAGTCAAGCAGCCCTGCCGCCTCCGACATCTCGCGCTCCAGCTTCTTAATCAGCGCCTTGCGTTCCTTCTTGGTCATATCCTCAGGGTGGTCAAGCTCCACAACCTCGCCCGTCTCAAGCTTCTTGGTCACAGCAATCAAGTCGCGGATTTCCTTATGAATGGTTTCGGGAACAATGCCGTGCGCTTCGTTATAGGCCATCTGGATTTCACGCCGTCTGGCCGTCTCATCTATCGCATTCCTCATGGAGCGGGTAATCTTATATTTTTCGCCCTTGTATTCCGTGTAATAACCCGAATCAAGAATCTCCTTATCGTCAGGACTTGCAGCATCCAGCGGCTTTGACATGTCCGCGTAAAGAATGACATGACCGCGAGAATTACGCGCCGCACGGCCAATCGTCTGAATCAGGCCGCGTTCATTACGCAGGAAGCCTTCCTTGTCAGCATCGAGAATCGCCACCAGAGAAACCTCCGGCACGTCAATGCCCTCACGCAGCAGATTAATTCCGACCAACACGTCAAAAACACCGAGCCGCAGGTCACGGATAATCTCTGTCCGCTCTAAAGTCTTGATGTCGCTGTGCATGTACTTGACCTTGACGCCCATTCCCTTGAAGTATTCCGTCAGGTCTTCGGCCATTTTCTTGGTCAGCGTAGTCACAAAGACACGCTCATTGCGCTCAGCACGGTCATTAATCTCCCCAAGCAAGTCGTCAATCTGGCCCATCATCGGCCTGATTTCAACTTCAGGGTCCAAAAGACCTGTCGGACGAATGACCTGCTCAACCACGGTATCTGTCTGCTCGTATTCATAGTCGCCGGGCGTGGCTGACACGTAGACAATCTGGTGCACATGCTCCTCAAACTCTTCGCGGCGCAGCGGCCGGTTATCCACAGCAGACGGCAGGCGGAAACCGTAATTCACCAGCATCTCCTTACGGCTGCGGTCCCCGTTGTACATGCCCTTAATCTGCCCCATGGTCATATGGCTCTCGTCAATCATGATGAGAAAGTCGTCCGGGAAGAAATCAAGCAGCGTATAAGGCGGTTCCCCCGCGGCGCGTCCCTCCATATGGCGGCTGTAGTTCTCGATACCTGAGCAGTAGCCCAGCTCGCGCATCATCTCAATGTCATAGTTCGTGCGCTGCTCCAGACGCTGCGCCTCAAGAAGCTTGCCCTCATCACGGAAAAACTTCAGCTGCTGCTGGAGCTCATCTTCAATACGGCCAATCGCCTCTTCCATGCCTTCATCACCAACCATAAAGTGGGTGGCGGGGAAAATGGACAGATGATCGACTTCTGCCAGCACCTGACCCGTCAGAGCATCTATTTCCCGAATTCTATCAATCTCGTCACCGAAGAATTCAATACGAAAGGCATGTTCATCATTTGAAGCTGGAAATACCTCTACCACGTCACCGCGCACGCGAAAACGTCCGCGCTGGAAATCAATGTCGTTGCGCTCAAACTGAATCATCACCAAGTCATTCAGTAGGCGGTCGCGCGAGATTTCCTGACCTGGACGGACTGAAACGACTGAGTTCTGGTATTCTTTAGGCGAGCCTAAACCATAAATACAAGAGACGGATGCCACGACGATGACATCGTTCCGCTCAAGCAGGCTAGAAGTCGCACTGTGACGCAGCTTGTCAATCTCGTCATTGACGCTCGAATCTTTCTCGATATAGGTGTCAGAGCTTGGTACGTAAGCCTCGGGCTGATAATAGTCGTAGTAGCTGACGAAGTACTCGACGCGATTGTTCGGGAAGAATTCCTTGAACTCGCCGTAGAGCTGGCCTGCTAGCGTTTTATTGTGCGCAATCACCAGGGTCGGCTTATTCACGCGCGCAATCACCTCGGACATGGTAAAGGTCTTGCCCGTACCCGTCGCCCCGTGCAGAATCTGCGCTTTCTCGCCGTTTTCGATGCCGTCAACCAGCGCCTCAATGGCCTGCGGCTGGTCCCCTGTGGGGCTGTACTTTGAAACTAGGTCAAAGCTGTGTTTATCTTCTCTTTCAAACATATTTTTTCCTCTAAATACTCATTGAGTTATTTTTAATTTTTGCGCTTTGCCCAGATTCTTACAATTTCCCAGGGCAGATACATGACCAGCCAGAAGACTAGCAGCAGTCCGACAAATCCGAGCAGATAATAACTGCCGAAAATTTGCCCCAGCGGTTCAAGCGGGCTCCCAGGCGACGGCGTGTCCAGAAACATGAAATTCGTGCCCCAGATTGAATTCAGCCAGAAATTCAGCGGACAGACAATCAGGAGAAATACAGCACAACGCCAGAGATTCCGCCAGCTCGGAACAATTTCACGCGCGAACAAACGCATCAGCACGTAGCCAATAATGAAGGCATGAATCAGAAAAGACTGCCAGACGAAAATATTGACAAAATCATTCTTGACCCAGTTAGGCGTGAGCTCCGCCATTAGGGCACCCGGCAGCGCCAGACTATAAAGCAGCTCCCGCGTCGTCTTGCTAGACTGAAGCGCATCCGCAGCAATCATGAAAAGCGCCAGACCGCAGAGCTCAAATGGCCAGTTGGCATTAGTGAACTGGCCCGTCAGCATAAGGAGCAAATCCTTAATCAGCTCCATCACAAGCACAAGCACCGCAATCCCGCACCGATAACGTCTGCGCTGATTTTCATCCGCCCTGCAGTAACTCCGGACAATTCCTGCAATCAGCAAGGCCAGCACCGCCAGAGTCACGAGATGCGTCAAGCTGAACATGCCGAAGCCAGGACCTTTTGCATTGTTCGTAGAAATCAGAAATGAATTCATTTCAGCATATCTTTCTCAAAAAACTTCAGAGCCGCATGGTAGACGTTATTCTTGAAGCCGAAATCCATCTTTTTCACCGTGTCAAGGCTAACTGATTTATACTGAAGAAACTCAACTTCCTCTGGAAAACTGGTGAAATCAAGCGCCACGCCGGCATGAAGCCGGACCAGGAAATACTGCTGCTCCTGGCCGACAAAAGTCCAGTCACGAAAAACCATGTCCGCCGGAAAATCATAGCGCAGCAACTCAGGCGCCTTCGCCACAATCTCAAAATCATCCGCCGTAATTCCCAATTCCTCTGAAAGCTCACGCACGAGCGCGGCCTCACTTGATTCGCCAGCTTCGATTCCGCCCTGCGGGAAGCCCCAGGCTGTGTGGTCAGAGCGCTCAAAGATTAAGATATTATTTTCAGCGTCTAAAACAACCGCCGCCACATTTTTTCTGTATTTTTCCATAAATAGTCCTATCAAACAAACTGATAGGACTATTTTATCATTTTTAGATGTAAAGAAGTAGGCTTTGCTTTCCTATTTCCGCTCATCAATTTTTTAATATTCACTGTGCAAAAGCCGAAAAGCAAAATTTGAAATTTTTTCCTCTTCTGTCAAACTTGTCAAATTCAATCGGCTTGAATCCGACTCAAAGCTTTCCTCTTCCTCCACAAAACTAATATCAGGAAACTGTTCTGCCATTGAAGTCATCTGAAAGTCACGTAAAATTTTACCGGACTCACTAAAAATTTCAAAATCAAAATCAGAAGCTGTAGAAAGCCGGAATTCAACTTTCTCGCCAGATTCCGAAAGAAAATCATTGTCCGAAGTCAGACTCAGACTAAGCTCAGACTCCTCAAAAATCTCTGAGTCGAAAGCCGAGTCAAAGTCTGAGATATTCGCAAAATCTTCCCTCTTTAACATAAATTGATTTTATCATATCTAGCAGCGATTGGCAAACTTACACAACCTATAACAGGTCAAAAAGCGACTTAATGTTCAAAGTCGCCTCAGCATTCGTTTGAGTCGAATCAAAGAAAATCGTACTAATCCCCGCTGCATTCCCAGCCTCAATATCAATCGGCCGGTCACCAATCATAACAGCATCTGTCAAATTATATTTATTGACAAGATAGTTGATAGAATCCGGCGCAGGCTTGCGGGGAAAGCCGTTGTCACTCGTAACCACCTCTGTAAAATCGTCCGCAATTCCAGCCGCTTTCAGGATGGACAAAACCTGATTATCACGATGAGAAATCATGAAATTCCGCCCCCCGTCAGCAATTACAGCTTTCAGCACTTCTTTAGCACCCGGGAAAAGTGAAGGCTGCTTCAGCGAAATTGCCTCCAAAGCCTTGTATTCCTCAAGAAAACCGGGGATATCAGCTGCAAAAGTTTCGACAGCGTGCGCCGTTGAAACTTTCAGAGCTGCGTAAACCTCATCGTGCAGAAAAACCCTGCCGTGGTGAAAAAGCGTGACCACGAAAGCATGCGCGGATGATTCATAGTTATTCAGCAACGTGCCGCCTAAATCCCAGATGTAATTTTTGTAAATCATGACTGATTCACCCGATTTCTAGTCGCCGGAGCCGACCTTACGCACACCGCTCACAGCGCCGCCGCGTGAGTTCGTTCCTGTCGCTTTCTTGCCGGAAGGGTTTCCGCCCTTCATGTTCGGGAAAGTATTCTTCGTCTTTGCCTCGCGAATCGCCGCGAGCTTTTCCTGCATTTGTTTCTTATCCATATTTGTGTTTAATCCTTTCATTAGTAACCATTTAGCTACCACTATTTTATCAAATTTTGTGCAGTTCGACAATTTTGTCGCAAACTTTCGCAATAAAAGCCTGGTCATGCTCAATCAGAATCATACTAGGCTTGACAGACATCAGCAGCTCAGCAATCTGTTCCTGATTAAAAACATCCAGATAATTCAAAGGTTCATCCCAGACATAAAGCTGCGCCTCCTGCGACAGTGACTTCGCCAGCTCCACCTTTTTCTGCTGGCCCTGCGACATCGTTTCAATCGGCTGCCGGAAAACTTCGCGCTCCAAGCCGAGCTTCTTCAGATTCGACAGAAAGAGCTCATAGTCAAGCTTCTCAGCCTGTGCAAAGTCTTTCAGAGCGCCGCGATTGTCATAAATCTGGCGTACGCGCGAAATTGTAATCGTCCGCGGAATTGTAAATTTCCCCGACATCTGTCCAGAAAATCCTCCGGTCAAAGCCTGCACAAAGCTCGACTTCCCAGCTCCGTTCACGCCCGTCAATGCAACAATCTGCCCTCGCTCCATCTCGAAACTGACAGGCTCAAAAAGCAGGCTCGAATACCCCAGACTAAAATGCTCACAACTTACTAGAACTCTGTGATGATCTGCCCGAAAGCACATGGCCAGAGGACTTATGAATTCCAGGTTTTTCAGCAGTTTTTCCTTTTCAGAAATATCCTTGTGCATCCGCTGCTCAAGATTCTTTGATTTTTTCATCATGCTTGCGGCTTTTCGACCAATAAAACCTTTATCCACCCGCTTTGTCTCGCTATCAAATCCGCGTTTCTTTCTGGATTTGGTGGCTTCAAGATTTTTCGACCACTCCTCTTTTTCTCGCGCAGTTTCCTTAAGGCGGGAAATTTCTTTACGCAGCTTGCTGTTTTCAGTTAATTCAAAGTCGTCACGCAATTTTTTCTCCTGCTCATAAATGGCAAAATTGCCTTGATAAAGTGAAATCTTTTGGCGCTCAATCGCCAGCGTATGGTCAGTCACCTGATTCAGGAAATTCCTGTCATGCGACACCACAATGAAACCAGATTTCTTTTTCAAATAATCCGCAACAATCTGCCGACTAGACAAATCCAGGTGATTTGTCGGTTCATCAATCAGCGGAAAATTCCTTTCGCCATCCAAGAACAGCAAAGCCAGCAGACACTTCGTCTGCTCACCGCCTGACAGACTGTCGAAAGGCCGCCAGAGCACATCCTCCGTATTCACCGACAACAGCGTCAATTCCCGCTCCAGCTGCCATTGCTCAAAATCGGCCAATTCCTGCAGAAGATACAGCGTCAAGTTTGAAGTGTCAGTCAGCTCCTGCGGAAAGTAAACAAAAGTCTTACGCGAATTCAGCGGCGAAGAAATCGGCAGTTCACCCTGCAGAATTTTCAGCAAAGTCGTCTTGCCGCGCCCATTGCGCCCGACCAGCCCCAAGTGCCAGCCGTCATCGACATTAATGTCCGCCTTGTCAAAAATCAGCTGGTCGCCGTACGAAAATGTCAAGTTTTTTATTTCGATATTCATGTGTCCCTTTCTTTAAAACAAAACAAAAATAACTCTTCCACGACGAGCGAAAAAGAGTTATCAAAAAAAGAGAAACATATTTTAACAATCTATTGCGCATTAAAAGCCGTGGTTTTTTAGTGATACTAAAAGACTGGGCTTAAAATTTCAATAGACTGTACCTCCTGATTAGAATACATCCGAAAATGTACTCAATGATAATTTTATTCTAGCAAAAACAGGCTCAGCTGTCAATCATCATAACTTGCCTATTCTTCGCCAAGCTTACCATTCCGCTCCATACGCTTCGCCAGCATCCGCCGGTACTTGTCCCGCGTCTTTCCACGGCTGGTCGGCGTCTCCTGATTGTACTTAATCGACAAAATCAGGCCGATTCCGATGATGTTGGAAATCAAGTTCGAGCCCCCTTGCGAGATAAATGGCAGCGGAATACCAGTCAGCGGCAGAATTCCAATCGTCGCGCCGATATTTTCAAACACGTGAAAGAGCAGCATCATCGTAAACCCGCCGGCAATGAAAGTATAGAACTGATTATTGGCCTTCAGTGTTGCACGCATCATTCGGTAAATCAAATACAAGTAAAGGAAAATCACCGCAGCAGAGCCCAAAAAGCCTGTCCCTCCGCCGATTACCGTGAAAATCATGTCCGATTCGCGCACCGGCACCGCAATGGCACCAACACCCGTCCCAATCCCGAAAATACCGCCCACCGCCGTCGAAATCAACGCCTGAGACTGCTGATAAGAATTATACTGCACATCCGCGAATGGGTGCAGCCAAGCCTGAAAACGCGCCGACTGATAAGCCTGGAACCCCAGACTAGAAAGAAAATCCTGCCCGCTCGGCGTGATCAGCATATAAATCAGCCCGCCAAGCATCACCAGGAAAAGAACAATCAGCGGCAGCATAATCTTCCAAGTCACGCCAGAAATCAGCAGCATCCCCGCGAAAATCGCCAGAAAGACCATCAGAGTACCAAAGTCATTCTGCATCTTAGGACCAATCAGAATAAAAACAATCGGCGCCGTTGCAGCCAGCATCTGGAAAATCAGGAAAAAGTCCGTCACCGCAGAGCCCATCGGATGCTTCTGATGAAAATTCGTGATTAAGCGTGCCAGAAACAAGATATAGGCCACCTTCATCAACTCTGAAGGCTGAAACAAATTCGTTCCGCTGATTGAAATCCAGCTTTTCGCACCCGTAGAAGCATAAACAGCCGGGTCATAAAAGAAGACAGGCACAATCATCAAAACCAGCCCGATTCCATACAAAACAGGCGACAGCATCCACAAAGCCCGACCATCAAAATGCATCACGAAGAAAGCCGCGGCCAGACCAACCAGAAGCCAGGCTCCCTGCTGCACAAGCATCGTCTTCGCACTCGCCGGATAATCCGTCGTCAGTGAGAACCAGAGTGCAATAAAACCAATAATAATCAGCAAAAGCACAGGTAAAATCAGTGCATAATCAATTGGTGAATCATAAAACTTTTTCTTTCGTTGAGTTCTTTCCATCGTGTTAACCACCGCCCAAGAGCTTTCTAAGCAGCTCGCCGCCATAAATCAGAGCATAAGAATAAGCCAGAATTGAAGGGACTTTGCCGACAAGAATTGAAAATAAGAAAAACTTATAAGTCATCTTCGTCTGACTAGAAATCAGAACCAGCGCATCATCCGGCGCCACCGGCGCAAATATCAGCGCAAAGAACATCCAGTCATAACGCCTGCGGCTGCGCTCATAAACCCCCATGAAACGATTATAAGTCTTCTCCTTGACAAAAGTCCGAATCAGACTCGTGCCATAGTATCGGCCGATAGAAAAAAGCAAAATCGAGCCGATACAAATACTAATATAATTATAGATAAAGCCCCAGACCGGCCCGAAAATCAGCACACCAACCGCAAGCGTAATCCCGCCCGGAATAATCGGCACCACGATTCCAATAATCTGAATCGCCATGAAAATGAACGGACCTAGAATCCTGTGGGCCAAAATCAGCTCCTTCAGCATCGTTTCATCCGTCAAAATCCCCGAATGCCAGAGATAGAAGGCACCAAAAACAGTCGCCACAATACCCAGAATGGAGATAATATTAAAAACGCGCTTAACCAGCTTTGCAACTTGCGGACTCATGCTCTCCTTTCCCGGCTGTTATTCCCAGCTTATCCTGTCACTGTGTGTTTTCTTTGAGATATTTCTCAGACTCTTTTACCCAGCCTGACATCTCATCTGCCAGACTGTCAAAACCTATTTTAGACCGGCTGTCCGTTGCAAAGTGCTTGCGCTGAATCCTGCGGGCTTCCGGATTTTCCTCGAGTGCACGGGCAGATAAGGAAATTTTTCCTGTATATTCATCAAAATCAATAATCTGCAGCCGCATCTTCTGCCCGATATGCGCCGCCTCATGAATATCCTTGATATAGCCCGAATGAATCTCAGAAATATGAACCAGCCCTTTCTGCTCTTTGTCAAAGCGGACAAAAGCACCATAAGGCTGAATCCCAATCACTTCTCCCTCAACAATGTCGCCGATTTTCAATTTGTGCGTCCGCTCAACAATTTCCTCTGTCTTGAGCTTCGGCTTCTTTTTCTTATCAAGAATCTCTATACTTTCTATGATAACAGGTTTTAGCGGTTTATCGTGAAAATCAACCTCAAGATTGGCAATTTTGTCCAAAATCTCGTAAGACGTCTTGCCGTATAATTGTCCAAAAACCGTATGCCGCCTATCAAGGTGCGGCGTACCGCCGCGTTGAACATAAGCTTTGGCAATTTCACGCGGCCAGCCCGCACTTTCTAAATCCTCTGTCCGATAATCCACATCACTTTTCTGCACAATGAAGAACTGACTGCCGTTCGTATTCGGCCCCGCATTCGCCATTGACAAAGCACCTCGCAAATTATACAACTCGTCAGAAAACTCGTCATCAAAACGCTTCCCGTAAATTGACGTACCGCCTGTCCCAGTCCCCGTCGGGTCACCGCCCTGAATCATAAAGTCTTTGATGACACGGTGAAAAATCACACCATCATAGTAATTCTTTTTCGCCAGCTCGACGAAATTCTTGACCGTTTTCGGCACCAGATTATCAAAAAGCTGAATGGACAAATCGCCCCGATTCGTATGAATCACGACCTTTGTTCCCTTGTATTTAGCAAAATTTAATTGTAGCTGCGGATAATTCATTCAATAATTCCTAACTCTATCAGTGCTTTATAAACACCGTCATTCTCGACTGCATCGGTAACGTAGTCAGCCTTGTCCAAAATCTCCGGATGCGAGACCTTCATAGCGACCGACAAGCCCGCAAAATCAAAGAGCTCAC
The DNA here is from genome assembly GCF_054658595.1 of Lactovum odontotermitis. NCBI lineage: Bacteria > Bacillati > Bacillota > Bacilli > Lactobacillales > Streptococcaceae > Lactovum > Lactovum odontotermitis. Next base: position 131,261 of record NZ_BAAGGQ010000001.1, read on the forward strand.
GGTCATTCAGCTCATCGCCGAAATTCATCAGATTTTCAGCCGTCAGCCCTAAATGCTCCAGAACTTTTTCTGCCCCAATAGCCTTCGAGCCCACCATCGGCACCAAATCGCTCGACAGCGGATGCCAGCGCACCATACGGATTTTGTCTTTAAACTTTTCCGGCAAAACAATCTGATCATCATGGTCAGAAACCGACACCAGCTGATAGACCGAATTTTCCTTGTAAAAGTCCGGATTCACAGCCATATCCCCATAAATGCCCGTAAAAACTTCACGATTCAAGTCAGTCCACCGTGAAATTGCCACCGAATGATTGCCGTAAAAAACATAGTCACTATCAACCGACTTCAGCCAGTCAATCTGCTCCTCCACGAATTCACTGCTGTAGTGCTTGTCGTAAACAATGTTCTGGTCCTTGTCCTCGACATAGGCACCATTGGCCGTGATGAAAAAATCAGGCTTCAGTGCTTTAATCTCTGGAATCACACCCGCGAAGCTCCGCCCAGTAGCAATCCCTGTCAGAATTCCCTTGTCACGCAGCTTATCGAAAGCCAGCGCCACAGAATCAGGCATAAACTCCGTATCCTTGACCCGCAGCGTATCATCAATGTCGAAAAGAATAATTTTAATAAGTTCAGCACGTTCTTGTAAAGTTTTCATAAGGTCTATTGTATCAAATTTAGTGTCAATTTTCACTATCATCAATTTCCACCAGTCTGTGCTTCATGGCATAGATGGCCGCCTGCGTGCGGTCTTCTACTTTCAGCTTTGTGAAGATGTTCGACACATGAGTTTTCACGGTCTTGAGCGAGATAAAAAGCGTGTCAGCGATATCCTGATTGGACAGACCTTTGGCCAATTCCCGCAGGACTTCCATTTCGCGGCTGGTTAGGTCGTCATAAAGTTCATGCGGCCGGTGATTGTGCTCTTTAATACGCTCTTTGACGCTCTCGGAAAGGACATCTTCACCGTTTGCCACCTTGCGCACAGCTTCGGCAATTTCATGCGCCTGCGAGGTTTTAAGAATATAGCCTTTGGCGCCTGCCGCAAGCGCCGGAAAAACCTTCTCGTCATCCAGAAAGCTAGTCAAAATCAAAATTCGCGCAGACGGATTCTTTTCCAGAATGGTTGTCGTCGCTTTGATGCCGTCCATCCTATCCATTACCAGGTCCATCAAAACCACATCCGGCTTGTATTTATCATATTTGAGGACGCCGACTTGTCCGTCTGAGGCTTCAGCGACAACTTCGATGTCGTCTTGAACATTCAGAAAACTTGAGAGACCAAGCCGCACCATTTGGTGGTCATCCACTATCATTACTTTGATTTTTCCCATTTTTGCATTGAATTGCAATCGTGCGCCTGCACGACCTCAACTTCTCCTAATCTTTTTTATTTGTAAATTATTTAATTTATGATTTTGGTATACGAATTTCCACGGTGGTGCCTTGATTCGGGGCAGTTATCACTTTGCATTCACCGCCCAGCAGCAAGGCGCGTTCACGGAGATTGGCCAGTCCATAGCTGGTTGTCTTCTCGTCCAACTTTTCAAAGCCGACGCCGTCATCCCGAATGGTCAGAAGAATATTGCCGGCATTTTCGCGCAGGACAATGTCAATGTTCTCGGCATGGGCATGCCGCAGCGTGTTAGACAGAACTTCCTGAGCCATGCGGAAAAGGTTATCTTCAATAGTGCTGGTTGATTTGACTTCGTCCAGGCGGTAATTAATATTGGCCGAGATTTTGGCGCTGAGCTCATTTATCAGAGCAGTTAAGCCGACGCTGAGGGATTTACCGGCCAGCTCAATCGGCCGGAGATGCAGGAGCAGCGCGCGCATTTCATTTTGCGCTTCGTGCAGAATTTTTAAGGCCAGTGCCGTCTGCGAGCGAACAACGGACAGGTCGTTCGAGCCTTCGACCGAGGACAAAATCATGGTGGCGGCGAATAATTCCTGGCTGACCGAGTCGTGCAGCTCGCGGGAAATCCGCTTGCGCTCTTCTTCTACGATGCTTGCGCGCATCTCTGTTGTCGGATTTGACAGACGCTGCATTTCAGCGGATAATTCGGAAATGTATTTTGAAACACGGATTAATTCCGGGTTTGACGGCTCGACGTTGAGCAGCAGTTTTTCGGCGTCAACGGCAAACTCTCTCTGAATTCTTTGGTTGTCCGCGTAGTTCAACACGGTGATGATGATAGCAACAAGCCCCGAGATGACCAGTAACACCCAAACCTTAAAAAGATTGTCTGAAAAAAGCGTCAAAAGTCCTGGGCCATCACTTGGCTCAAAAAATGCCAGAAGCATCAGAGAAAGTGAGAAGGACAAGATAAAGCTGACAGTCAGAGTTGTAATAATCGTTTTCTTCGTCATCAGCCGTGCACCAACTCTACATTTCCGGTTTCAACTTTGATGTTAAGGGCAACACGCTTTTCAGCCGACGCATAATCCGGCGTGAAATAGGTCAAATTGACATCATTGATTTCAGTCGTCTGCTCAAAAACTTTGACAACACCTGAATGAACCTGCACACTCAGCGCCAGCTCAACATCCTCCGGGACAATAATTTTGGTATTTCCCGCCAGCTTGCGAATCGTCAGATTATTGCCGTCCGGATGATAATGCAAATCCGCCAGGTCAATCAGTTCATTGTCCGAGCACTGAGCCTTTGAAAAACATCCCGCATCATCTTGAGCCTGCCCTGAATGATGATACCCTCTTTCAGAATATTCGTCACGATGCCGATAATAGATAACTCCCATGACAATCGGGAAAGCAACCGCCAGCCAGAAATAGCCCGAGCGAATCAGATTAATTACGGTAAACAGCCAAAGCACCCCGCAAATGACGCCCAGGACACGGCTATGACTGCGGCTTGCCAGCCAGCTGAAAAGAATCGCCAACCCGAGAAAGAGGACAAAACCGTTCCGAAACAGTGCAACACAGAGAAAAAGCAGAATTATAATCTCTATCACTGCAAAAAAAGTTAATCGCCTGTTCATATTTCCATTCTAACAAAAAAATAGGCGGAATACCTCCGCCTAAGGTCCTATTTATTTTATTTCCGCAAATTTATCGAATTCCCAGAGCAATGCGAGCATAGCGACTCATCTTGTCCACAGTCCACTGCGGCGACCAGACCAGTTTGACTTCGATATTTGTGACTTCCGGCACTTCCTTGAGCACTGCGTGAATCTGGTCGGTCAGCAAATCAGCCAATGGACAGCCCATGGTTGTCAATGTCATACTGATTTGTGTGTTGCCGGCGTCGTCAAACTCAATGCCGTAAATCAGGCCTAAATTGATGATGTCAAGACCGAGCTCAGGGTCTATCACATTTTCCAGCGCTGCTAGAATGCGGTTTTTGATGTCTTCTACTTGTTCTTCTGTATATTCAGCCATTTCATCTCCTTAGCTACATTGTCAAAATTATTTTACATCACATTGTAACAAATTTTGTGTAAAAAAAGAAGTCCCGTGACTTGCGGAACTTCTCCAGTTTTAGTCGCGGCTGCCCATGCCGAAGATGCGCAGGAGTGAGAGGAATAAGTTGATGAAGTCAAGGTAAAGCGACAGTGCCATTGAAATTGCCCAGCCGTCCTGTACTTGCCCGTTCACGGAGTTGTAGACTTTCTCAATCTTCTGGTTGTCCCAGGCGATGAGGCCTGAGAATACAATGACTGAGACGAAGCTAATCAGATACATGATTGCAGAACTGCCGACAAACATGTTTACCACGCTTGCAATGATTACGCCGATTAAGGCAGCCATCATGGCTTTGGCCATGCCTGAGAGGTTGCGCTTGGTTACGCGCCCGTAGACCGATAAGCCGACAAACATGCCTGCAGCCGTCACGAAGGCAATGGCGATGTTTTCTGCGCTGTACATCAGCAATGTAAAGCTGATAAGGAAGCCGAAGAAGCCGGAGAAGCCTATAAACAGCGGCAATGCCATCGGTGAGTTTTTCATGGCTGCGCTCTGCATCGGAAAGACCAGGAACATTGGGATAAGCCAAAGTAATAGAAAGGCGAAACCGCCGGTCTGGATAATGCTGATGAGGTTCGCCGAGAAAAAGGCAATCATAATCCAGGAGACGAGGGCTGAAACCAGCACGCCCACGCCCATCAGCGCGTATATACGATTATAGAAAGCGGTGAGGCCTTCTTTTTTGTCGTCATAAATGATGTTACTATTTTGCATTTTGAAATCCTCCAAAATTTATAATCTTATTCTATCAGAATTGTTTGTAAAAGGCAATCGGTCTTTAGACTGATTCTACTAACTCTTCTGCCCGGCTGCCGTGCGGCTCTAAAATGAGCCTGCGGCTGTCATCGGCTGTTTTTTCAAACTTGATGTGCAGGTAATTTGACGGCAGGTCGGCTTCTAGGAGTTCGCCCCATTCGATTACGGAGACGCCGCCGGCTTCAAAGTAGGATTCCATGTCGAAGCTGTCCGGGTCGTCTCCGATGCGGTAGATGTCCATGTGGTACAGTGTCAGCCGTCCCCCATTGTATTCACGGACGATGGTGAAGGTTGGGGATTTTACCATTTGCGTGATGCCCAAGCCTCGCGCAATGCCTTTGGTGAAGGTGGTTTTCCCTGCGCCTAAATCACCGGTCAAGATGAGGATGTCGCCGGCTTGCAAAAGACGACCTAGTTTTTCAGCAAAGGTCGTCAAATCGTTTTCGTTCAGTGGAGCGGTCTTTTTCAAGATTTCATCCTTTCGAGTTCGCGGATGCACTGGGCGAGCAGGGCTGCTGCGGCCAGATACATCAGGAGCTCCAGTATTCCTGCGTGGTAGTTGAAGATGAATGAGAAAATCAGCGTGACAAAGAGGGTGATGCCGCCTAGGACAAAGAAGATGTTGAGGGTTTTTTTGACTTCCGGCGACATGAGCAGGAAATAAGCCAGTCCCGCCGGGATAATCAGCAAAAAGTAAAACATGCTTAAACCTCCTTTGAATAGCGCTCGGCCATACTCTTTGATGTAATATCAGCTACATGAAAATCTGCAGCTTCTTCAAGTGTTCTTAGGCCTCTTCAGCGTCTGCGGATTTCTTTTTCTTAGAGTCCTTAGCGCGCATTGACTTGTCAAGAATCTGTTTGCGCAGGCGCAGCGACTCTGGCGTCACTTCCAGATACTCGTCGTCGGCCAGGAATTCAAGTGATTCTTCAAGTGACAGGATTTTAGACGCATTCAGGACAACTGTTGAGTCTTTATTTGAAGAGCGGACGTTGGACTGCTCCTTTTTACGGGTAATGTTGACGGTCAGGTCGTTTTCACGGCTGTTTTCACCGACAATCATGCCTTCGTAAACGTCTGTGCCGGGATTTACGAACAATGTCCCGCGCTCCTGCACGCTCATCATGGCGTAGTGCGTGGTCTGGCCGGTTTCGTTGGCAATAATGGCGCCGCGGCTGCGTCCGCCGATATTTCCTTTGATTAATGGCGCATATTTTTCGAAGGTATGATTAATGATACCATATCCGCGCGTCATCGACAAGAAATCTGTGGTAAAGCCGATTAAGCCGCGGGCTGGCGCTAGGAATGTCAGGCGGACTTGTCCGTTGCCTTCGTTGACCATGTCTAGCATTTCACCTTTGCGCTCGGCTAGGGCCTGAATGACAGAGCCCTGATATTCTGCCGGTGTATCAACCTGAACTGTCTCAAACGGCTCGCAGAGGACACCGTCAATTTCTTTCAGGATTTCTTCTGGACGTGAAACTTGGAGTTCATAGCCTTCACGGCGCATTGTTTCAATCAGAATGGACAAATGCAGCTCGCCGCGTCCTGAAACGAGCCATGAGTCTGGCGTCAGCTGCTGGACACGCAGTGAAACGTCAGTCTGCAGCTCCTGCTCCAGACGCTCTTCGATTTTACGGGCGGTTACCCAGTCGCCTTCGCGGCCGGCAAATGGTGAATTATTGACCAGGAAAGTCATCTGCAAGGTTGGCTCATCAATGTGCAGCAATGGCAGCGGCTCAACACAGTCGGTCGGTGTAACGGTCTCGCCGACGAAGATGTCTTCCATACCGGACAGGGCAATCAAATCGCCTGCTTTAGCTTCCTGGATTTCTTCACGACCAAGCCCGAAGAATCCGAACATTTTCGTCACACGGAAGTTTTTCGTTGTGCCGTCCAGTTTTGACAGGGTCACATTGTCGCCGACTTTGATTTGTCCGCGGAAAATACGGCCGATACCGATACGGCCGACATAGTCATTGTAATCCAGCAGTGAAACCTGGAACTGCAGCGGCTCATCAGAATTGTCAATCGGCGCAGGGATATGGTCAAGAATCGTCTCGAAAACAGGGTCCATTGTATGTTCCTGGTCAGCTGGATTGTCAGACAGGCTGGATGTGCCGTTCAGCGCGGATGTATAAACAACTGGGAAGTCCAGCTGATCACCGTCGGCACCAAGCTCAATGAAGAGCTCAAGTACTTCGTCAACCACTTCGGCTGGGCGGGCGGACGGCTTATCAATCTTATTTACGACCACAATCGGCGTCAGATTCTGCTCCAGTGCTTTTTTCAGCACGAAACGGGTCTGCGGCATTGTCCCCTCGTAAGCGTCTACTACGAGAAGGACACCATCAACCATTTTCATGATACGCTCAACTTCGCCGCCGAAGTCCGCGTGTCCGGGCGTATCAAGGATGTTAATGCGTTTGTCCTTGTATTCAACGCCGGTATTTTTCGCCAAAATCGTGATGCCGCGCTCTTTTTCCAGGTCGTTGGAATCCATGGCACGGTCTTGCAGCTTGGTGCGCGCGTCAAGTGTCGACGACTGCTTCAAAAGTTCATCTACCAGTGTCGTTTTTCCGTGATCGACGTGGGCAATAATGGCAATATTTCTAATATCTTCTCTTAATTTTGTCAAGTTAATTTCCTCTTTTTTGTCTAGCTGAAATATTATAGCATATTTTCATGAAAATATAAAAAAACGTTGTTTAATCGAGTAGCCAGTCAATGATGTTGATGATTGGAATTCCGGCAATTTCTGTTCGGTCTTCATAGACTTGTGTGATAATAATTTTCTTGAAATTATCTTTTATTAGAAGGAGATTATCCGTTTCCCGCGTTGAAACCTCCGGCAATTGGTAAGTGACTTGAACATAAAGCAGCTCATCAAACTTTCTGGCAATAAAATCAATTTCTTTTTCGCCATATTTTCCGACTTCAACAGTATAATTTCTCCGCAGCAATTCAAGATAAACCAGGTTTTCCAGCTCCTGCCCGCGATTATCCTGCTTTTTATCCAGCAAGATGTGACGAAGTCCTGAATCAACAAAGTAATATTTTTCTTGTTTTGACAAATACTGTTTTCCTCGAATATCGTAGCGCTGTGCAGCATAAAGCAAATAGGCATTTTTCATGAGTTCTATGTACTTATTGACAGTCGGGTGACTTATTTTGATATTTGAAGAAGTGAGTGTGTTGCTGATATTCAGCGTGGAAACGATTTGTCCGACATTCCCCGCCAGATAACTTACGACACGCTTTAGAACTTCTATATCTCTGATTTCCCCGCGGCTGGCAATATCGTTCAAAATCACGGTATCAAAGATTCCTGAAAGAATCGTTTCCTTCATATTTTCATCAGATAATACGACAGCGGGAAAGCCGCCGAATCGAATATATTCCTGCAAATAGCGCGGTAGATAACGCTGGTCAATATTGTCGCCGAATTTTGCTGCCAGAAACTCTTTGAATGAAAATGGATAAATTTTGATTTCAACATAACGTCCAGAAAGCCGCGTCGCAAGTTCACCTGACAACATGTTTGCATTACTTCCGGTAATAGTGATGTCGCAGTCAAACTCAATACGTGCACTATTTATGACCTTTTGCCAATCTTCCACATATTGAATTTCATCCAGTAAAAGGTAAGTCTTCTGCTGCTTATCAATATGCTCATTAAAATAATTATTCAAAGCCTGCGCCGTTTGAAGCGGTTCAGTCACAAATTTTTCAAAATTGATGTAAATAATTTGATTTTCGTTTATTCCTGATTCGAGTAGATAATCCTTATACATCATGAGAAGATAGGACTTTCCAGAACGTCGAACTCCTGTGATGACCTTAATAAACTCACTGTCTTTAAAATCTATGATTTTTTGAAGATAACTTTGTCTTCTCAGCATTTTGCTTCCCTCGCTTTCAATTTGATAATGTACGCGATAAATTGAAACTATACTTTCAATTTATATATATTATAGCACAATTGAAATTATATCTTCAGTTCGAAGCATTTTCCAAAATATAAGAAAACTTCCAACAAGTCTTAGCCCTTGGAAGCTTTATCAAAAATCATTATCTATAGGCAATCTCCGCTGCCACAATAATAGCCCCGTTATGAGCGCGTGCAACGCCGAAACCGATGCGGTTCGCCAGCGGGCTGGATAAAATCAGATAATGGCTGTAATTGGCATAGGCTGTATTGTATTCATCCCACCAGAAGTCGACGGCGTTGTCAAAGGCTGTGTCTGCGTCTACATCAAATTCGTAATAGAGTGCTTCTGGTCCCCAGGCGATGCTTTTATGGTCGTAATTCGGCGAGCGAAAGAGTGAGCCGTCTGCCCAGGCGGGCATGCCGTTTTTCTTGTTCTCATGCGACAAATTTACACTAAAGCCTGTGGATTGGGCTGCGAGTTCTTCTGCGCGTATCTGTGCCCAACTTGTCAGGTCCGCATCTAGTGTTAAAGGGGCACGAGGGGCACCGTCAGCTGCTGTGAGGACATCTTTTCGCGTCGTTGCGCGCCATTGATTCAGTCTGTCAAGCCGCTTCCCTGTATCCGCTGGAAGTCCTGTCTGCTGTGTCTTGGGATTCACCGCATACCAGGCGATTCCCTCGTCCCGCCAGCCGGCATTTACCAATGACTGTGCTTCTGACTGGCTGGCTGTATAGTTATGCGTGCCTGCTTCGGCATTTGGATTGTAACTGCGGAAAACCGGTCTGCTTCCGCCTGAGCGCCAGCCGATGCCTTCGTAATTCCAGCCGAGTTTGATTAGCTGCTCTTTCTCATATGAGTTTGCCGTATAATGATGATCGCCCGCATTAGGGTTGTAGAGGCGGTATACCTCTGCCCCTGACTCTGGCGCAATCCAGCCGATGCCTTCGTAATTCCAGCCGACTTGCTGCAAGCTGGCGGCCTCATCGTGGCTGGCTGTATAAAAATGCTCGCCTGAATTCGGATTATACATGCGGTACATTTCGGTGTCAGCCTTGGCAGTGACTGCACTCGCAGTAATAGTCGCTGCGAAGAAAACTGTAGAAATCAATAACTTTCTCATAATTCTCCTATGGATTTATAATAAAGTTATTTTAACAAAACTAGAAGCCTTTATCAAGCTGGTAGAGACGGATAAATTCTATGCTATTTTCCATCAGTTCAGAGGGTTTTCCGTCGATTGCGATGCGGCCGTTTTTCAGCTGAAGCACGCGGTCAAGCTGTTTCACGCCTAGAAGGTGATGGGTAATGAAAAGAATTGTTTTGTCGGAGAGCAGGCGGAAGGTCTCGTTCAAGAGATGCTTCTCTGTGATTGGGTCAAGGCCCAGAGTGGCTTCGTCCAGAATGACAATGTCAACGTGAGACAGGAGAATTCTTGCTAAAGCCAGGCGATGCGCTTCTCCTCCGGAAAAGCTTTGTCCTGCTTCGTCAACCAGCGTGTCAAGTCCTTCGGGCAGTTGGTCAACCATCTGCGAGAGGCCGACGGCATTCAGGGCTGTCAGGATTTCCTCGTCTGTTGCGTCCAGATTTGCCAGTGTTAGATTATTTCTCAGCGTTGTGTTAAAGATGTAAGGTTCTTGGTTGATGACACCGATTTTTTCTTCGATGTTCTGGGCTTCTGAGGGTTCAGTGCCTCCGATTGTAAGACTTCCTGAGCTTGGCTTCAGGTCACCGCGGATGAGGGCCGCGAGTGTGGATTTTCCTACGCCGGAGCGTCCGATGACTGCGACGTGCTGACCTGCTGGGATGTTCAGGTCGAGGTCTTTTAGTATCGGTTTCCCATTCTGATAGGAAAAACTCATGTCTTTTAGGAGTATGCCGTTTCCTGTGATTCTCTGGTCTCGCGTTTCTTCTTCTTTTTTGGGTAAGGCGTCTAGCCGTTTGACCGAATCTTGGTAACGGTGCGTTTCGACGACGGCATCAGACAGGGGTGAAAAGGCGTCAAAGAGCGGAAAAACGCCTAGGACGACGGCTGCGATGTAGTTCGGCGTGTCGCCTGTGGTTAGGTTTGACGCGGCCCAGAGCATCAGGAAGAGAATCAGGACGGTATAGACCGCCTGGAGAGACAGGTTCCGCTTTCTGCTGAAGGCGAACAGGTGTCCTTGCTCGCTGCGCACGGATGCTTCTGCCGACTTGTAAATTGACAGGAAATCTTCTTTTCGCCCGGACAGCTGCCAGTCCTGCAGGCCTAAGATATTGTCCGTCAGGTCCGAATAGAGGTCGTTGCGGTAAATTTTCAGCTTTTCGTCGGATTTGACCGTCATTTTCAGGGAAACAAGCGGGAACAGGAAGTAGAGCACGGACAGAATAATTGCCAGGCCAAGTGCGAGCCAGAGTGAGAAGACGCCGGAAATTATCAGCAGCGTTACGGAAAGGCTTCCGCCGATGAGCAGGGGGAAAATGGTGCGCAGGTAGAGATTCTGCAGGTTTCCGATGTCTTCGTTCAGCAGGCCCAGCATTTCACCCAGGCGATGACGATTGGACAGTTCGATGGCTTGTGTCTCAAGACGCAGATAGAGTTTTTTGCGTAGACTTGAGGTAATGCGCAGAATCCAGTTGTGGCTGGTTAGCCGTTCGATATACCTGAGAACCGGGCGGGCAATTCCGAAAATACGAATCATCAGCGTCGGCACGTAGATAATCAGAATGTTCTCCGGCAGAGTCGCCGAGCGGGAAATCACATAGCCGGCCGAAAACATCAAGAGACCCGCAGCCAGCATGGTTAAAAGTCCCAGGAAAATTGCCAGAATCTGGCCTTTTTTGTATTTTTTGAAAAATGGCAGAATCCATTCAGAAGTTAAGAATTTCATGACATTTCCTCCAGCAGCTGCCGATAATAGGCATTTTCACGAAAAAGCTGCTCATGTGAGCCGATTCCCATCACTTTTCCTTCGCTCAGTAAAATAATCTCGTCCATCTGAGGCAGCCAGTGCAGGCGGTGCGTCGCCAGAATCACCAGCTTGTCATCAAACAAGGGCAGAATATTTTCCTTAATTTCCAGCTCGGTTTCAATATCCAAATGCGCCGTGGGCTCGTCTAGACAGAGAATATTCCGGTCTTTTGCTAAAAAGGCTCGCGCCAAAGCTACACGCTGCTTCTGCCCGCCCGACAGCACACGCCCGCCGGCACCGATTTTTTCATCCAGCGAAATGTCCAAATCCGCTAGACCCGCTAAGCGCAGAGCTTCCTGAAGCTCCGCGTCTGCAGCATGTTTTTCATAAAAAGCCACATTTTCACGCAAAGTGCCTGAAAAAATATAAGTCGACTGAGGAATGAACGACAGTGAGCGCCGCCAGTTCTCTTCCTTCAGGCCCAGACTTGACAGAATTTGTCCATTTAAAGAAATTTGTCCAGAATTCGGCGAAGAGAAGCCGGACAACATTGACAATAATGTCGTTTTTCCTGCGCCTGAAGCGCCAACCAGCGCAATTTTTCTGAAGCCGGATAACTCAAGGCTCACGTCAGATACGCCACGGCCGCTTTCATAAGTTCGTGTCAAATTCGACAAATCCAGCCGGGAATTTTCAGACCAGCGGACGGTTTTTGTCAATTCAGATGAAATGTTCTCCTCCATGGCCAGAACTTGATTGACAGACTCCAGCGCATTCTTCCCGTTCAGTGTCGCATGGTAGTCGGAAGCAAACTCGCGTAAGGGCAGAAAGTATTCTGGAGCTAAAATCAAAGCTGCCAAGGCCGGAAAAAGCAGGATATGCCCGTTCATCAGCCGCAGGCCCAGAAACAGTGCCACCGTCGCAACTGATAGGGTCGAAAAGAAGTCCAGCGCAAAGGTCGACAGCATGGCCATGCGCAAGGTGCTCATGGTTGCCTTGCGGAAGCGCTCGCTGGTTTTATAAATCGAATTGGCGTAATCTTTTGATTTGCCGAAATACCTTAACGTAGATATTCCGCGCAGCGAGTCCAGAAAATGATTACTTAAAAGCTGGAAACTCTTATATTGCCTTGCCGCACGAGTTTGCGCCGCATAGCCCAGCAGAATCATGAAAATAATTGCAAAGGGGAAGGCAATCAGCAGGACAAGGGCGCTGCGCCAGTCCAGGAAGGCAATTACCAGCAAAAGAAAGACCGGAATCATCATCATGTTCAGGACTTTGGACAAGACGAGCTTGACATATGCCTCGACATGGTCGATTCCCGTGATGACCGTGCTCGTCGCCGTTCCTGTACCCAGCTCCTGCACTGCAACAGGGCCAAGCTGAAACATCTTTTCCAGCAGCTCCTCGCGCAGATTGGAGGCCGTTTTATAGGCAAAACCGTCCAGCAGCTTCTGGCGCAGGAAATTGACACCCTCACGCGCCATGAAGCACAACGCAAAGCCCGCAGCTGACTGCCAGATTTCCGGGAAAGTCTGATGCTCCCAAAGTCCCGTCAAAGCTGCCGATAAAAAAAGAGCTTGACCGGTAATACAAGCAGCCTGAAGAAAGGCCAGCAGTCCCAGCAGCGGGAAAATTCGCCGCACGCCGGGCAGTGCAAATAGAGATTTATCAATCATTACTGAATTATAACATCTCTGCTCTTATCGTGCTGGAACGGGAAACCGATTTTTTACGTTTTGTCTAAGTATGTCAATAATCAACATCAACTTTACTTTTGTGCTGAAACAAATTCCTATCTTTTACGTATTAATAAGTATGGGGGATAAAACAATTAAAACTTACGGGAAAAACAATTTACATGAATGATAAAAAAGGGTATAATAAATAGCGTTAGTCCTGATATCCGGGCAGAAAGAAGGTAAAAAATGGTTAAGGAATTTGACTATGTAATCTTACGTGATGGAACAAAAGGTACTATTGCGGACATGAGAGGAAAAGAGTTTTATCTGGATAATGGTGATAAGCTTATTTTTTGTCATGTTTCTGATGTTTTAGCTGTTTGGGACGAGGAGTCGAAGTCTTTTACTGCTCTGATGTCTGCTACTAGTCCGATGAAAAATTTAACAGTCTTATAGTAATAATTAATTGCGTACCAGCTACAAAGCGTTTGTCACATGTCAGGCGCTTTTTCATATGGAGACAGAAAAACAGTATTTGTACAAAAAACTCACCTCCAAGTTAAATTGGAGATGAGTTGGGTACTCTTATTAGTTGAGTTACTTACTTCGCAATTCGTTTTCTGAAAATGAAGTAGCTCCAGCCGATATAAACCAGTACAAACGGCAGGATGCAGAGCGCAACGATTGTCATAGCTGTCAGCGTGTAGCTGGTTGAGCTGGCATTCTTGATGAGAATACTGTTGACAGGGTTATTCGCAATCATGACACGTGGGAAGATGCCCTGGAAAAGCAGGGCGACCAAGGCCACGAAAGTTAGACCGGAACTGATGAAAGCGATTATTTCTTTCTTTGCACGCACTGATAGATGCGCAAGGACTGACAGAGCAACGATGACAACAAGCAGGAGCAGAGTCAGAACGGCATGTTCCTTCAGGAAGTCTGTGAACACTGCCAGCAGAATCGCAAAGACGACTTCGCCTGCATAAAGCACAAAGTAGAGAATATTGGCCAGCTTATGCGCATTTTCACGCAGAGGGCCGTCTACTTTCAAAGCAAGATAGTTCAAGCCGTGCAGCCAGCACAGAAGCGCAACGGCTACACCGCCGACGATTGACAATAAGTTGACATAATCAAAGAAGCCGGCTGAAATATTTCCTTTTGCGTCCATCGGCATGCCCTGGATAAAGCTAGTGAACAATAAGCCGAGCATGAACGGTACAAAGAGTGAAGACCAGCCCAAAACCTTTGTCCATAGGTTCTTTTGGCCTTGGGTAATGGCGCGGTGACGGAATTCAAAGGAGACGCCGCGGCAAATCAGGCCGACTAGAATCAGGAAGAGAATGAGGTAATAGCCGGAGAAAAGTGAGGCATACCAGTAAGGGAAAGACGCGAACATGGCCCCGCCCGCAGTCAGCAGCCAGACTTCATTGCCGTCCCAGAAAGGGCCGATGCTGGCCACGCATTGGTCAACTTCGCGCTCGTCTTTGGCGACGAAGAGTGAGGAGATTCCTACGCCGTAGTCGAAACCTTCAAAGAAGAAGAATCCGCTGAATAATACGGCAATGACGATGAACCAGAAAATTTGTAAACCTGACATTAGTCTTTACCTCCTTCACGACTTAATTCTTTTGCTGCAAAGGCGTCTTTGTTGAATGGGTCAATTGACGCATAGGCTGTGTCAATGTTTTCCGCATTCTGCCGCATCAAGTGTACCGTATAGGCAACCATGACTGCACCTAGTCCGCAGAAAAGCAGGAAGTATACGATATTTGTGAAAATCAGTGAGCCGACGGAAACGTTTGGTGAAACGGAATCCTGCATGGTGAAGACGCCGTAAACTGTCCATGGCCAGCGTCCAAGCTCGGTAATCAGCCAGCCGCAGCTCATGGCGATGAAAGGAAAGAACAGAGACCAGCCGTAAACATGAAGCCAGCCGCGGTTCTCAAAGAGCCAGGCTTTCTTTTTGCGTGTCCAGAAGAGTCCGAAGGCCGAAAGCAGAATCATCAGAACGCTGAGTCCCGCCATGACGCGGAAGCCCCAGAACAGTGTGTTCATCGGCGGTACAAAACTTTCGCCGTTGGCTTTGAGTTTTTCTGCTACGTCTGGATGCTCAGCTGCCAGCTGCTTGTCGAGCTCCTGCACACCTTGAATGTCCGGATTGTTTGACGAAGTGTTGTGATAAGTCAAAATTGACAACATGTAAGGGATACGAATGCCGAAAACTTCTTCTTTATCAGCAGTATTGAAGAAGCCGATAAGCTCCCATTCTGCAGGACTTTTTTCATTTTTTGTCACGCCATCCATTGCGGCAAACTTCATCGGCTGTGAATTTTTGACTTCCAGCATCTGCTGGTCTCCGGCACCAATATTCCCGATGCCGCCGATTAGAGCAATGAGCAAGCCTAAACGTAACGTTGACTTAAATAGGTCTACGTTGCGATTCTTCAAAATCTGGAAAGCTGAAACGCCAGCAACAACCATACCGCCCAACAGGAAGAATCCTGTCACGACGTGGCCGAATTCCAGAACGGTCTGCGGATTTGTGAGCAGAGCTCCGAAACTCTGCAGTGTTGCCCGTCCGCCTTCGACTTTGTAACCTTCCGGATTCTGCATGAAGCTGTTGGCCGCAAGAATCCAAAGGCTGGATAAGGTCGAGCCGAACCAGGTCAGGCCGATGACGACAAGATGGAGCTTTTTGCCCAGTCTGTCCCAGCCGAAGAGCCAGATGCCCAGGAAGGTGGATTCCATGAAGAATGCCAGCAGGGCCTCAACTGCGAGCGGTGCGCCGAAGATGTCCCCTACAAAACGGCTGTAGTCCGACCAGTTCATGCCGAACTGGAACTCCTGGATAATACCTGTTACGACACCAACGGCAAAAGATAAGAGCATGATTGAGCCGAAAAACTTGGTGCGTTTTTTCCATTTTTCATCGCCGGTTTTGACGTAGATGATTTCCATGAGAAAAGTCATGAACACCATTCCGACACTTAGCGGCACGAAGAAAAAGTGGAAAATCGTCGTCATTGCAAATTGAAAACGTGCTAAATTAACGATTGTCATAAAACCTCCTTAAAAAATTTTTTCACAAGTTCTTTACACTTTCCCAAGATACTTGTTACGTTACTCTATTATAACTTTTCTTTCACAAATTTACACATCGTAGGAATGTAAAATAGAGCATTTTGCCTCTTTTGTCCTAAAAATCTTGAAATTCTTTTCATAAACAAAAAGACAGGGCAGAAAAAATACATTTTCACTGCATCTGTCTTATAAAATTGATTTTCTCCAGAATTTTTATTAGAAAAATTTCAACAGTTCTTCTACTTTGTCCAATTTTTCCCAAGGCAAATCAATATCTGTTCGGCCGAAATGGCCGTAAGCTGCGGTTTGGGCGTAAATCGGCCGGCGGAGATTGAGCATTTTGATGATGCCGGCCGGGCGCAGATCAAAAACTTGGCGAATGGCTGCCAGCAGCGCTTCGTCACTTACTTTTCCAGTTCCGAAAGTTTCGATATTGATGGATGTGGGATGCGCCATGCCGATTGCATATGATAATTGAACCTGAGCTTTTTCCGCCAGGCCTGCGGCCACAATGTTCTTGGCCACATAGCGAGCTGCATAGGAGGCAGAACGGTCGACTTTCGTGGGGTCTTTGCCTGAAAAGGCGCCTCCGCCGTGCGGTGCATAGCCGCCGTAGGTGTCAACAATGATTTTACGGCCGGTCAGACCTGAGTCGCCCTGAGGACCGCCAATGACGAAACGGCCGGTCGGATTGACGAAAATCTTTGTTTCATCGTCCAGAAGCTCAGCGGGAATGACTGCTTTAATCACTTTCTCAATCACATCACGGCGAATTTCTTCATTCGCTGCAATGGCGGCGTGCTGGGTGGAAATGACAATGGTGTCAATGCGCTGCGCTGTCCCGTTTTCATCGTATTCTACGGTTACTTGAGACTTGGCATCTGGACGCAAGTAGGCAATTTCACCTGATTTGCGCAAATCTGCGAGTTTTTTCACCAGGCGATGCGCCAGTGAAATTGCTAGAGGCATATATTCGGGTGTTTCAGTGCTGGCATAGCCGAACATCATGCCCTGGTCGCCGGCGCCGATTAAATCAAGCGGGTCGATATCCGACTTGCCGCGGACTTCTTCGGCTTCGTTGACGCCTTGGGCAATATCAGGCGATTGCTCAACCAGACTGACATGAACGCCGACTGACTTGTAATCAAAGCCGTTTTCGCTGTCATCATAGCCGATTTTTTTGATGGTCTCACGCACCACGCTGGCAATATCGACGTAAGCGGTTGTTGTGACCTCACCGAACACCTCCACCGTGCCGGTATACACAACGGTTTCGCAGGCGACATGCGCTAGCGGGTCCTGAGCTAAAATGGCATCAAGAATGGCATCAGAAATCTGGTCTGCCACCTTGTCTGGATGTCCTTCAGAGACTGACTCTGAGGTAAATAAACGTTTTTCTTTTGACATTTCTGTCCCCCTATTGGAATAGCATTCGCGCGTTCGGCCATAATTCAGTCTTCATCGCTGAATTCTGCCTCGCGCAGCGTAATAATGCTGTACATGATTGACTTATTGGTTACAAGGCGCCAGCAGCACGATTGCGGCTGTCCTTTCGGGACTCGTAACTTCTCGTAGCTATTGAGCTGTTTCAGCAACACAGATTTCATGATTTTGACTAAATTCTCTTCCGTGAAAAGAGATTCAGCGCAAAATCACAAAAGTCGGGGCGCTAAAGCTGCTCTGGTAATTTTATCACAATTTGACTGACTCGTCCATATAATTTCTTGTCATAGGAAGTCCTTCTCCTGAAGCTCCCTTTGTGAGCAAGAACTGCATGACGTCAATATTTCCCGCTTCAAAGCTGGCGGCGCAGGCTTGAAGATAAAGGTCCCACATGCGGGCAAAAGGTTTTCCCATTTGCTCAACGACTTCGCCGAAGACTTTTTTGTAGTTTTTGTCCCAAACTTCCAGCGTCTTCTGGTAATGGCGGCGCAGCGGCTCCAGGTCGTCCAGCTGCAGGCCGGCAGTCAGGATATGATTGACTTGTTCAGCTACGTTTGGAATGTAGCCGCCGGGGAAAATGTATTTCTCAATGAATGGGTCTACTCCTGCGCCGTAGTGCTGGCCTGTGATGCCGTGAATCAGCGCCCGCCCATGCGGCTTCAGATAATCATATACTTTCTGGAAATACATGCCCAGATTTTCTTTTCCGACGTGCTCAAACATACCGACAGACACGACATAATCAAAATCGCTTTCTTTCAGGTCACGGTAATCCACAAGGTAAACTTTGACTTTATCCTGCAGGCCGAGGTCCTCGGCCTTTTTCCGGACATAATAATACTGTTCGTCTGACAGGGTTACCCCCACACAATTTAGGCCGTATTCCTGGGCAGCTGTGAAAATCATGGTTCCCCAGCCGCAGCCGATGTCCAGCAGGCGTTCGCCGGGTTTTGTGTACAATTTGTCTAAAATATGATGCACTTTGGCCTTTTGGGCTTCTGCCAGCGTCATGTCGTCACGCGCCCAGTAGGCACAGGAATAAGTCATGGTTTCATCCAGCCACTTCTCGTAAAAGTCGTTGCCGATGTCATAGTGGCTGTGAATGTCTTCGCGCGTTTCTTTCTGGCTGTGGCCGTGCATGAGCTTTAAGGCGGCTTTTCCGAATCCTGTCTGGTCGGTCAGAAAGCTGCCGGACTTGCGATAGGCCGAGGCAATCAATTCCTGGATGCTGCCTTCAATCTCAACATCTTCGTGCATGTAAGCTTCGGCCAAAAAAAGCGTCGGTGTACCGGCTAAATCACTGAAAGAGAATTTCTTATTCAGCTTGATTTTCGCTTGAGTTTCACCTTCGCCGTATTTTTCGGTCTTGCCGTCCCAATAAGTGACTTCGACTGGAATGTCGAATGCTTGAGACATTGCTTTGTTTAAAACTGTTTTCTCAAATACCATCTGGTAAATTTCCTTCCTCGTGTTTATTTACTCAGCTTCAATTTTAAACCTGAATTATGAATTTGTCAAAAATTCTGTCGTAATTTTCATCTCAAAATAATGATATTAGAGAATTATTGTTTTCTAATGAAAACGTTTTTGTACATACGGCTGCTAAGTGTGCAAATAGCTGATTTTTTCAAATTTACGCTTGCATTAAAGTGTTTCATAATGTTATTATAGTATAAAGAGTTAGAGCTAATAATTATTTCTTGAATTTTAATCGTTATGTATTTAAGTTATAATTATTCGTTTTTTATGCAAATACTATTTCTTGACTGAGTGCTCGCTGAATGCTGTGTATTCAGAGCAGAGCGCTGATGTCAACGCGTTTCAGAAAGGAATTTGAAAAATGAAAAGAAAACTTTTTAACTTCTTTACTATTCTGTTTATGCTGGTAAACTCGCTGGGATTCTCGGGAACGGCAACAGCTGTTGCGGCCGCAAATCTGGATGCTAGTCAGTTTGTGACATCGGTGTCTGTAACAGCCAGCAACAACGAGGCAATTACTAGCGCCAAAATTTCTGATTCTTCGTCTATTCGTGCGGGTTACAGCTTAAACCTCGGCGACGGCAGTGCGCTTGATTTGTCGCAGCCTTATACGATGGCTCTGCCTAAAGAGCTCAATTATACGACGGAAAAGCCGATTCAGCTGGAGACAAGTGACGGAACCATTATTGGTGCGGTGACAATCAGCAATGGCCTGATTTCAATTCAGTTTGACTCTGAGGTAAAAACGCTGACAAATGTGACGGCGTATTTCTTCTTCTCGTCAAGATTTGACAAGACTCAGCTGGATTATACAAACGGGAACGATTTGATTTTCCCGACTCAGAGTGAGCCGAATCATACGGTACACATCAATTTTTCAAAATCATCCGGAGGTGAATCTTCTGGAACAAGCGCTATTTCGAAAAATGTGAGATACGGCACGCCTGACGCAACAATTGCAAACTGGACTGTGGTTGTCAATCGAAGAGGTGACGCAGTCGCAGACTCCCAATACTATGATGTCATGAAAAACGCGCAGTTTTACGTTCCTGGCTCAATGACGATTACTTATCGAAACTGGCAGCTGCACACGGTTCGCTCAGAGCCTGGTAATCCCGTTATTGTACAGCAAGCTGACGGCTCACAGACTTTCAAGTTGGATTTCGGTTCTTTGACAAGCGCGACGATGGAAGATGATGGTGCCGCTACCTCGGTTCTGATTCATTATCAGACAAAATTATTGTACGTTCCAGATGACAGCCGCTATCCTAACTCAGCTTCCGCCTATGACGGCAGTCAGCTGATTGATTCTGTCAATACTTCAGCCACTTATACAGGTCAAGGCGGCTCTGCAGCGGGCGACCAGATGATTAGCATCAAGGGAAATAAAATCTGGAATGATGACAATAATGCTTTTAATAGTCGTCCGTCAAGCATTAAAGTTGAGCTGCTGCAAAATGGAATTTATATCAAAGAGCAAATCGTCACGCCAGATGCTGCAGGAAACTGGAATTATGACTTCACCAATGTTCCGCGCGACGATGCCTCTGATAATCCTTATGTTTACACTGTTGCGGAACAAGACGTGCCGCTTGGCTACAGCAGTAGTGTTTCCGGCACAAGTATCACAAATACTTATACTGCAAATGAGCTGACTTCTGTTTCTGGTGTGAAGACCTGGGATGACAATGATAATATTGACGGCCTGCGTCCAGCTTCAATTACGGTTCAGCTTCTGGCAAACGGCGAGGCAGTGAATGGACAAAGCAAAATTGTTACGGAAGCCGATAACTGGGAGTATACGTTTACCCAGCTGCCTAAGTATGATGCCAATGGTCAGCTCATCAGCTACACAGTCAGTGAAGAGGCTGTTCCAGGTTATACGACTACAGTTGACGGGATGAATATTACCAACACCCGCACACCGGCGGCACCACCTGTTACGCCTCCAACTTCACCAGCCGACGATGTCATCAGTCTTTCAGGTACCAAAACCTGGAACGATAACAATAACGCTGACGGGCTGCGGCCAGATTCAATTACGGTGAGTCTGCTGGCCGACGGCAAAGCTGTATTGAGCAAAGAGGTGAGTGCTGCAGATAACTGGCAGTATACATTTACCCAACTGCCTAGGTATGATGCAAACGGCCAGCTCATCAACTATTCGGTCGGTGAAGAGGCTGTTCCAGGTTATACGGCCGCTGTTGACGGGATGAATATTACCAACACCCGCACGCCGACTACAACAGCACCGAATGAACCCGCGGTACCGAATAATACACTTCCGTCTCCGCCATCTTCAACGCCGGCACCGGTTTCTCCTTCCAATCCGGATAAGAAGCCAGATAAGTCGACGATGCTGCCGAGCACAAACGACCAATCGACAGATTTCCTGCTTTGGCTTGGAATCGTTCTGGTTTTGTCAGCAATCGCGGAAATTATTCATAAGCCCAGAAAAAATTGATGTTCTATGTAAAAAATAGTGTCGGCAGACAAACCGGCACTATTTTTCTGTTTAATTTTTCACAAAAGCGAAGCAATATCTTTCTTCTCGCCGAAGACACTCTCCCAGTCTGCACTGAAATCATCCACAGCTTTGAGGACTGATGGCATCATCAGCGCCTGAGTGACTATCTCCGGCGCAATCGTAACTGACTGGGCGCCGTTTTCAATCGCTGTATTGACCTGGCCGATGTTTTTGAAGCTGGCAGCTAAAATCTTGGCTGCACTGTGTGTGCGGCTGATTTCTCCGGCCATTTCGGAAATCGCCCGGGCAGGGTCAATGTTCAGATTATCCATGCGGTTGTAGTAGGGGGCAATATAGTCAGCACCTGCAGCAATTGCCAGATAGGCCTGGAAATTGGAGTAAATCGCGGTTGCGGTCACGTTGACTTCTTGTCGCTTTAATTCGCGGATGAGCTTGATACCTGCCTCGGTTACTGGGACCTTGATGAAGACTTCCTTGTCCACTGAGGAAAGAATTGCTTCGGCGTCTGCCATCATGCCTGCGAAATCTTTTGCCACGACCTGAACATGCAGCGAATTGTCAAAACCGATAATTTTGCGGATGGCCTTCAGATGCTCAAAGTAATTGATTTTGCCTTCTTTTTTGATGATTGACGGATTCGTGGTGATTCCGCTGAGGGGCAGCGTCTCTGCGCCTTTTTTGATGGCGTCAAGGTTGGCTGTGTCCAGCATTAGTTCCATGTTTATCTCCTTAAGGTTTTATGATTTGAATAACTGAGTCCTGTCCAATTTCAATCTCCTGCTCTGCTTTGACATGAAGCGTGCCTGGTAAAGTCGCTAGCTCTGCGCCGTCAAATGAGATTGTAATGTGGCCGAGTGTTTTGAGGTTCTGCTCAACGACGGCGCCCACTGCGGTAATTTGAAAGCGTTTGCCGCCTAACATTAGCATATCATTTTTTTCTATGGAATCGCATAGATTTTTATTAGTGATTTTGTAGCAGTATTCTGCCAAATCCGCGGGTGCTTCCAGACCAAATAGAATAATCATATTTGCTTCCTGCAGCAGTGTTGGGGCCTGTGTGCCGACTTGCACAACTTTTGTCTCGAATATTTTTTCTGTCACGCGCTTTCTCTTTCCAATCTGTCCTTTTTTAGTTATTTTGTAAAATGGGCTCTGTTTATTATTGATACAGGCCGAAGCTTGCCAGCCATGCGACAATGACACGCGGTACGCCATTCAGGAAGCGTGAGTAGAGAATCGCTGGGACGCCGACTTCAACTGTTTCAGATTCTGCTTCGGTCAGAGCCAGTCCGACTGGGATGAAGTCGCAGGCATTTTGTGTGTTAATCGCGAATAGGGCTGGGAGTGAAAGCTGCGGCGGAATGTGTCCTTTGCCGATTTCCACACCAATCAGTGTGCCGACAATCTGTGCAATGACGGCTCCTGGGCCTAAGAATGGCGAGAGAAAAGGCAGCGAGCAGACAAATCCTATGATTACCAGTCCTATGATGCTTGAGGCCAGCGGCGCCAGTGTGTGGGCAATCAGGTTTCCCAGACCTGAGCCTAGGATGATGCCTATCAGCATGGCAACAAAGGCCATGAATGGGAGAATCGTGTAAATCATGGTCTGCACGGCATCACGGGCTGCCTGGTTCAGTGTGGCAATCACACGTCCTGCGCCCATACCGATTTTCGCCAGAATATTTCCCTGTTCTGCTTTTTGTTCTGAAATTTTCTTGGTCGTATCATATGTCGGAGCTTTCTTTTCATCAGAGGCCGCTGATTCTACCGCTGTTGCTGTCTCGTCTGCGCTCAATGGCGTAATCTCATCTACTCCAACTGCTGAGACGTAAATGTCTTCTGTGATATATTTTGCCAAAGGCCCTGCCTTACCGGTTGCGACGATATTGATGGTCAGAATGCCTTTCTGCGGATAAATGCCGCAGCGCAGGGTTCCGCCGCAGTCAACGACGGCCACTGCTACCTCGTCGTCCGGAATTGAGGTCTTGAAGCCGTTCACAGCTTCCATGCCGGTCAGTTCTACGATTTTATCAACAATGGCAGGCTTTTGCCCGCCGCCTGTAATGTAGAGGACTTTGTGCTTTTCTTCTGTCGGGATAATGTCCAGCGGTCCTCCGTATCCGCCGTTTCCTTTTACAACATGAATTCCTTTATAATTACTCATTTTCTGCTCCTTATGCTTTCGCTTTTACTTCTTTGCTCAATTTCACGTTCTGCTGCCGGCTGACGAAGGCGACCATGAAGTCGGTCACCCAGCCGCCGATGAAGTTCATCACGATACCGACCAGCATGTAGCGGATTGCCAAGTCCATCTGATTGAGACCGAGTTTCTGGATACCTTGTGCAATGCCCATCCAGACGAAGAGTTCCGCCGGGTTGATGTGCGGGAAGACGCCGTTTGAGGTATGGCAGAATTGTGCTAATGCGGCAAAGTAGCCGGGTTTGTAGTATTCCGGCAGAAATCTGCCCATTGTGAATGAGGCCGGGTTACCCAGCATAAATGCGGCGACAAAGGGCAGGACGAGGTAACGGGTGAAAGGGTTGCTTCCTGCATGTTTGGCCAGTGTTTCAATGCGTTTCGGCCCGATGAGGGCAATCAGTGCATTCATGGCGACCAGAAGCATCAGAACGACGGGGACGATGCCGGTCATCCAGCCCATAAAGGTGTTGCCGCCTTGTTTAAACAGGCCTATGAAGCTTTCGGCGAGTTTTACGATTGTATCCATTTTTCACTCCTTTGGAATAGCTTTTGCGTAAATGCTCGGCCATTCTCTGTTAATGTTGATTATGTTCGGTTTATTGACAAAGCGCTTAACTTTGTCTGTATTTTATTTTATTTTTTAGTTTTCCAAAAGCATAGGAAATGTTGACGCCGAACGGGGTGAGGGCCGAGTAGTGTTCTGGCTCCATTGCGCCGGACAGGAAGCGGACGTAGAGTTCGCGGCCGTTTTCTATGGCGAGGCGTGTGAGTTTCATCTGCTTTTTTACTAGCGGGTGGCTGGGGTTCAGGCTGAGTAGTTCGAGTCCGTTGAACTGCTCGAATTTTTTGAAGCGGGCAAAGACGGAAATTCCCTGCATTTTGATGGCTTCCTGGATTACGCCTTCGTCACTGACTAAAAATAATAGGATGGTTCCGGCGGCTAGGTGTCCGCTTTTCTTTCCGACGACGACTTTTCCTTTTTTTCTGAGCTGCTGAAATGCTCTGTTGAAGGATTTTATCTGTATCATGGAAAAAATGCTTTGAATGATGTAGAGGCCGACAAATAGTATTCCTAACAATATTACTGAAGGCATATGATTTTTCTCCTTTCTTTCATGTGGTTAATTCCTAGACGTTCGTTCATGCTGCGTCCGTCTTCTCCTTGAAATGTGTTGTCGAAGATTTTTATTAGTACATCCTGTGCGTCTTCGTCCAGAATCTCCGGAACGGCAATTAGAATGAAGTCCTTAATCAGCACGCCTTTTTCACTTTTCAGCCGAAAATCTGAGTTTTCAGGAATGACGAGGAAAATTTTCTTCTCTAATTTGTTGATAAAGTGAGGGAAGGCACGTCCTTCAGACGAAATTGACGGATTTGTCTGTTCTTTTTTCAACAGTGAGTACAAAAAGTTTTCGTCGATTAAGCCTGATTTTTTCAACTGGCGAAGAAGATTGAGCAGATTTTCTTCATAACTCTTTTGATTGTCAAAGTGGACGGTCATTATTCGACACTCTTGCTGAATTCTTTTGCCTAGGACTTTTTGCTCAATGCGTTCACGTTCTGCCTGGTTTTCCTGCGTGACTACTGATAGTGAAAACAGCGGCTGGACCGTGCTGTTATCATCAAAAATCAGATTGTCTTCAAAGACTAAATCGTAGTTTTTGTTCATTTCCTGATAGGAGGGATGCGTCATCATGTTGAAAAAGTCAATTTGGACGTCGGAGTTAAAGAAGTTCGCGACTTCTCGTTTTATCAGGCCGTTGAAGGAGATGCCGCCCTGTGTGATGATGGCGATTTTCCTGACGAGTGGCTTGCTCTTCTGGGCAAAAATCAGTTCAATCCAGGTGGACAAAAGTGTGATTTCTGTCGCATCAATGATGAGGTCTAATTTTTCTTCCAGCTGCTCGACGAAGAACTGTGAAACAACGTAGGAGAATGAATTTCTCAGGATTTGCTCTCTCAGGGAAACATCTGTGAAGTGCCATTTCATGCGGCTGCGGTTGACTAGAAAGACAAGATGGTCATTCAGCAAATCGGATATTTCTTTAATCTGGAAGTTCAGGCCGAATTCAACTTCAACTGAAAGTAGAATCTGCTCAGTGAGCTGTTCAATGAATGGGCTTTTGATTTTGACGGGGACAACGCCTAGGTTCAGGGGGAAGGCGATAAAGCATTCTTCATCTTTGTCCAGTTTTCTGCCCAGGTAGTACTCTAGTGCGAGGTAGAGGGAGCTGACGTTTGAATCGCTCTTTCGGCTGGTAATGCCCTGGAGTTCTCCGGCTGCAAAGGGGTGCTCTTTTCTTAGGATTGTCAGCCGGATGACTTGGAGCAAGAGCTTGGCAATGTCCAGCGGCACGCGCTGCGAGCGGATAATCTGCTCGCAGATGATTTCTATTTCTTCGGGCAGGTCATTTTTAGCGTCAATGTAGCTCATTGATTCGTAAAGATATAATAGACGTTTGTTTAGTTCGGAGCCGATGAGCTTTAGGCCCACGCCATGTTTCGACTCAATCATGACGTCGTACTTGGCGGCTAATGTCTTGATTTTGGACAAATCTCGTGTCAATGTGCGACGGCTGATGAGCAGGTCGTCTGCCATCTGGTCAGCGGTGAGGTAGTTTTCGGCCGTCAGAAGTTTTTCGATGATGAGTCCCTGCCTTTTGTGAAAGGAGTTCAGGTCGCTGTTGACTAGCAGCCGCTCAGAAATGACTTCTTCGTATTCGCGCTTTTTGTGGACAACGAGTGAAAGCAGGTTTTCTCGTACATTTATGGTAAAAATGTTTTTGTACGCGTTTAGGCTTTCTTCTACCAGCTTTATTGAGCGTTTGGACAGGCCTAACTTGTTTTCCAGTTCACGATAGGAAAGTTTCTGGTTTGCGCCTAATAGGTACAGTAAATCTCTCTGATGAATGGCTAGACTCATTTATACTCCTTACTTCCTGAGGTTTTAACTGAGTTCAACACACCAGAAGCTAGTAAGCAGATTCTTAGCGCTTTAGCGCTTAGAAGTCGCTTTCCCCACCACTGTGGGGGAAATTACATAAATTTCTACGCTTCTTAACGGGCGTGTTTCACATCTTGTTTTACCCCCTTGTTTTACCTCCTGCAACATTTGTTGTTATGCCTGTGATGTAGCTTGCCCGGTCGGACAGGTAGTAGCAGACCAGGTCGGCAACTTCGCTGAGTTTGCCGCTGCGGCCGAGCGGGATTGTGCTGGTGTTGTCATAGCCTGCCCGGAGCTCTTCGACGGTTTTGCCTCTTGTATAGGCCAGCGCTTCTTCGTAGGGCAGTGTTCTGAGTCCGGTTGCTTCCATGATTCCAGGGGCGACGCCGACGACGCGCACATTGTGCTTGGCGAGTTCTTTTGCCCAGGAGCGGGTGAGTGCGTTCAGGGCGCCTTTGGTTCCAGCATAGATGCTTTGGCCTTCACTGCCTTCCAAGCCGCATTCTGAGCTCATATTGACAATGACACCGGACTCATTTTTGACTAAAATTCTGCCGATTTCCTGTGTCAGGAAGAAGGTTCCTTTTACGTTGATATTGAACATTGTGTCTACGGCTTTTTCGTTCAATTCGTACGGACCGCCGGAGTTTTCCGGGTCGACCAGCAGGCCGGGGAGGTTGATGCCGGCGTTGTTGACCAGACCTTCTATTTTACCAAAATGTTCTAGAGCTTTTGCGACAGATTCCCGGACATTGTCCTGATTCGTGATGTCTGTTTTCACGAAAAACAGGTTTTCATCTCTGTCTTTTGATGCTTGAATGTCAAAATTAGCGACTTTTGCGCCTTGAGCAAGCAGAGCTGTGACGACCGCTTCACCGATGCCTGAGCTTCCGCCTGTTACAACGTAAACTTTGTTTTTGATGTTCAACCAATCTACCATTCCATTTTCTCCTTTTGAATAATGTTCGCGCGAGCGCTCGATTTTTGAAAGCGTTTTGTTTTCTTGCTTACATTTTCATTATATGGAAAATTTTCAGAATGTTAAGGTCATCTTTTTTCAGTGGGTGAGGAAATATTTGTCCAATTCTTTCAAACGCGTATAAAAAAAGAACAGGTCTATCAGTCTTTCTGACCATTTGTGACCTATTCTTTTTTATTTACAGTTATTGATTGACGCGCTAAATCAGTCCGTTTTTCCGGGCGAATTTCTCGACTCTGTATGCGCGCATAATGTTGCTGGCGAGCATGATTGCTAAAATGACAGTGAAAAAGGTTGAGCCTATGTTCATAGACCAGACAAGGAGCTCGCTTTGTATCACGGTGTAGAAAACTAATAAGAAAAATTGTCGCTTCGGCATAATTTCATTATAGCAGATTTCTCGGAAAATTCCAGAAAAATTACGCTTATTTCTGTTTTTTTTGATAAAATATGAACATGGAAAAAATCAAAAAGCTGATTTTGTCAGAGGGCTTTCGTTACTTATTCTTTGGCGGCCTAGCAACCGTGGTCTATACAAGTGCTAAGTTCCTGAGTTATCAGGCGCTGCAGTCAGGCTGGATTTCTGAGGCCATTGCGCAAGCAACGGCCATTGTCTTCGCCTTCTTCACAAATAAATTGTTCGTTTTTCAACATAAATCGGATAGTGTCTGGAAAGAATTTCTTAGTTTTGTGCTGGGCCGGATTGCGCTGCTGCTGTTTTCAATCGGCATGAATGCCTGGCTGGTCGATGCGCATCCTGAGATTCTGATGGATGCTTTCGGGATTAGTAAAAATGCGCTGGTGGTCTGGCTGAATCTGGCGCTGCAGGTCTTTACGATTCTGGTGAATTATGTTTATAGTAAGTTTGTGGTTTTCCGCAAGAAAGCTGAATAAAGGTAAAAACGCTCAGAGGCATTGAGCGTTTTCTGTTTAAGAAAATTCAAAAGAACCAGGCCTGAGCCCGGTTCTTTTTGAGGGGGAAAAGATTAACTTAGATTTTTAATTTTCTCTTTTTTTGCGGCGTTTTCCTCTTACCATGCTGAAGCTAGTGGCTCCCAGCAATGAAAGTCCTAGACCCATTGCCAGATTTTCGCTTGCGTCACCTGTATTTGGAAGGTTTTTGCCGCTGGTTGTGCTGGTTGTCGTGCCGCTTGTGGTACCTGTGGTACCAGCCGTTGCCGCGGTCACGGCATCTTGAAGTGTCTGCGAAGCTTTCTTGATATCGCTGGTCAAGGCAGATGGGTCACCTTTTTGCGCCTTTGCAATCAGGTCGTTCAGCTTATTCAGCGCATCAGTTACTGCTGATGACTGGCTGACTGAAAATTGACTCGCTGTGGTCTTGATGGTGTTTGCGGCGGCAATTGCGGCATCTCGTGCAGCTTTCGCGTCTGCGATTGCTGTATTCAGTGCTCTTACGCCGTCCTCAATCTGTGAAACGCTGGAGCTTGGGTCGTTGATAAGCGTTTGAAGATTGGTAATGGCGATTACAACTGTCGGCTCATATGTAACTGGTGAAGTGTTTGACGGCTCTAGAGCTGTCTTTCCATCGTTCACAGCATCATCATGATTCTTCGAGGCATCGTTTACGGTGTTATTCAGTTTGTCGGTTGCATCTTTGATTTGCTGAGTGCTTGAGGCAGGATTGTTTATGATGACTTGCAAATCATTTTTATCCTTGACGACTGTTGGGTCATTTGCTACTGGAGAATTGTTCGCATTGTCAACTGCCTGATTACCTTTGTCAACGGCATTTTGTCTATCCGTTTGTGCTTGGGTAACGGCGGTGTTCAATGCGGTTGTTGCATCTGTGATTTGCTGAGTGCTTGAAGCTGGATTATTCAGTGTGTTCTTCAGATTATTCTCAGCTGTGACAACTGACGGCTCTTTGGCAACATTTGACTTGTCCGCATTCGTAATTGCCTGGTTACCTTTATCAACGGCATTTTGTCTATCCGTCTGTGCTTGGGTAACAGCGGTATTCAATGCGGTTGTTGCGTCAGTAATTTGCTGGTTTGTTGAAGTCGGAACATTTAAGATGTTCTTCAGGTTATTCTCAGCGGTGACGACTGACGGCTCTTTGGCAACATTTGACTTGTCAGCATTTGTGACTGCCTGATTACCTTTATCACGAGTGTCCTGAGCGGTCTTAAGAGCATTTTGAAGAGTTTGGATGGCGGCTGTGATGTCTTTTGTCAAGGCGTCTGAGCTGTCTGTCTTGGATTTCGCAATCAGGTCATCCAGGTTCTTCATTGCAGATACTACGCTTGGCTCTTGGGCGCTTGAAGATTTTCTTACTGTGTCTTCTACGCCGGTTGCCGTAGTAATGGCAGCATCACGGGCTTTCTTGGCATCTGCAACTGCTGTATTCAATGCTCTTACGGCATCTTCAATTTGGGTGACAGTAGAGCTTGGATTGCTGACCTGGGTCTTCAGAGCGCTGATAGCCTGTGCCACGGCCGGCTCATAAGAGACTGGCGAGGTGTTGGCAATGGCTGTATTTGCATCATTCACTGCGTCATCACGTGTCTTCGTTGCGTCTGTTGCAGTGTTCACGGCTGTCGTCAATGCGGTTGTCGCGTCTGTAATTTGCTGGTTGCTTGAGGCCGGGTTATTCAGAACGTTCTTCAGATTATTCTCTGCTGAAGTTACTGCCGGGTCATTTGCGACCGGTGACTTATCAGCATCTGTGACTGCCTGATTACCTTTATCACGTACGTCTTGAGCTGTTTTCAACGTGTTTTGAAGTGTTTGGATAGCAGCTGTAATGTCTTTTGTCAGGGCGTCTGAGCTGTCTGTCTTGGATTTCGCAATCAGGTCATCCAGCGCCTTCATTGCTGACACTACACTTGGCTCTTGGGCGCTTGAAGATTTTCTTACTGTATCTTCTACGCCGTTCGCTGCTGTAATGGCGGCATCACGGGCTGTTTTGGCGTCTGTTACGGCTGCGTTCAATGCTCTTACGGCATCTTCAATTTGTGTAACAGTCGAGTTTGGATTGCTGACCTGAGTCTTCAAATCGGTGATGGCTTGTGCGACGGCCGGCTCATAAGAAACAGGTGAAGTATTCGCCAGGGCTGTATTAGCGTCATTCACTGCGTCTTGACGGCTCTTTGAGCCATCGCTGACTGCGTTATTCAGTGTATTTGTCGCATTGATAATTGCCTGGGTTGGTGAAGCCGGATTATCCAAGAGGGTCTGCAAATCGCTGATATCTTTGGCGACTGTCGGGTCGTTTGCCAAAGGCGAATCCTTCGCAATAATGATGGCTTGAGCTCCATTATTACGAGCATCCTGAGCAGCTTTCTGTGCATCTTGAAGTGTCTGAATGGCGGCTGTGATGTCTTTTGTCAGAGCGGTTGCGTCGTCTGTCTTCGACTTCGCAATGACATTATTCAGATTATTCATCGCTGCGACAACGCTTGGCTCTTGAGCGCTGCTAGATTTATTAACTGAATCTTCCACCGTGTTGGCGTTTGTAATTGCAGCATCACGAGCTGTTTTGGCAGCTGTTACGGCTGTATTCAGTGTTCTTACGCCGTCTTCAATTTGTGAAACAGTGGAGTTCGGATTGTTGACAAGTGTCTTGAGGTCACTGATGGCTTGTGCGACTGCCGGTTCATAAGAAACTGGCGCAGCATTTGCGATGGCTGTGTTAGCATCTGTTACAGCTGCATCACGGCCTTTTTGGGAATCACTTACTGCATTGTTCAGATTGTCCGTCGCATCCGTGATTTGTTGAGTCGATGAAGCGGGGTTATCCAGAGCGGTTTGAAGGTCATCTTTGGCTTTGGTAACTGCCGGGTCGTTGGCAGCTGGCGAGTTATTTGCATCTGTGACAGCCTGAGCACCTTTATCGCGGGCGTCTTGGGCTGTTTTTAGAGCGTCTTGAAGTGCTTGAGTCGCTGCTGTGATGTCTTTTGTCAAAGCGTCTGAGCTGTCTGTCTGTGATTTCGCAATCAAATCATCCAGCGTCTTCATTGCTGCTACAACACCTGGCTCTTGCGCGCTGGTAGAATTTTTAACTGTAGTTTCTACGGTGTTTGCGTCTGTAATCGCACTGTCACGCGCAGTTTTCGCATTTGCAACTGCTGCAGTCAATGCACTGGTGCCATTTTGAATCTGCGCTGCAGTTGAATTAGGGTCTGCAACAAGCGCCTGCAGACTGCTGATGGCTTGTGCTACGGCTGGTTCATGGGAAACTGGCGAAGTATTTGCCGGATCCATCGCGTAGTTGGCATCTGTCACTGCTTGGTCACGGCCAGATGAAGCATCGCCTACTGCATTATTCAGATTGTTTGTTGCGTCTGTGATTTGCTGAGTCGTTGATGCTGGATTGTCCAGAACGGCCTGAAGGTCACTTTTAGCTTGGGTAACTGTCGGGTCATTGGCAGCTGGTGAATTGTTTGCATTTGTGACTGCCTGATTACCTTTATCAACGGCATTTTGACGGTCTGTTTTGGCCTGAGCAACTGCGTTATTCAATGCATTTGTGGCGTCTGTAATCTGCTGAATAGTAGAAGTCGGGTCATCCTTGATTTTCTTCAGCGCGTCCTCAGCAGATGCTACTGATGGCTCGTTGGCAACGTTTGAGGCGTCTGCATCAGCAATTGCCTGATTAGCCTTGTCAACTGCGGCCTGGCGGTCTGTCTGTGCCTGTGTAACAGCTGTGTTCAGAGCGTCGGTTGCAGTCTGAATGTTCTGCGTTGTTGAGTTTGGATCATTCAGGACATTTTTCAGGTCAGTTTCTGCGCCGGTAACTGCTGGCTCTTGCGAAACGTTGGAGTTGTCAGCATTTGTGATGGCCTGATTGGCACCGTCAACTGCATTCTGACGAGCTGCTTGTGCCTGCGTCACTGCGTCATTCAATGCAGTTGTGGCATCTTGAATCTGCTTCGTTGTTGAAGCTGGATTGTTAAGCACTTTTTGCAGATTATCGGCTGCATCTTTGACTGGCTGTTCATTTGAGACGTTCGTCTCGTCGGTACGGCCGGTACCTTCTGCATTGTCAATCGCTGTATTGGCATCGCTGACGGCTTTATCACGAGCGGCCTGAGCCTGAGTCTGAGCTTCCTGGAGAGCAGTTTTAGCTGCAGCAATGTCTTTCGTCAAGGCATCAGGTACATCAGTTTTCGACTTGTCAATAACATTCTGCAGTGCAGTTATAGCATCTTGGACAGGCTGTTCATTGCTGACTGGAGATTTCTGCGCATCTGTGATGTTAGTTTGAGAGTCTGTGATAATCTGGTCACGTCTTGACTTCTCAGCTGCGGTCGTGGATGTCAGGGAGTCGGTCAATGCTTTTATCTGGTCTGTGGTGCTGGCAGGGTCATCCAATGCTGCCTGGAGCTGCTGCTTCAGAGTGGAGACGGCAGGTTCATTTGAAACTGGTGATGTGTTAGCAATGGCAGTTTGTGCAGCTGTACGGGCATCTCCATTACCAGAGTCCGCTGCTGTGACAGCTGTGTTCAGCGCATTTGTCTTGTTAATGATATCTTGAGTCAAATCCGTCGGACTGTCGGCTGCTGCTTCTGCGATGGTGTTCTGCAGGTCTGTGATGGCAGCTTTAACGGCTGGGTCATTGGCGGCTGTTGTGTCAGCTTGTGCGGCTGTGATAGCATTGTTTCCTGCGGTATTTGCTGCAGTTCTTGCTGTATTAGCCGTATCGATTGCATTTTGCAGTGCAGTTGTCTTGGCTACGATATCATCTGTTTGATGCGCCGGGTCGCTTATGGCACTGTTCAAATCTGTAATTGCCTGTTTAACAGCGGCTTCGTTTGAGACGGGTGCTGTTTTTTGTATCGTGCTTGTGGCATTGGCAACTGCGGCTGTATGTGCAGCTGTGACGCTTGATGCAGTTGTATCAAGGTCTCTTGTCGCGTCAATAATTTGCTGAGTCAGGGCTGCTGGGTCATCGTTGGCAGCATTTGTCATGATGTCCTGCAGAGCCTTGATTTTAGCTTGAACGGTCGGGTCAGCGCTGTCTGTCGGATCAGCTTGAATGTGGCTGATTTCGGCATTGGCAGCGGAAACGGCGGCATCACGGTCTGTCTTGGCAGATTGAACTGCTGAATTCAATTGGTCTACTGCAGTCTGAATTGCTGTGTCTGTGGCATTCGGATCGTTCAAGACATTGTTCAAATCAGTGAGTTCTGATTTAACATTTGACTCGTTAGAGACCGGCTTAGTATTCGAAATAGCGGTTTGAGCGTTTTGCTTAGCTGCAGACTGCTTAGCTACGGCATCAGAAACTGCCTGATTCAATGCTGAAGTGGCATCTTTAATGTTCTGAGTCAAGTCATTAGCACTGTCACCTGCGGCGGCCTGCTGAATCTGCTGCAACTTCTGAATGGCGTCTTGAACAGCTGGGTCATTTTGTGCAGTTGAACTCTTTGCGTTTGTGACTGCCGTATTTGCATCTGTGTTTGCCCCGTTACGTGCGGTGTTTGCGGCTGCAACGGCTGTGTTAAGCGCATTGGTTGCGTCGGTAATCTGCTGTGCGGATGAACTTGGATTATTCAGGACAGTTTTCAGATTTGAAGCGGCGTCTTTAACTGCCGGCTCGTTGGAAACGGGTGCTGTCTTACCCAAAGCGTCACTGGCATTCGCGATTGCTGTTCCTTTGTCTATGCCGGCTTGAGAAACTGCATTGGTCAATGCATTAGTGGCATCGGTAATCTGCTGTGTGGTTGAGTTCGGATTGTTAATGACGTTCTGCAGATTGTTCTCAGCGTTGGCAACATTCGGGTCATTGGCAACTGAACCGCTCTTTGCGCTCTCAATTGCGTTTTCCCCATTGTTGATTGCTGTATTTCTATCGGCTACGGCATTGACAACGGCGCTTTCCAGGGCACTGGTTGCATCTTTAATCTGCTGTGTTGTTGAAGCTGGATTGTTTAAGACGTTCTGCAGATTCTGCTCAGCTTGCTGAACACCAGGTTCATTCGCAACTGGAGAATTTTTTGCAGCTGTATTTGCGGAATTAGCATCATTTACTGCTGTTTGACGGTCGGCTTTAGCCTGTGTAACTGCGTCATTCAAGGCAGTCGTTGCGTCCTGAATCTGCTGTGGTGTAGATTTCGGATTGTCTAAGATGCTCTGCAGATTATTTTCTGCGCTTGCAACAGATGGCTCGTTGTTGACGTTTGAGGTCTTCGCAGCTGTTTCAGCGTTATTTGCTGCTGTGATGATGGCCGGGTCAATCTGGTAAATGTAAGTAACTTGTGATGTTCCATCTGACTTAACTCTTGTATCTGAGCTTGGGTCAACCTGGACAAAGACGTAGCCTGGAATTGTCGGATGATTGCTGGTGTCAATCGTGCTGTTGGTCTTTCCTTGGCTGGTTGTCGGCTGCAGAATGACATTTCCTTTATTGTCAACGAAGTTGTTGGTGATATTGTCATCTAGTGGTGTGTAGAGAACAGAGAATTTCTGCGACTGCTTGTCACTGGTTCCGTCCGTTGCGCTGCTGTCAAACTTAGGATTGGCTGTAACGGCCTGGCTCAGTGTCTGATAAGTGCCCAGCAGATTACCATTTCCGTCATAAACGTTCACAACGTAGTTATAACCTACTACTACCAGATTATTGTCGGTTGTATTAAACGCGATATTTGTGTCACTTGGGCCGGTCGCTGTTTCTTTAGTGCCGTCCGGAATACTGCCGTCAGTTGATGACTGGGTCACGACAGCTGTTTGTGTCTGACCCGTATAGTTGACTGTCCAGACCTGCGGATTACTATCAGTCGTTGCACCAGGCCCATTCGGCGTTAAATCCCAAGTGTTCGTGGCTGCCCAGGCTGCCTGCATCGTTGGATAAGTCGTGCCGTTAGGCGCTGTGACTGTGTAGGTATAGCCTGATTTTGCAAGTGCAGAATCATCCACTTTAGACATCAGTGTACCGGTCGTGCCGTTTTCCAGAGGTTTGTCTGGTGTCGTGGTCGTATCGTAAGTCGCAATAGTTTTAGAGGTTGAGCTGTCGCCATTGCTGATGCTCTTGACGATGGCCTGCTGGAAGCCTCTGTTATAAGTGACAACAAAATTCTGCGGTGCGCTGTCTGTTGCGGCTGCGCCGTTGCTTGTACTATCAAATGTCTTATTCGCAGCTGCTGCTTGAGCAGCGGCTAAAGTGCTGTAGATATTGCCGTCTGGTCCTTTAACTGTATATCCGTATCCTGTACGTGCCAAATCTGCATCTGTCTTTGTCCAACCGCTGATGTTTCCGCCGGTTATTCCCTTGACGGTATCCAGAGTCTTTGCGCCTGTCGGGTCAGTGGCATCTGTCACTACATTAGATTCTTGATAATCAGGTGCGTAAAAAATTGTCCACGTATTATTGGCGGCATTCTTTTCGAAGTAAAGGTCTGACCAGGTCCCATGGGCACCTGTGGATGTATTGATTGTGCGTGAAGGATGCCAGCCGGAAGCGTATTGAGCATTAACCCCAGTCAATGCTGCGGCATCTGCCGTATAGGTGTAAGTATCAATTCCATTCTTTGCACCGTCAGAAACACCCGCAATACCGATTGTATCAGCTAATCCTGATTTCACTGTTGAATTCGGTGCGACGGTAGAATTTCCCGTCGTGCCTGCAGGCAGAGTAGTCACGTTTGGGTCTACCTTATAGCTTACAGTACCAGTTGAAGTTGCAGCAGTTCCGCTCACGTTATCAATACTGCCATAAAATCCTTGATATTGCTCTCCGCTTGCTGCACCAAGACCTAATGACCAATAGCCGTCTGACGGAATAGCTATTCCAAGCGCACCGGCGGAGCCTGAATTACGCGTATCAAAACTCCAAGTGTGACCAGCACCGTCATCAAAGCTTCCTGTAAAATACTGACCGCCGGGATTTCCGGGGTAATGGTAATCAAGCGTATATTTAATATTATGTGAATTCCATCCCGCTATATTGTTATTATTAAATAGATTTTCTCTGTTGGTGAAGTTATTTAAAGCAGTTCCATCACCTGTCCAGCGCATTCCAACATACGGAGTAGCAGGGTCGTAATATGGTCCGCCAACATTTTGGTGAAGGTCAAAACCGAAGCCTATAGAATTAGCGATACCTCTAATTCCTAGTCCGCCGCCTGTTTCTCCTTTACTTGCAGCATCTGCTGGTGTCGTGTTACCCATCAAATCAATACCGACCCAGTCTCCGGAATTATTTGTCAGTCTATCTGCACCTAAATAACCATCAATATGGAAATCTGCATAGGCACTAAAGGTCTGATTCTGCATCACATAACCGGCTTTATACGGCGAATTCGGAATAAGATTCATCCACCTTCCGCCTGCCGCATCCGTTGTTCCGCCGGAATCTTTGCTTGCATCTCTATACGCTGTGGAAGTGGCATAAGCAGCACTATTGTTTAGCGTAAAAGGCACGCCTTGACCGGAAGGTGTAGTTGCTGTCTTTGAAATATTATCCGAGCTAACGGTTTGAGCATATGCGACTAGGCCGTCACTGTTCAAAATTATGTGCGATAAAGCTGCAGGTGCTGTCAATGCTACTGTTGTTGCGGTTGCTCCCAGTAGGAAAACTGAGACTTTTCGAGAGAATGTCGCTTTCTTTCTTTTTTTAATCATGATTCATGATCTCCTTTTGTTCTTTTTCTTTTTATACTCGCACTGCTTTCTGTTAAGAAAGTATAGATTTACAATTTTAATTGCTTTTATTTTCTGCATAAATATTTGAATTATCAAATATTTACATAGTAATTAAGCATTTCATGGACCTTTGTCCTTTTTGTCGTATAATTTGTTCATTTTTTTATTGAATAGAGAGATTAATCAGACTGACTGTACAATTATTATTATTATAATTAATCACTTTAATATTGATTAAACATAATTTTATTTACAATAATTGGACAACAATTACAATTAATTGCTTGATTTAATTAGTCAGACTATCTAACAGTTTAGATTATAAACACTTTGTCTATTTTTGTCAAATATTTAGTCTTAAATTTTCCTTAACATGATTTTTTATCAAATATGATAACTGAATAACGTATAAATTTAAATCAAAAAACACCTAGCGTCCATTTTTAGACACTAAGTGTTTTTATAAGTCCAGAACAGATCAGCTTCAAAGCTATGCCATTGCCCACAAGCCCCTAAACCGACTTTTTTTCGTCCTCGTCCTTGCGTAAATCTTTTATCAGCTCAATGATGTCGCCGCGTCTTGTCTCGATTTGCCCTTCCTTGCGCCTCTGATAAGTCGCGTTCAGCATGGCGCCTAGAATCAGGACACGCGAAATAAAGATAAACCAAATCATGACTGCAAAAATAAC
Source organism: Lactovum odontotermitis (assembly GCF_054658595.1). Lineage (NCBI taxonomy): Bacteria > Bacillati > Bacillota > Bacilli > Lactobacillales > Streptococcaceae > Lactovum > Lactovum odontotermitis. Next base: position 168,911 of record NZ_BAAGGQ010000001.1, read on the forward strand.
AATCGAGCTGACAAGTCGGAAGTCCTGCCAGGAATCAACAAAGTGAGCGACATACTGTCCGACAAAGCTGGTCAAAAAGACCAGAACAAACAGGGAAAACAGGGTACCCGGCATAATATAGCGAAGTTTTTTTATTCTGATATTCGGCATCAGCGAATAAAGAATCATCAGAACCACAAAAGTAACAAACGCAACGATTGGCAGCGTCGAATTTTCCAGGAAATTATAGACCGTCGTATTGAACTGATAGCGCTGATAAATCTGTGTCAGGACAGTCTGTCCAAAAGTCGAAATTGCCACGGCCAGATAAAGCAGAATCATGATAATCAGACCGCCCGTAATACCGAAAATCCGGCTGATAATGACATCGCGGTGCTTGGTGACGCCGTAGGCTTTGTTCATCGCCATCTCCAGCGCCGACATTGACTTGGAGAAAGTCCAGAGCGCCAGGATGATAGCCACAGCAAAGAGGGCTGAATTCGGCGTTGACAAGTACTGCTTGACATAGCCCGCCGTCATACTGTAGAACTCTTTGGGCAGGTTTTTCTGCATGAACTCCAGGACTTCAGAGACATTGATTTTAAGATAGGGCAGGACATTGGCGACAATCAGAAGCATAGGAAAAATGGACAGTAGCAAATAATAAGCCACTGCAATTGAAGACAAACCCATTTCAGAACTCATAAACAGAGAAATAAAAATATTTAACTGTTCAGAATGGGTGATTTTGTTTAAAAACTTCTTCATATTGTGCTAAATGCCGAGAACTGCCGTTTTATCGGAACGCCGACAAAACGCTTCCTAATAAGTTCTCTCTTCGCCTTGTGAAGTCAGGATGACAGGGCCGTTTTTCGTCACGACAAACTGATGCTCCATCTGACAGGACAAACTGCCGTCCGCCGTCACATAACCGCGCTCGCCGTCATGCTTGATTTCCCAGCTGCCGGTATTAATCATAGGCTCAATCGTGAGCACCATGCCTTCGCGCAGGCGCAAACCGTGCCCTGCCACACCGTAATGCGGGATGAGCGGGTCTTCATGCATGGTTGGGCCTACGCCATGACCGCAGAGGTCACGGACAACACCGTAGCCGCGGCTTTCCGCGTATTCCTGAATGACTGCGCCGATATCGCCGATTCGATTTCCGACTTTGGAGACTTCAATCCCACGGTAGAGGCACTCACGGGTGACGTCCCAGAGGTCACTGACCTGCTGAGAGACCTGGCCGACTTTATAAGCCCAGGCGGAATCGGCCACACCGCCGCGGAAGCCTTCAATCACAGGCTGCATCGCCTCCGCATCGTCGAAATCAAGTGCTGCAACATTGACATAATCATCCTCAACCAAACCGAGCACCATGTCAACTTTGAGCAAATCGCCGTCTTTAAGGATGTAATGCCGCGGAAAAGCGTGCGCCACTTCGTCGTTCAGACAGCAGCAGGTCGCATAAGGGTAAGGGTTGTAATAGCCCTCGTCGACGCCAATCTGCAGAGGCAGGACATTTTTTTCTTTGCAGACGCCGCGCACGTACTCTTCGATTTCCCACATGTCAAGGCCGGGCTTAATCATGTCGCGTAAATGAATGTGAATGTCTGCTAATATTTTGCTTGAGCGCTGCATCTGATCGATTTCGCGCTGAGATTTTAATGTAATCATGACTTTATTTTATCACAAATTCCTGCTATAATCGGTATATCAAAAAGAAAGGGAATATTGCGGTTTTTTCGCCGCAATAGGCCGTGATTCCGATAGGCAGACTCAGTCTGAGCTTTACTTCCAAAAATCACGGCAGGAAATTTAATCAATATGGCTAAAGCTGAAATCGTATACTGCTCAATGACAGGCAACACGCAGGCCTGCGCGGAAATCGTTTATGAGAAACTAAAAGAGCTCGGTGTCGATGTGGACATCCACGACTGCACAACGGTAGACCCGGAGGATGTCTTTGAGGATGCGGAGCTTTGCATCGTGGGCACCTACACATACGGCGAGGGCGACATGCCGGATGAAATCATTGATTTCTACGAGGATATGCAGGAGATGGACCTGACAGGCAAGATTTTCGGGGCATTCGGCTCTGGCGACACTTTCTACGAGGAATTCTGCCGTAATGTCGAAGACTTCGACCGCGCTTTTGAGGCTTGCGGTGCCACTCGCGGTGCTGAGCTGGTCAAAGTTGACCTCTACCCTGAGGAAGAGGATAAAAAACATCTGGAGGCTTTTGCGGAAGAGCTTGCCAGCAAAATTTAATCACTTCTGCGCTGCAGAACTCTGGCAGAATCGACCTGCCGCACCTTAATCGAAAGACTGGCTTACATGATGATGAGTCAGTCTTTTGTTTGCACTTTTTATTCTTAACGGACGAGAGCTTCTCTGTTCAACTTATTCAAGTTGAATATCCGGTTGAAATCATGTAACTGGCCGGCCTGTCCAAAAACTTTATAGAAATACCCAACTTAATTGGACAGTTCAGCCGAATTGACCAAATCCTTCTAATTACCAGCCAGCTTATAACTCGAAATACCGAAATCATCGTATTTCTGCAGATAAAGCGTGCAACTGTCAAGAGCCACAGCACTCCGATAAATCGTTGAAATTTCAGAGCGTCCGTCTGAACGCGGCACTGTCACAGAATTCAGTACATGCCAGGTTTCAATGACATTGGCCTGCTCATTGTCCGGAAAAACTGCACGCTCGCGCAATACTGCCGCACGGATGAATCGCGACGTCGGTGTAAATCCGCCAGGCCACACCGGTTTTCCAGAGAAATTTCCTGTCGAAATCTTATTCGGCCCAGAGGCCTCCTCAGCCAAATCAGCCAAATCCAGATAAGTCCCTAGCTTCTCAATTTCCCGCTCAAATCTCGGTGCATTAGTGACCACGCCAATCGGATTTTCAACAACAGTCAGCTTTCCGTCTAAAGGCTCAATTGAAACCATTCGTCCAGTTCTGTCACAAGCCGCAAAATGCAAATCATTCCGGCCAAATTTATAATTTGAATACTCATCCGTCATGAGACTAATGCCGTCAAGTTTCGCAGCTAAATCGGCCACCGAGCTGCAGTTTCCCAGCGCCCACAGCACAAATTCAAAAGGTGCGAGCTGCTGCAAGCCGCCAGACTTGTCAGGCACAAACGAGGCATACTCTGACTTATTTGAAAAAGTCAGTTTCTGAATTGAAAAACCGTGTTCATTCACACCATCTGAAATGTCCGCGTGAAGTCCCGGTAAATCACGACCCACGCCAAGAACAGCATAGGAATTGATAATCGGCTCACCCTTGTAGACACTCTTCCAGGCATAATTCTGCGGAACCGTCAATGCAGCGGGGTGAAAGTCGGCATGCCAGTCCATGGTTCGAGCGAAAAGTAATCCGCCATCTGCTGCCTGCATTTTAATACTTGTACACATGGTTCATTTGCCCTCAATTCATTCCCAAATCAGTCAAATTAGTCATCAAAATTCAATTTCATCTGACCCTGATTGAAAACACGGCCAATATAGACTTTCTTCTCCAGTTCATCGACTCGATAAAACAGGCGGTAATATTTCCCGATGTCAATCCGGTAAGTCGCCTCTGAAAATCCGTAAACCGCGGCAACGTCCTGATGATGTGCCGGCTGAAAGCTCAGACTCTGGATTTTCCGCTCAATATTTGTCACAAAAGCTTCAATTTGAGCTTCTGAAAATGAAAATTCTGATTCAAAATAGCTTACGATTTCATCCAAACTTTTCATGAAAATAGATAAGTAGACCAGTTCAAATTCAATCATCTATTTTTTCCCCAGCCGTAACGGCCGAATTTTTTCTTCAGCTGCTGCTCTGTGACGAAGTTTTCTTCTGCAATCGCTTTGAAATCTTCTTCAATCTTGTTTCGAAAGACTTCTTCATTGCTTTGAACGGGGACATAATAAATCACGCCTGAGTCTTCAACGTGGGCCTCGTATTCACGCCCGCCGTCGGCAAATTCTTTGGGGACGGTTAAAACATACGAAGTGCCGACTTTTCTTTGTTTGACAGCTGACATTTTATTCTCCTTTGGCTTAATATATATTGAGTATATATTATTTTTCAAATTTTGTCAAGTAATAAAACACAAGACAATTTATTTTGCAAAAGGCCGAAATTTCTCATGCGTCTGCTCAAATTCCTGAATCTCTAGAATTTTCCAGTTCTCGTCAAATTTAACAAGTGAACTGCCGTCAAACTTGCTGCGTTCACCCTTGTAAAAGCATTCAAAAGTCCAGGTATAAAAGCCTGTCTGCTGTTTTTCATCATAATAGCTCGAGCCGATTTTCCAGCTCAAAACCTGGTTCTCGGATTGACTGAACCAGTGACGGAACCAGCTTTCACACTCGCTTTTATTCTGATATTGGGCACCATAACATTCTGTGTACAAAATATCATCCGATAATAAATTCAGAAATCCTGGCAAATCCTTGTCCAGCCAAGTTTGGCAATAGCTCTGAAAAATTTCTTCATACATTTTCTTACCACCTTAAAATTTAAAAACGTTAAAAACGCCGACAATCAAAAGCACACCCGCAAACATGACCAGAAGCCCGACAATCTGCAGTGTATTCACCTTATGCTTAGGCGATTTCCACCAGCCGAACTGCTGCACAAGGAGCCCTGTAGTGATTTGCCCGAAGTCAACCAGTGCCACCACCATTGTCTGTGAAAGCACAATCCGGAGCCACATGCGCACAATTCCCACAATTCCATTAAAGAAACCGCCCAGAAAATCCGTCGGCCGCAAGTTTTTCCACTGTTCTTTAGTCGGCAGAACACGGCGCTCTTTAATAAGCGCAATCACAAGAATAATGATGAGACCGATGAAAAAAGCAAAGAAAGAGCCCTGAATTGTTCCCTTAACCATGTTTGAAGCGGCAGCCAGCATGCCTCCCAGCTTACCGTTAATCGTCTGCTGAACGGCCGTCATACCGCCGACAATCAGCCCCCAAATCCGCCAATTCCAGCGCTGCACGCCGCTTGCACTCCCAAGCCTATCCTGACGGCTTTTTTCCGACAGAACAATCGTAATCCAAAGTCCGACAATCAAGAGAATAACGCCCATAATTTTCGCCAGAGCAGGCTCTACTTTTGGCGAGTTGAACAGGCCGAAACTGTCAATGACAATTCCTGTCAGAATTTGGCCAAGCAAAGGCAAAACAACCGTTTCAATCGAGCCGAGTTTTGGAAACATCAGCACATTTGATGTCACATAGACAGCGCCGATGATTCCCCCCAGCCAGATAAAGGGCGGGTGGCTGCCGACAAAATCTGCCGTCGGCCAAAGCGGCTGCCTTGTGAGCAATGTCGCAACAGCCATGACAATTGTCGAGACAAGAATTGAGATGACGATTGCGACAAAAGGCGATTCAATCTTATTGCGCAGCCGCGCGTTTATCGGCGTCATGTTGGCAATTGCGAAGCCTGCAAATATTCCGGCAAAAACATAAATAAAAATCATAAACATTCCTAAACTATTTTTTATTTGTACCCGCTTTTGTCATTGCATGAAAATTTTTTCTTACAGCAAAAAAAGTTTTGACACATGATTTTATCATAAAAATCTAACACATGTTATAATTTAAATTGAGATAAAAAGGAGGCGGCAAATGACGCAATATAACTGGACTGCAGGCAAACGCAAATATGAAGATGTGCTTTATGAAACTTATCATCACATCGCAAAAATCACGATTAACCGGCCGGAGGTCCGCAATGCTTTTCGGCCGAAGACCGTAGTTGAGCTGATTGACGCCTTTTCAGAAGCACGCGATGACACTGAAATCGGCGTCATTATTTTAACCGGCGCCAATCATGGACAAGGTGTCGAAAAAGAAGCATTCTGCTCCGGCGGTGACCAGAGAGTCCGCGGCAACGGCGGCTATGTAGGCGAAGACCAGATTCCGCGGCTGAATGTGCTTGACTTGCAGCACCTGATTCGCATCACGCCAAAGCCCGTGATTGCCATGGTCAACGGCTACGCCATCGGCGGTGGACACGTGCTGCACCTCGTGTGCGACCTTTCAATCGCCTCCGAAAATGCAAAATTCGGCCAAACCGGTCCCCGTGTCGGTTCATTTGACGCTGGCTACGGCACTGGGCTGCTGGCTGCCATGGTCGGACAGAAAAAAGCCCGTGAAATCTGGTTCCTCTGCCGTCAGTACAGCGCTCAGCAAGCACTGGACATGGGGATGGTCAATACCGTCGTCCCATTTGACAAACTCGAAGAAGAAACGGTCAAATGGGCGGAGGAAATGCTGCAGCTCTCTCCGATGAGCCTGCGCATGCTTAAAGCCTCGTTCAACGCCGCTACCGACGGTCTAGCAGGCCTGCAGCAATTTGCCGGCGACGCCACTTTGATGTTCTATACCTCGGATGAAGCCAAGGAAGGACGTGACGCCTTTGTTGAAAAGCGCCAGCCGGATTTCCAGCAATTTCCGAAATTCCCTTAATGCGGGCATCCATTTTCAGCTCTCATTATCAAATCACGCGCAAACATTCTAGTAAGGAAAAATAATGCTGCAATACTTAAAAAAATGGGCTTCCAGTCAGCCGGATACCAAATTCATCAATAAACTGACATTTCGTCAAGCCTATGATTTAGCCTGCTCATATGTCCGCCCTTTAGCCTCCATCACTGACACCCGTGTGGCACTGCTGGCAGGCAATCGGCAAGAAAGTCTGCTGGTGCTCTTTGCCCTACTGCTGCTGGAAAAGGAAGTGCTGCTGCTCAATCCTGCGCTGACTGAGGCTGAGATTGCTGAGCAGACCCGACATTTAAACATCAGTGTCGTCGTGCGTCCTGAGACAATTTTAACAGATTTCTCCCCTTTATTGGCCAAAGACATTCCAAAACTGAATTGGGAGCCAGCCGCCGACAAAATTGCCGTTCTCATGAACACCAGTGCAACTTCCGGCAAATTCAAAACTGTTCCGATTACCTGGAGAATGATTTCTGCCCAGGTCAAAGCTTCTGCTCAAGTTGTCGGCGTCCAAGCCGATGATAACTGGCTCTGTGTCCTGCCAATCTTCCATGTCAGCGGTCTGTCAATCGTCATGCGCAGCCTTTATAACGGGACAAGATTAACACTTTTGTCAAAATTCAGCGAAGAACAAGTCTTAGAACTAGTAAATTCTGAAAAACTGACCATGATGTCGCTCGTACCAACGCAGCTGAAGCGTTTAATTGAGCCGCTGGAGCGCCATAGTTTACGCATGATTCTGCTCGGCGGCGAAACCATTCCATTGAGCCTAGTCGAAAAATCTGCCGCCAAGAATCTGCCGATTTTCAAGACCTATGGCATGACAGAGACATTCTCACAGTCTGCAACTTTTAATGTCCTAGAAGCACCAGAAAAAATCGCCTCTGCCGGCAAGGCACTGCCCGGGGTCAAGATTCGCATCCAGCAGCCCGACCAGAACGGCATCGGCGAAATAAGCCTGCACTCGCCCATGTTAATGCAAGGCTATCTCGACATGCCCCCGCTGAACGGCTATTTCATGACAGGAGATGTCGGCTGGCTGGACGCGGACGATTACCTTTACGTTCTCAACCGTCGCCGGGACATCATCATTTCCGGCGGAGAAAATATTTATCCCAAAGAGATTGAAGATTTACTTTACCGCCTGCCGGAAATCAGCGAATGCGCCGTAATACCACGTTCTGACAAGAGCTGGGGACAGATACCCGTTCTCTATTATGCCGGAAATCTGACAGAAACTGAAATTCAAAAATACTTATCAGACAAACTGGCGAAATTTAAACAGCCGAAGACCTTTGTCAAATTAGCCGAACTCCCAAAAAATCCATCCGGAAAAATCCTGCGAAAGGACTTGAAATAATGACCTTGATTGACGAATTAGGCCTCGTTGCAGCCAAACTCAGCGACACTGAATTTGAAGTCTGTCTGCCCTTAACTGACTTTCACGCGCAGGCACTCGGCTATCTCAACGGCGGCGTCAGCCTGCTTCTAGCGGAAATCTCAGCGGGCATGGCCTCTAACCATTTGCTGGCTGATGAACAGTATTTCGCAGTAGGTCAATCCATCAGCGCCGAGCATCTGCGCGCCAAAAAATCCCAGGGACAAATTTGTGCAAAAGGCAAACTTTTGCACAAAGGAAAATCAACGCATGTCTGGGATATTCAAATGATTGACGAGAAAAATGAACTGATTTCCCATGCGACAGTCACCAATCATATTGTCAAACGTTAATCCGAATTTATGGTGAATTCATTTTCCGGATAGATATAGGACAAAAACCGTGAAAATGTCCGCCCATTTATGTGAAAAAACAGAATTTTATTGACGAAATTCTGTTTTTTGTCTAATATCTTATTATGGAGCGGATTGAGCTGAAGAATCAGCCGCTGTACTTGATTCACCAGACGACGTGCTCGCCGTGCTGGCGGCAGCTTTACTTTCCGAAAGACTCTTGGATAGACCAGCCGGATTGTCATCGGCGAAAACGTCGTTATACTGTGCCGTTGGAGCTGTGAAAATTCCTGCCGAAACGACTTCCATATCAACCGTTGTCGGCGGACTTACCTGCTTGGCAATGCTTGGATACCAGGGGAGCTTCTGCTTCATCTGGCTCAGCGGCACTTTGACCGAGTTCCCGTCTGACATCTCCAAGGTGATAAAGTCGGCTGTCGACTGGCTTGGCGTCAGTGTCACCGTGCGGATAAGGCTGCGCAGAGACGGCTTCAGTGTCTCATATGCCTGCGCAAACTGCTTGGTTTGGCTGTCACTGAAATCCTTCAGCAGCAGCGGATTGGCCCCAAGCTTGTCGCTTGGCACAACCGTCTCGGAAATGATGGTACCATTGGCCAAAACGACATAATCTTTGCCCTTCTGCTCGACAAAACCAATATTTCCGTATTCCTTGACAGAAATATTCACCTTGTTAGGAAGCGCAATACTGACAGCTGTGCTCTCAATACGTGGCGAACTTTTAGAAATATCCGCCTCAATCGCTGCCTTATGTGTAAAAATCTGGTAAATTGAGCTCTGCATATTCAGCCTAGAAGCGGCCGCAATGTCGCTGGACTTGACAATGGTGTTTCCAGTGATGCTAAACGCGCCGATGCGATTGAGCGGCGACAGACTATATATGCTGACGACAAAAACAATAAAGAAAATGAGCAGAATCGGCCAAATTCGGCGCAAAATTCTGCCGAGGGGCTTAAAAGCAGAAAAGACAGAAGACTTGGCACTTTCATTTTCAGCGTCAGCATAGGTGTTATCAATAACATTTCCATCTTCATAGCTGAGAACAGTCTGATTGATATCTGCATCTGCTGAAGCTTGATTCTCTTTGTTCTGCCTTTCTTCCGCCGCTATGATTTCATGAAGCGACTGCTCAGATTTACGCGTAATTTTCAAACCGCGCAAAAATTCGCGGCGCTTTTCCTTCGCCTGCGCGCGTTTTTCAGCTTCCTGCTGAGCGAGCATCTTCTCGTGCTCGATTTGCCATGGGCTTTTAAAATCTTCTTCTGCCATTTATTTTATTTGGTGATTTCCTTGATAACTTTGTAAAGCCTGTCAGAAGCGTCTGGAACGCCTGCAGTGAGACTTGCAGCTTTCATCTCTTTATATTTTACATTATTTGACAGGATTTCTGAAATGTTTTGTAAAAGCGTGTCTGCTGTCAAATCGGCGTCCTTGATAATAACTGCTGCGCCTGCCTCGACCAATTCCTGCGCATTTTTTGTCTGCTGGTCATTGGTCACATTCGGGCTAGGAATGAAAACAGCCGGAAGACCAAGCGCCGTCACCTCTGCAATCGTCGTCGCGCCGGAACGGGCCACAATCAGGCTAGCCGAAGACAAAACCTCCGACATATTGGCAATATAAGGACGAATCGCAATATTCGGATTTGCGTCGTATTTGATGAACTCTTTTTTGAAGTCGTCATAATAGATTTCACCCGAAGCATAAAGCGTCTGATAATCCTGATGCTCCAATTCCGGCAGAGCAGCCACAACCGCCCGGTTAATCGTCAGAGCACCGCGTGAACCACCGAAAATCACTACCGTTGGCTTCTCCGGATTCAAATCATAAGTCTTTAAAATGTCTGAAGGCTTGATGTCAGCCACTTCCTGCGCCCGCGGATTTCCTACGAAAACCACCTTGTCAGCCGGAAAATTCTGCTCGGCATGATGAAAAGCCACAGCCACCTTTGTCACGCGCTTGGCCAGAAATTTATTCGTAATCCCAGGCACCGCATTCTGCTCATGAATAATCGTCGGAATCTTGAGCCGTGTCGCGGCATATACCACCGGCCCCGAAACATAACCACCCGTCCCGAAAACCACATCCGGCTTAAAGTCGGCAATGATTTTGCGCGCATCCAAAGTAGAATGCAGGAACTTCCATGCCGTGCGAATATTGTCAGGCGACAACGAGCGGCGAATGCCCTGAACATCAACCGTTTTGAAAACAAAGCCAGCCGCCGGGACAATTTTACTTTCAAGGCCATTTTTCGTGCCGATATAAAGAAACTCCGTCTCCGGCTCAACCTTGCGAAGATACTCTGCAAAAGCCAAAGCCGGGTAGATATGACCGCCCGTTCCTCCTCCTGTAAGTACAACTCTCATTCCACCGTCTCCTTCAAAGCGTCAAAAGCCTCAATGAACATGTCACCGCGCTGCTCCGCGTCTTTATACTGGTCCCAGCTCGCACAAGCCGGACTCAGCAGCAGCGTGTCCCCAGGCTCCGTACGCGGGAAAATTTCATTCAGTCCCGTCACAACATTTTCCGTTGTAATATAGGGAATATTCATCTTTTCAGCGAGGGCAACAAACTTAGGCGTTGTCTGTCCGCTGATTACCAGACCTTTCAGACCGATGAGCGAAGGCTCAAGCTCATCAAAATCATTCCCGCGGTCGAGCCCGCCGGCAAATAACCAAAGCTTGCTGTGATTAAAGCCAGTCAAAGCCTTTTTAGTCGCTAAAATATTAGTTGCCTCAGTGTCATTATAAGCGCGGCGACCATGAGCCGTCCCTAAAAACTGCAAACGATGTCTCACCCCTTCAAAAGTAGTCAAAACTTTTATAATTGCCGCATTGTCAGCACCCTGAAGCTTCGCAGCAGCAATAGCCGCCAGCGCATTCTCAACATTATGCTCACCAGGCAAACTAAGCTCCGCCGCGTCAAGAATATATTCCCCCTGGAAATAAAGCTTGCCATCCAGAAGATAGGCCCCCTGCGTCAAAAGCTCCTGAGTAGAAAAAGGCACAACCGTCGCCTGAGTTTTCTCCGCATAATCACGCATTTTCTCCTGATTAAAATTCAAAATCAGAAAATCCTCAGCCGTCATATTCTTCTGAATATTCCATTTGGCCGCTTCATAATTGGCCTGTGAGCCATGATAATCCAGATGCGTCGAGTAAATATTCGTGATAACAGCAATATGCGGGTGAAAATCGCGCGTTCCCATCAGCTGAAAGCTGGAGGTCTCCAGCACAAGCGTGTCGGATTTATTGATTTCAAAAGCGACTTCAGAGGCTGGGATACCAATATTTCCGGCAACCTTGGCATTAAGACCCGCTTCATTTAAAATCAGCCCAATCAAGGTAGTGGTCGTAGTTTTCCCGTTAGTACCCGTAATTGCCGCAATCGGCGCCTCCGAAATTTGGCCGGCCAGCTCAATGTCTGTAATCACAGGAATCCCGCGACTTTCAGCTGCTGCTACTAAAATATTATCATAACGAATCCCCGGATTTTTTACCATCAAGTCTATACCGTCCAAAAGTTCCAGAGGATGTGAACCCGTTATCACCTTGATGCCGAGTTTTTCAAGTTCAGGAGCTTTCTGCAGCTCGCTATCATTCACAACTACATCAGCTCCCAGCTCCCGGAGCACTCTAGCTGCAGCTGTACCAGCTCGTCCTAAGCCAAGTACCAAGACTCTCTTGTCGGTATATTCTTGATAATTCTTCATCTCTTTATTTTATCACAAAAATGCCAAAATTCTGAATGTAACCGAATTCCAAACATGAGAAAATATAAACAGTACATAGGTTTTTGTCCAATAAATAAAAACGACGCTTTCCAAAAGAAAACGTCATGTTATAAGAAAAAATTTATTGAATTCAGCCTATTTTGCTTTAGGAATTCTGAAAGTGAATTTTGAGCCCTTATTGAGCTCTGATTCAACCTTGACTTGCCCGCCGCCGAATTGTTTCACAATATTAGCTAAAATTGGAAGCCCTAGACCTGTTCCGCCGATTTCTCGGTTGCGTGCCTTATCCGCACGGAAGAATCTCTCAAAAACGAGATTGGCATCTTCTTTAGATATGCCCATGCCCTGGTCTGCTATGCTTGTTGCGACAAAGTCCCCATCCTCATGTAATTCAATTGTAACAGATTTGCGTGAATCTGGAGAATACTTTGCAGCATTGTTCAGCAGAATCATCAAAGCCTGGACATAATGCCCTTCATCTATGCGAATCAGGCAGTTTCCGGGGAGAAAACTTTTAAAATTAACCTTAAATTCAGGGTGCAGCAGTTCAAAATTAGGCAGAATAAGCTCGATTTTTTCTACTGGATCCGTCGTCCGGTTCTGAAATTCTATAATTGCCTGATTTTGCTCAAGCCGTGTCAGAACCAGCATGCTTTCCAGCATTTCTTTCATGTTAGAGGCCTCATTTATGATGACCTGAACTGACTCTTCAAGTATTTTAGGGTCATCTTTACCCCAGCGCTGCAAAAGGTGTATGTGGCCATCTATCACAGCCAGCGGCGTCCGCAGTTCATGCGCCACATCTGACACAAATCCGCGCTGCTGCTCGACATAATAATTCACATGCCCCATCATCTGATTATAAAAATCAGCGATTTGTGTAATTTCGTCCGTCTTATTAGTATCAATTTTCACGGCCTCAAATGGCTCCTCTGGATGAGCCGCCACTTTCCTCATCGAACTGCCGATTGCATGCAAAGGCCTAATGAAATATTTAGACAGTTGAAAGCCAAAGAAAACAGACACAATCAGCGCAACAATCACAAGGAAAAAGTAGGCCATTAATAATTTTTTACTCAAATTATTGAAACTTGATAAATCATAATAGCCCATCAGATAACCAATAATCTCACCCGTTTTTTCTGAACGTATCGGCTTCACACTTAAATATCCCGAACTGCTGCCGAGTTTATAAGAAATAATCTTGCCGTTTGTGCTCGCATGAAAGGGTATATGCTTCATATTTGAGCTGAAAAGCAGCCGCTGTGAATTGCTGAAGACAAAGAAATTCAAGTTACGAGAAGAAATCATCAGACTAAACGTTTCTGAAGTCTGCAAAAACTCTTCCGTCCCATCTTCCTCAGTTCCTTTTACCGTCGACAGAACTCTCGGAAAATTAGTCGTTGAAAGCGGCTGATCTGTTTTAGAAAACTGCACGGCAGTTTCGTTAAGAGAATCGTTCATACTCGATTTGTTTGAACCAACAATTGAAGTGTGCATGATAAAATAACTGATTAAAGCCACAAGCATGATGGCCGCAAAGAAAAAAGCAGCGTTAGCTACAGACCAACGCCACAGAATTGAACTATTCAGTCGTTTAAATTTATTCTGACTGGCAAAGTTTTTTTCGCTTTTTTTTATTTTTGACATAATTTATTTTAAGGGCAGCTCTAACAAACTGCTACTTGTGACTCTCAATCTGTCCTACGCGCCTGCATAATACTATCCATTCGCACAAAACAACTAAAGTGCAAGGCGAAATGGCAAATTCTCGAAAGTCAAGAACGGGCGACAACGGCTTACAATAGTAAGTCTAGAAGTCCTGATAAAGAAAGTTGGCAACAGGCTGCTGCGGTTTTAGCCGCTGACAGATTGCTTTCCCCAGCAGGGGTGTTTGACCAAAATCACAAAATCTGAGCTTGTTAGAGCTGCCCTTATTTGCAGCATGATTATTTCAGCGTATTGTCACGCATCACGTAGCCCAAACCGCGTACTGTCTGAATGTATGACTCTTTACCCGGCTCGTCAAGTTTATTGCGCAGATAACGCACATAGACGTCAACCACGTTCGTTTCCGAGTTAGGAAAGCCCCAAACTTCAGACACCAAATGCTCACGCGTCACTACATCGCCGTGATGCTGCATCAGCGTCAGCAAGAGCTCGTATTCACGCTTAGTCAAGTCAATGACACGATTGCCGCGGACGACGGTACGATTAATCCGATCAATTTTCAAATCACGGAAAGTATTATCGTCATCTGAGACGCTATTGAGCTTCTTCACTTGATCTTCACGACGGAAGAATGCCCGCACGCGCGCCAGCAGCTCTTCAATCGCAAACGGCTTGACGATGTAGTCATCTGCACCGATGTCAAGTCCGGCGACACGATCCATCGTAGAATCACGGGCTGTCATGATGATAATCGGCGTGTTCACGCCGTCTTTTCGCACACGACGCGCCACTTCAAAGCCGTCAAGCTCAGGCAGCATGAGATCCAGCAGGATCAGGTCATATTTGCCTGTCAGAGACTCTTCCAAGCCTTTGCGGCCATCTGCTACCACAGTAGTCTGATAGCCCTCGTGTTCCAATTCTAATGATACAAAGCGACTTAGATTTTTTTCGTCTTCGATAATTAGTATTTTTTTTGTTCCAACCATTTTTTGTCCTTCTTCTATAATTCACCATTTACAGTGTTAAAATTAATCAAACGTATTAGCTAGGCCGTCAAGGGCCGCAAACGGAGAGTTCGCTTTTTTCTGGTCGACTTTCGATTGTTCATAGTCTTCCTCTGATAAGACTTTCCAATCTTTGCCATGCGGCATCGCGCCAGTTTCTTTTTCTTCATCCGTCAGAATTTGCAGAGGAATCTCCAGCAAAATATTATCTGCCACAATCTCATCAAGTGAAATTTCATCAGACTCTAACGGGAAAATCACGGACTTATCCGCTTCTTCAACCTTTTCAGGCAAAGCATAAGTTTCAAAGATTTCCAGTGTCACCGGCAATCGCACCGGCTTCAGACTCCGCGAAGACGGCAATGTTATGATGTAGCTGACATCGGCCAGCAAGTCATAAAAACCGTCATCGTATTTTATCGAGCCCGCCGCCGCCACATCTGTTAAATCTAAGATGTCCGGGTTGCGCGCCGTCAGTTCATCCTTCAAATCAAGCACTTCATCAAAATCAATTAACTTTTGCTTTTGAATTTCATCAATTCGCCACTTCATAAATTAATTATATCATTCTTTTTTCATTTTCCAATGAAATTTACTCGAAATTTAATCAAATTCTGCAACTATTTTATCACAAAGTCTTTAAATTGGCAATTTATAGCATTTATGCTGTATTTTACAGCAGCCCACTTTAGAAAATACTGATTTATGCAAAGAGGACAAAATATTCTGACTGTTTCACTTAATAAAAGATTCTATCAAGTTTTGATAGAATCTTGAATTTTGCAAAAGCTACGAAAACAGCTGAATCGCTATTTAGCAAGTATCTTCTATCGTGACTTCTAATTCTCGCATAATAGCTGAATCCAAAAATCTTATTTAAGACCGTATTTCTTATTGAACCGATCAACACGTCCGTCTGCCTGTGTGAATTTCTGGCGGCCGGTGTAGAACGGGTGGCTGTCAGATGAAATTTCCACGCGAATCAGCGGGTACTCGTTGCCGTCTTCCCACTTGACCGTTTCTTTCGACGATTTTGTCGAACCGCTCAAGAACTGGTAACCGGTTGATGTATCCATAAACACAACTGGTCCATATTTAGGATGGATATCTTTCTTCATTTTTTCCTTTCTGCCTTGGCTCTTATTTTTAGCAAATCTGCCGAACCAAAGTTTTTGAAGGCCTAAAGCCGTACTTACAAAATATATCAAATTTGTCTCAAATTTGCAAGCAAAAACACTAGTTTTGTTTATAAAATTTTTCAGTTCCGCGAAAATTAAGCTTTTCTGCTCATGTTTGCCACGTCAGCTTCCAATGCTTTGAGGAATTCGTCAAGCGGCAAAACTTCCGTATCTGTCGAGCCGTAGCGGCGGATGTTGACTGTGCCGTCGGCCAATTCCTGGTCGCCGATAACAATCTGATATGGGATTTTCTTGGTCTGAGACTGGCGAATCTTGTAGCCCATTTTTTCATTGCTGTCATCCACTTTGACACGGAAACCTTTGTCCTGCAGGGTTTTGGCAATTTTCCAGGCATAATCTCCGTGTGCCTGTTCATTGACGGGGATAATCGTTGCCTGAGTCGGTGCGAGCCATGTTGGGAAGGCGCCCTTGTACTGCTCAATCAGGTAGGCGATGAAGCGCTCCAGCGTTGAGATAACGCCGCGGTGAATCATGACAGGGCGGTGTTTTTCGCCGTCTGCGCCGATATAAGTAATGTCAAAATTCTCAGGGTTCAGGAAGTCCAGCTGAATGGTGGACAGTGTCTCTTCGTTGCCCAGCGCCGTCTTCACCTGAATGTCAAGTTTTGGTCCGTAGAAGGCTGCTTCGCCCTCTGCTTCAACATATTTCAGCTTGAGGTCGTCCATTGTGGCTTTGAGCATTTTCTGCGATTTTTCCCACATCTCGTCATCCGGGAAGTATTTCTCAGTATCCTCAGGGTCTCTGTAAGACAGGCGGAAGCTGTATTCGTCAATGCCGAAGTCGCGGTACATATCGAGAACCAGCTGCAGTATCTTGCCGAATTCTTCTTGTACCTGATCCAGCGTCACAAAGGTGTGCCCGTCATTGAGCGTCATCTCGCGCACGCGCTGCAGGCCTGACAGGGCGCCGGACTTTTCGTAGCGGTGCATCATACCGAACTCGGCGATACGAATCGGCAGTTCACGGTAGGAATGCACGTCGTGCTGGTAGATGGCGATGTGCGATGGGCAGTTCATTGGACGCAGCTCCATCTCTTCATTGTCGCCCATGTCCATTGGCGGGAACATGTCCTCGTGATAATGCTGCCAGTGGCCGGAACGTTTGTAAATGTCCAGATTCATCAGAATCGGCGTGATGACGTGCTGGTAGCCGTTAGCGACTTCCTGGTCTTCGACATAACGCTGGATAATACGGCGAATCGTTGCGCCGTCAGGCAGCCAGTAAGCCGTTCCTGCGCCAAGAGCAGCATCATTGAAGAACAAATTGAGCTCCCGGCCGAGTTTGCGGTGGTCGCGCTCTTTGGCCTCTTCGCGGAACTTCAGATTGGCGTCCAGGTCTTCCTGGCTGAACCAGGCAGTGCCGTAAATACGCTGCATCATGGCATTGTCGGAGTTTCCGCGCCAGTATGCACCCGCCACATTCAGAAGCTTAAAGTACTTAATCATACCCGTTGAAGGCACATGCGGGCCGCGGCAGAGGTCTGTATACTCACCCTGCGAGTAAATCGTCAATCCGCCCTCATCTTCGTTGTGCTCGTCAATCAGCTCAAGCTTGTAAGGGTCATGCGCAAAAATCTCTTTGGCCTCGGCCTTTGCCACCTCGCGGCGAACTGAAGGGAAATTCTCCTTGACAATTTTGTGCATCTCGGCCTCAATCACCGGCAAATCCTCAGCAGTAATCTGCCCAGCCGCATTGTCAGTGTCATAATAGAAGCCGTCCTGAATCGCTGGACCGACACCTAGATGAATGTCGGGGAAATGGCGGCGAGCCGCTTGTGCGAACAGGTGTGCTGCGGAGTGACGCAGCAATGGCAGTGCCTCTTCGGATTCCGGCGTGATAATCTCGAAATCCCCATCGCTCGTGATTTCACGGCGGGCATCAATCAACTTGCCGTTGAATTTTCCTGCCAGAGTCTTTTTGGCCAAACTGGGAGAAATGGATTTGGCGATATCAAAGGCATTGACACCGGCCTCGAATTCTTTCACTGCACCATCTGGAAACGTAATTTTAATCATAATTTTCCTTTCCGACTTGAATCGCTTCTGATTCAGTCTACAAGCCGATTTCCCGGCTCATTTGTTTTTACTAATTGAGCATCAATAAACAGAAAACAAAAAACGCATTCTGCTTATCCCTACAAAGGACGCAAAATGCGTGTTACCACCTTATTTCAAGCGCCAGCAAGGCTGGAACTTCTCATCATCAGCGTATCGTGCTGGGGGCGTCTGATGTTCACATCAGAAATTATCTAAACCGCTTTGTTTACAAAACGCATTTAAACGAGTGGTATTGAAGATTCCAACCTGCAAACTCACACCAGCCGTTTGCTCTCTTGAAAGTTTTCCGTTCAACTTGTCTCTAGTGACATTTTAACGCATCGTCTAAACTTTGTCAAATTTGACAATCTTGTCAGCAACATTTTTAGACAATCATCGATACATTGTTTAATTTCCGTAAAGTTTTTCCATAACTGCACGTCCTGTCGGTGTTTGTGCTAAGCCGCCGTCTGCGGTTTCGCGGTACATAGAAGGTAGACTTTTTCCAACCTTGTACATGACTGCGACAACCTCGTCTGCATTGAAAATCGTTTCGATGCCGGCCAGGGCCATATCGGCAGAAACCAGCGCCTGAGAAGAACCTAGGGCATTCCGGTGCACACAGGGCACTTCTACGAGTCCGGCCACAGGGTCGCAAATTAAGCCCAGCATGTTCTGGAGCGTCAGACAAATCGCCTGGGCGGCCTGATCAATCGTTCCCCCAGCCGCAATCACAAGCGCGGCTGACGCAATGGCCGAGGCCGAGCCGACTTCAGCCTGGCAGCCGCCCTCAGCGCCTGAAATCGTCGAATTGTTGGCAATTGCCAGCCCGAATGCAGCCGCAGTAAAGAGAAAGTCCAACTGCTGTTCGTGCGTCAGACCCAATTTTTCAATCGCCAGCATTAACACGCCCGGCAGGGTTCCAGCTGAGCCTGCAGTCGGCGTGGCACAAATCAGACCCATCTGAGCATTGACTTCATTGACTGCCAGCGCATTGCGCACGGCTGACAGAATGCCTGCTCCTGACAGAGATTTGCCCGATTTGATATAATTGTCAATTTTTACGGCATCGCCACCCGTCAGGCCTGTAATGGACTTCTTGCCTTTTAGGCCGTTGACAATGGAGTCTTTCATCGTCTGAAGATTCCGCTCCATCAGCTCAATGATTTCTTCGCGCGAACGGCCTGTCACTTCAATTTCAGTTTGAATGGCCAATTCGGCCACTGAGCCTATTTCCTTGGCCTGTTCAATCAATTCTGTAATATTTGCGTACATTTTTCCTCCAACTATCAGCATCACTCACATTGAATTTACATGAAGAACGTCGCGTCATAGAGTTCTGGGATGGTCTTCATTTTTTCTGCTGCGGCATCCACATTCTGCGTGGTGTCCACCTCGATAATCATGATGGATTTATCGCCTTTGGCGGTTCGCGTCACATTCATCTGCGCGACGTTGACGTCATTGTCCGTCAAAATCGACGTGACTTTGGCAATGGCGCCCGGCACATCTTTCTGGACAATCACAAAGGTCGGCATGCCCATAGAAATTGAGACTTCAAAGCCGTTGAGCTCTGTGACTTTTATTAAGCCGCCGCCGAGGGAAACGCCTGTAATCGCCATTGAGCGGCTGCCTTTCCGGCAAATCAGACGCGCCGTATTGGGAAAATCAGTCTGTTCATCCAGATGAAGCACATAACTCACTTCCATACCCTGCTCATAGGCCAGCTGCGGCGCATTCGGCAGGTCCGGGTCGTCCGGATTCATGCCCAGCACACCTGCCACAATCGCAACGTCTGTGCCGTGTCCGCGATAGGTTTTGGCAAAACTTTCGTAGAGATGAATTTCCAGCTGTTCCGGCAGTTCGCCGAAAATCGAGCGTACAATTTTGCCGATTCGGGCGGCGCCGGCTGTATGGGAGCTAGAAGGCCCCACCATGACCGGTCCGATAATGTCAAAAACAGACTTATACCGTAGATTCTCAACCATTTTTTCACACTTTCTTATTTAAACTGAGTTCATCTTCGCCATTTTATAGCGTGTTTCACATCTTTTTCTGAATCCATTTTTCATTTTTGTCAAGATGTTCCAGATAGGGAACCAGCCTTTCATAGAGCTGGTCTCCAGCTTCTTCATATTTTTCGGCCAATTGCCGGCCTAATTCTCTGACATCTTTTTTGCCGTCAATGCGCGTAAAAATAAAAGTGCCGTAATCATCAAGTTCTTTGTAACTTTTTAAGGGAATCTTGACGCCGAGTTTTCGCATAAAACGCTGCGACCAGTGATTCTGCTCCTTGATAACCTGAACGTGCCCGTCAAGTTCATCAAATTTGATAGAAGGCCGTATTTCATAAACTTCGGTCAAATCTAAAATTTTATGCTTCGGCATCTTCTTCCTCGGATTTAGGCGCTTTATTAATGGACAGGATTGGGACAAGGACTGCAATTGCTAAAACTGCCAATACAATCCAGGCAATCGCATTTCCGCTCATAAAGCCTGTCGGCACGCCCGCTTTGATGACACCGGAAACCTGCAGAATAATCCCGATTAGTCCAATGATTGAGGCACCTGCAATCAAACCTGAGGACAGGGAAACACCGGCCGAGATGCGCTCATTCCGGATGTCTTCAGCCTTTTTCTTAGAAAGGTAATCAACAAGGACGCGCAGAAGCGCACCCACCAGGATAATAGAGGTCGTTGACAGCGGCAGATAGAAGCCGATGGCAAAGGTCATGACAGAAACGCCCATCATGTACAAAACAATACCGAAGACAATCCCCACAATAATCATGTGCCAAGGCAGGTTGCCCTGGATAATTCCGCTGGTCAAAGTCGCCATCAGATTCGCCTGCGGAAGCGCAAACGGCGGATTGGCACCTGTTACAGCCAATTGGCCAGACAAAAGCTTGATGACGGCAACCACGATAATCACGCCAACAGTGCCTGCCAGCAAGTAATATTTGCGGATTTCGCTGGGGCGCCCGCCGACAATGAAAGTTACTTTCTGCGACTGCGTATATCCGCCAGCAACAGAGATTGAAACCACAATGAAAGTGCCGAAAAGCAGCAGCGTCTGAATATCATGATTGCTCGTCCAGCCCATCATCAGAAAGACCAGCGTCAGAATCACCAGCGCGGCAATTGTCATCCCGGAAACCGGCAGATTTGAAGTTCCGATTGTTCCAGTCAAACGGCCGGAGACAATCACAAACAAGAGCCCCAGAATCAGCGCGATAATCCCTGCCAGCGCAGCAATAGCAACATTTCCGCCCGAAATCACCAGTCCGAAGACAAAGGTCAGAATCACGCCGATAATCAGCGCAATCACGCCCACATAATCATGTTCTCCAGCTTCTGCGCTTTTGCGTCCAGCTAACGTGGCTTTGATTGAATTGACAATGGTTGGAATGAGCTTGATAGCACCAATTATACCGCCGGAAATCATCATGCCTGCACCGATATATTTAACGTATGAACCTGCGATATCGGCCACCTGCATGGCTGAAATATGGACAGCCGTATTATTCCAGACAAAGGAGCCTGTTTCAGCCATGGCCGCGAAATAGCCCACCAGAGGGACAACTGCCAGACTGGCCAGGATGGAGCCCGCAAACATCATCACAGAGACGTCTGTCCCCACAATGAAGCCGATGGCTGCCAGCATCGGATTGACTTCCATCGAAAAGCTCCACTTGTAGAATTTTTCGTTGACATATGTCACGACATTGTTCAAAATGCCGAAGACTGAACCTGTCAAAGCCGTGATGATACCGCCGATTCCAAAGCCGACTCCCATATATTTGAGAGAGGAGCCGCCCGTCCCGTTCAGCGCCACCAGCGACTCGGAGATGGCCATAGACTCAGGATACATCAGCTTGCCATGCTCTTCAATCAGCAGGTAGTCTTGGACAAAGGTCAATACGCCAATGCCGAAGAAAACAGCCGCCACGCCGACCAGGAGTCCCTGGAAGAAATCGACTTTCCCGCCGATTAGGATAACGGCCGGTAGTACGAAAATAATCCCGGACGCAATTGATTCACCACCAGATGCCATCGACTGAAGAATATTTTTCTTCAGAAAAGTGTTCTTGCGGATAAAGAGCGACAGAATCCCAGAGCCCAAAATAGCGCCAGGGATACCGGCTGCGACTGTTAAACCGGCTTTCATGCCGGAATAAGCAGTTGATGCTGCAAAGATGACAGCCAAAAGTGTACCGATTATTAAGACAATCGGATTTCCTGTGTTCGTCTTACGGCCATCTTCATAGGGTACATATTCCTTGCCGGGTACCCCGCCGTAAGCGTTCTTTGATAACTTTTTCAAAATTTTCCTCTAAGAAGCAATCGTGCTTCACTTGTAAATGTGTACTCTACGGTCTGCTTACATTTGCTTTCAGCTGAATAAAAGCAAACCAGACGAGTACGCGGGTGAAAAAGGTACAGACTGTAAAAGTCCATACCGTTTGTTGTGTGAATGTATCTAATTATTTAATCAATCTGTAAATAGCGTCTGCATAGATGACGGTTGCTTTCAGAATATCGTCGACGTACATGTATTCGTTCGGCTGGTGCATCGTTGACTCGCGCCATGGGAAGAGTGCGCCGTAGGCCACACCGTGCTCCAGGATACGGCCGTATGTTCCGCCGCCGATGGAAACTTCTTCGCCTTTTTGACCTGTATACTGCTCATAAACGTCCAGCAGCGTACGAACCATTGGGTCATCGCCAGGCAGGTAATGAGGCTCGCGGTGTCCGCCTTCTTCAACTTCAGCTTTCACGCCGAACGGATTCAGCGTCTGATTCATTTTAGTTTCAATTTCTTCACAGGTGATACCGTCAGGGTAACGTACGTTCAGAGTGACGTATTTTTCGCCCTCTGGGCTGTACTCAAAGAGATTAGCTGGTGTTGTGACATTGCCCATAACTGGGTGTACATAAGCGATACCAAGCTTCTCGCCGTCGTGGTCAAGATGGTAATAGTCGGTGATGACTTTGAGATAATTCGCAGCTGTCGCATCAAATTTATAGTTGTTCAGGAAAGCTGCCAGGAAAGTGCCTGCATTCTTGCCGAGCGTCGGGTCCATGGCATGAACGCCAATACCTTGGAGCTCAAATGTTGCTGTATTTCCCTCAATCTTGACTGAGCCTTTGAGACCATTGGCAGCCAGGAAGTCATTATAAGCTGCTTCCAGGCCTGCAACGTCGCCAGTAACAACGGCTGTTGCTGCGGCCGGTACCATGTTCAGAGCCATGCCTGACTTGAAGCTCTCAAGTTTGAAATCGCCTTCGCCGGTTAAATCGGGGAAGATAGTCTTCACACCGATGATGGCTTTTTCGCCGTTGATAATCGGAAATTCTGCATCTGGAGAGAAGCCGTATTTAGGCATTTCCTCGTGAGCCATGTAATGGTCCATGCAGGCCCAGCCTGACTCCTCGTCAGTTCCTACGATGAAGCGGATTTTTTTGGAAATCGGCAGACCAAGCTCTTTGATGATTTTAACCGCATAGTAGGCCGCCATTGAAGGACCCTTGTCATCTGAGGCGCCGCGCGCGTAAAGCTTAGCTTCTTCGCCTTCGCCTTTGATAACCGGGTTAAAAGGGTCAGTCACCCAGTTGTCGTCAACCGGCACAGTGTCCATGTGGCCTAAGAGTCCGAAAGCTTCAAGGTTCTCGTCGCCGTATTCAAAGTGGCCGGCCAGATTGTCCAGATTTTTCGTGCGGAAACCGTCACGTTCTGCTAACTCCAGGAACTTCTGCAAAGCTTTTGCGGGCCCAGGGCCTAAGGGGAATTCTTCTGTGGCATGCGCCATGTCTTTCACAGAGCTGATTCTCAAGAGTTCGAATAAGTCTGCGAACAAATCATCTTTGCGTGCGGCAACTTCTTTTTCCCAATCAATTTGAGTCATATTGACCTTCCTTTTCCGGCAGAATCGCTTCTGCGCTTTTTATTAGATTTTTTATAAAATTTGTAAAATTTTGTAAACGATTGATAAATAAGGTGATGTGTGATTTCAGAGAAGCCGTTAAACGGCCAAAGCCGGCGCTAATCTTCCCCAATAATTAGTATAACATTAAATGACTGAAAACGCATGAATGCGCTATCAATTTCGAGCGAAATCACCAAATCAGAACATTTGCGCCACCAGAACGACGTTCAAGATGGTGACAAAAATGCCAATGGCCAGGATGATAATCTTGGTCGAGAGCACATTTTTGTACTTGCCCATGACGCGCCCGGAGGAGGTCAGGTAAATCTGCGTAAAGATGGTAATCGGCAGCTGGACACTCAGCATGACCTGCGACCAGATCAGAATCTGGAAAGGGTCGCTGAAAAGCGACAGCACACAAACTGTTATCGTTGCTAAGAAAATGGTAATCATCACGCCGAGCTTTGAATGCGGGTCGGAAATATCATAGGGTTCTCTGAACATACCTGCAAAGATTGAGCCGCCAGCCATTCCTGCGGTCACTGATGAAGCCAGTCCAGCCCCCAGGAAAGCCACCGCAAAAATGATTGCCGAGGCCGGTCCCAACAGTGGTTTCAGCATGGCTTGCGCCTCATTGATTTCGTCCACCACATGGGGGAATAAAACCGCTGCTGCAATGATGATAATCGCTGAGTTGATGACCCAGCCCAGAAACATCGAGAAGACGGTGTCCATGAATTCGAACTTCAGCTGACGTTTCATGACGGCCTCGTCTTTGAGGTTCCACTGGCGGCTCTGGATGACTTCTGAATGCAGGAAGAGGTTGTGCGGCATGACGACGGCGCCGAGCGCTGACATGATAATCGGCAGGCTTTTTGTGCTCACACTCGGAATCACCCAGCCTTTGCCGGCCGCGGCCCAGTCAATGTTTGGAATAATCAGGATTTCAAAGAGCAGGCAGATGCCGATGAGGCTGACAAAGCCGATGATGACTTTTTCGATTTTCGGATAGGAGTTCGAGAAGAGGAACCAGGTGACCAGTGCGCCTGTCAGCAATGCGCCCAGCCAAATCGGCAGCTTAAAAAGCATGTTGATGGCAATCGCGCCGCCTAAAATCTCAGCCACGGCTGTCGAAACCGCCGCCAGAATACCCGTTCCCAGCACAATCAGGCTCAGCACAGGATTTAAAAACTGGCGCGTATTTTCCGACAAGCATTTGCCGGTGACAATGCCCAGATGGGCGACATTATGCTGTAGAATGGCCAGCATGATGGTTGACAGCGAGATGACCCAGAGGAGTTTATAGCCGAATTGTGAACCTGCAGCCAAGTTGGCCGCCCAGTTGCCAGGGTCAATGAATCCCACTGCTACGATGAGTCCTGGCCCGATATAACGGAGAAAGTCCAGAGCGGGCTGGCGTTTATCTTTTAAAAAATTTTTCATAAATATTACATTTAATTATAGCAAAAAAATCCCAAATACTGAGGGATTTTTTTACAAATTGAAATATTTCAAAATTTTTGTCTTTTTATTTTACAATTTTAAAGCGCTCTTCATCCGCGATAAAGGTCTTTTCACCTGCTGGAGCTTCGACTGAGCCGAATACCAGCTGACCGCGCAGCTTCCAGCTGGCTGGAATGCTGAATTCTTTTGCTACACTGGCGTCAATAACTGGGTTGTAGTGCTGGAGGTTGGCGCCGATGCCGATTTCTGACAGGGCTGTCCATGCATTCGCTGTTGTGATGCCCGTTGCCTGTTCTGACCAGAGCGGGAAGTTTTCAGCATAAAGCGCGAAGTTCTCCTGAAGATTTTTTACAACATCCATATCCTCAAAGAAAAGTGCTGTACCATGCGCTGCGGCGAAACCTGCTAACTTGCCTTTCGTTGCAGCAATCGCCTCTTCCGGTACTCCCTGCTCATGCATCGCCGCCTCAAGATCGGCCGCTGTGATTGTGTTCCAGAGCTTGTCCTGCGCATCGCCGGTAACGATCAGCACACGGCTGCTTTGGCTGTTGAAGGCTGTCGGTGACTGGCGTACAGCTTCTTTGATTGTCTCAATGGCTTTATCGCCGTCGATGTTTTTTCCTAAAGCATAAATGCTGCGGCGGTTTTTCAGTGTCTCTAGAAATGTCATTTTCTTATCTCCTTAAATGGCGTTCGCCCAAGGGCTCGGCCATTCTTCTAAGTAATTTTATTGTTTACGGTTGTAATCTTACCAAAATTTACACTTGTAATCAACTAATCTGCTCAAAGGAAAATTTGACAAATTCTTCAAGGCGTGTCGTCTGCTCAGTCAGGTGCAGAAAGCCCACGATTGCTTCAAAGCCTGTGGAGATACGGTAAGTCAGCACATCTGTGTTTTTGGCGGTTGTTTTGCTGTGGGCATTGCGGCCGCGTTTGAAATAGAGATTTTCTTCTTCGTTAAGAAAATCTTCTTGTTCCATTTTTTCGATGAGCTGCGCCTGAGCCTTGGCCGAAACATATTTAGTGGCTTCTTTCTGCAGCTGTGACGGCTTTGTGAGACCCTGTGCCAGCAAATGGTCGCGCACGTAGACTTCCCAGACGGCATCACCGATATAGGCCAGGGCAATGCCGTTCAGGAGCTTGGCCTTGTCAGCCGGCAGTTTCCTGGCTTCACTCACGATGCCACCTCATTCCCTGGGCTGTGTCTTCGAGAATGATTCCCTGGGCTTTCAGCTGGTCGCGGATTTGGTCAGATTTGGCGTAATCGCGCATTTCGCGGGCAATCTGCCTGGCTTCAATCAGTTTTTCAATCTCTTCGTCCAGAATCTCGGGGCTTAAATCGAATTTCAGGCCGATAATTTTTATGACATCGTCGAAAAATTGTTCAGTTTTCTTGCCATGAAGCGCGCCGACATTGACTGCGGCAATAAAGTCATAAAAGACGGTCAGTCCATTTGCAATGTTGAAGTCTTCGTCCATGGCTTTGCTGAATCGTGCAATGAAGACATCAAGTCCACTTTCATCCGCTTCAGCTGCTTTGCTATTTTCATGGAGCAGACGATAGGCATTTTCAATCTTTTTCAGATTGTTTTCTGCGCGCACGAGTGCATCGTCTGTGAAATCCAGCGGCCGCCGGTAATGCGCGGTGGCCAGGAAGAAGCGCAGCACTTGCGGCTCGTAGCCGGCTTCCAGCATTTCGTGGACTGTTTTGAAATTTCCAAGTGACTTGGACATTTTCTCGCCGTCGATATTGACAAATCCGTTGTGCATCCAGATATTGACGAATTTTTGGCCAGTGTGTGCTTCGGACTGTGCGATTTCGTTGGTATGGTGCGGAAACTCGAGGTCAGCACCGCCGCCGTGGATGTCAAGCGTTTTGCCGAGCAGCGCACCTGCCATTACGGAGCATTCCAGATGCCAGCCAGGACGGCCGTTTCCCCAGGGGGCCTGCCAGGAGACTTCGCCTGATTTGGCGGATTTCCAGAGGGCAAAATCTGCCGGGGATTCCTTAAGCTCTGTTTCGTCGTCTGTTCGGCCTGAAGCACCTTCCAGCAGCTCAGACAGGTTTTTATTGGCCAATTTTCCGTAATCCTGCGCCTTGGCCACACGAAAATAGACATCGCCTTCAGAAATGTAGGCAAAGTCCTTGTTGATTAAATCCTGGACAAAATCAATCATTTTGTCAATATAATTGGTCGCACGCGGATTATGGCTGGCCCGCTCGACATTCAGCGCGTCAATGTCCTCGTAAAAAGCCTTGATATACTTCTCCGACAGCTCAGCCGGCGACATGCCCTCTTCACGCGCCCGATTGATAATCTTGTCGTCTACATCTGTGAAATTAGACACATAGTCCACATCAAAACCGCGCCATTCCAGATAACGTCGCACCACATCAAAAGCAACCACTGAGCGGGCATTGCCGATATGGATGTAATTATAGACAGTCGGGCCGCAGACGTACATTCTCAGTTTCCCCGCTTCAATCGGTTTGAGCGCTTCCAGCTGGCGCGTATAGGTATTATAAATTCTTATCATTACTTAATTATACGATTTACTTGCTGAAATTTCCACAAGTGGCTTTACTTTATCTTAGAGGTTCCCTTAATTTTTGTTCAAAAAAACCGCCACTGCCTGAATCTTACAGTGACGGATAAATTTTCAGTTTTCGGATTTTCACAAGTCTTTCAAACTCTCCCATGTCAGAATTGATTCCTCCTGTTTCACCGTTTCAACTTCCATCGGATTAATAACAACGCCTACGCTGTTGCCGAATTGATTTTCGCCTAAGCTGGGATGAAGCAATTCTGTCAGGCGCATGCCGCGTACCTGGCCGTTATTTTCTTTAAAGGTGCCGCCGAAATCCGGATAACGGTACCATCTGACAAAACTTTCAAGATTGTCGAAAATTGGAATGACTTCTTTATTGTCATAATTAGACGAAGCCAGCGTTGGAAAGAGGCGTATCAGCTCGCCGTAGCTGGGTGAAGCGATGTAAACAGGCACCAGGTAGACTTTCTCCAAACGGTCTGCCGCCTGATTCTCGTCACTCATCAAATCATTGACCAGACGACTATGTACATCAATGAACTCGCGCAGCTTTTCTTTGTCAAAGTAATAAAGGTTGCCCGTCTGTTCATCCTGCATGGTCTTCAGGTTGAAACCTATCGAATCAATCGGCGTCTGCATAACCGCATTGAAAACGCCGGTGAAAGGATTCGCCTGCCATTCAACGCCGTCAGGCAGAGCAGAAAGTTCCGCAGTGAAAGTTTCCCAGTCCGACTCAGTCGTGAAAACCGGCAGTACCTCATGTTCATTCACAGTCACTGAAAAGAGCGGATTGGGCGCAATCACTTTAAAGTTCAAGAGTGCCAGCACGAAACCGACATTGTTGAGAAAATCGTCCTGATGATTGATTGAATCGCGCAGGCGTTCGTCTAAATCCGGACTTAAATCAAATTTTGTTGTCATTTCATTTTCCTTTGGAAAGCGAATTAGTCAGGCCGTTTTGACGACATTTCGGGGAAATCGCCTGATTTACGCTCACGTTGTACGAAATTACGGTTGCCGTTACCATTACTACGATGCGGACGGTCTCCATCACGTCTCGGCCGGCGGTTAAAGTCACCGCGCGGTTTACGCTCCGGCTCGACATATCCCTCAGGCTTCTCAATCAGCTCGCGCATTGAAGCATCAACACCCTTGTCGCTAATCTTGATGACCTTAACTTTGACAGTATCACCGAGCTTGACAACGTCTTCCACCTTGCCGGTACGTCCCCAAGCCATTTCAGAAATATGCACGCGCGCATCCACCTTGCCGAAAAGATTGACAAAGACGGCCGAATCCAGCATGCGGACAACTTTTCCTTCGTAAACGTCGCCGACCTTAGCATCACGGATGATTTCCTCAATCTGCCGGCGCGCTTCATTGATAGCCGCCTGATTATTCGAGTAAATCGCAACCAGACCGCCATTTTCGTCCTCGGTCAAATCAATGGCTACGCCCGTGTCGCTTGTAATCGCCTGAATCGTCTCGCCGCCCTTGCCGATAACCAGACGAATCTTCTCTGTCGGAATACGGAAGGACTCAATCTTCGGTGCTGAAGGCGCCAGTTCTTTCCTAGGCTCAGGAATCGTCGCCTCAATCACATCCAGAATCTGCATACGGGCGATTTTTGCCTGGGCCAAAGCTTCGCGTAAAATCTGCTCATTGATGCCTTGAATCTTAATATCCATCTGTAAAGCTGTAATTCCCTCACGAGTCCCAGCCACTTTGAAGTCCATGTCGCCGAAGTGATCTTCCAGCCCCTGAATATCCGTCAAGACAGTATAATCTGCCCCGTCAGAAATCAGTCCCATGGCGATACCAGCAACCGGCGCTTTAATTGGTACACCGCCAGCCATCAAGGCCAAAGTCCCCGCACAAATTGAAGCCTGTGAAGAAGAGCCGTTTGACTCCCAGACATCGGCCACCAGACGAATCGCATAAGGAAACTCGTCAAATGAAGGCAGCACCTGCGCCAATGCGCGCTCACCCAGAGCACCATGACCGATTTCACGGCGGCCAGGCGCACCATAGCGTCCAGTCTCGCCGACTGAGAACTGCGGGAAGTTATAATGGTGCAGGAAACGTTTCCTGTACTCTGGGTCAAGCCCGTCAATAATCTGCGTGTCGGACATCGGCGCCAGAGTCAGCGTCGAATGCGCCTGCGTCTGACCGCGGGTAAAGAGGCCATCCCCATGCACAATATTGCGCGGCAGGAAGTCAATCTGCGCGTCCAGCGCACGAATTTCATCGGTCGCACGGCCATCCGGACGAATTTTTTCTTCGATAATCAGACGGCGAACTTCAGCATGCTCCATCTGCTCAAGAATTTCGGGCAAATCACGCATGATTGTATCATGGTTTTCTTCATCATCCGCGTAACGCGCTTCATAGTCAGCAATAACCTTGTCTTTGACTGCCTGAGTATCTGCCTCGCGCTGCAGCTTGTCCGGGTTTTTCACAGCAGCCTGGAGTTCGGCATTATAAGCAGCAATCACTTCGGCCTGCAAATCTGCATCCACATGAAGAAGTTCAACCTCAGATTTGGCTTTGCCGACAGCGCGCTGAATTTCATTCTGGAAGGCAATCAGCTCTTTCACCGCATCATGTCCAGCCATCAAGGCGCCGAGCATGACATTTTCGTCCAGCTCTTTGGCACCTGACTCCACCATGTTAATGGCTTCATCAGTACCTGCAACTGTCAATTCTAAAAGAGATTCCTCTTTCTGGGACTTTGTCGGGTTGATGATATATTCACCATTGATATAACCCACTTGAACACCAGCAATCGGCCCGTCAAAAGGGATATCGGAAATTGCCAGAGACAGGGATGAGCCGAGCATGGCCGACATCTGCGGGCTGCAGTCAGGGTCGTAGCTGAGGACAGTGTTGATGACCTGAACCTCGTTGCGGAAGCCCTCCGCGAACATTGGGCGAATCGGACGGTCAATCAGACGGGCTGTCAGCGTGGCATCTGTTGACGGACGCGCCTCGCGCTTCATGAAGCCGCCTGGGAAACGGCCGGCAGCATAGTATTTCTCGTCATAATTGACGGTGAGCGGGAAGAAATCACCGAGTGACATTCTGCCCATTGTAGCGGCTGTCAGTACGGTTGTATCGCCGTAGCGGACAACGACAGCACCATTTGCCTGTTTTGCGACTTCGCCTGTTTCAACCGTCAGAGTACGGCCGGCAAATTGCATTGAAAATGTTTCTTTAGACATAAAATCCTTTTACAATATTTTTTTACGTGTTTCTATACAAAGTAATAAACTCGCACTGCAAATTCATTACTTTGCGTAGAAAAATCACGCATAAGGACATTATACACTATTTCCGGGAACAAAGCAGTATAAATGTAAAAGTCAGTAAATGAACTTTTCTCACAATAGCAAAAAAGCCCCTAGAAGGGACTTTTCACATATTTATTCAATTACTTAAATTAGCTGGCAGCTTTAACTGCAACTGTGCCAGTCACATCAAAGTGATTAGCGTCTGGAAGTTCGTTATAAGCATCCAATTGGTCTTGAGTCGCGAAGTAAAGGTTGCCGTCAATCTTAGACTTGATTGAAGCGCCAGTCGTGTCTTTCATTTCACGTGACATAATAGAGCCTGTTGCGCCTACATAAACGTCACCCTTGACGTTACCGCCTTCAAAGTCAAATTTTGGTGAATTCACAATCAGTTTGCTAACTGTCAATGTGAATACTTTTGTGACCTGACGGCTGTCATTCTGGGCAATCAGTGCAAGTGTACGCTGAACAGCGCCATTTTCGTTTAGGAAGATGCCAGCAACAGTGATAGTCTTGCCTGAAGCGTCAACGTCACCGTTTGAAGAAACCAGCCAAGCACCTTTTTCACCCAATGCTGAGCCCAAAACTGATGCATCAGTTGTACCAGTTGTTGCGCCGGCCTTAACATCAGAGCCGTTGCCTTCAAAGGCATAAGTGACACCACCGTGTGCATTCACAGTGACTGCACCGATTTTGTTTTCAACTGCAGTGCCGATTGAAGCGTCAACTTTGGTCTCACCTGTAACTTTAACTTTTTCAGTGTCATCCAGCTTGTTGTAAGCATCAAGCAAATCCTGGCTTGCAAATACGAGGTTGCCGTCAATTGTTGCCTGTGATACAGAACCGTCTGGTTTCTTACCGTTCTGCGCATGGAAGCCTGTTGCGAGAACATCAACGTCACCCTTTACAGTACCATTGGAGATATAGAAACTTGGTGATTTAACAACGATTTTATCTACTGTCAGTGTGTACTGCTCAGTCACCTGGTGGTTGTCATTCTGATTGTAGATGGCCAGTTTACGTGCAGTTTCTGCCTCACCTGTGTCGCCGTTTGTCAAGAACACGCCGTCAACTGTCAATGTCTTACCAGTGGCATCCATATCTTTGTTGATTGCATTCAGCCAAGCGCCGTTTGCAGCGAAGCCTTTTTGAAGTGTGTCAAAGTCTGGTGCGGCTACAGTTGCACCTGCAAACGCATCTGTTGAAGATGAACTTGCAGCTTTTGATGATGATGATGAAGTTTTTGTGCTTGTATCATTGCTTGATGAGCAAGCAGTCAGAATTCCTGCAGAGAGTACTGAAACTGCAAGCAAAGTAATGATTTTAGATTTTTTCATTTTTCTAAAAATCTCCTAGTTTTGTTTATTTATTTGGTATACAGCTATTATAATACTCTAAGGCCATTTTGTCAATTTTTTGTTTTCTGTTTCACAAACTCACAAAGTTAAAAAGTAGACATTTTCTCACAATTTGACGATAAAAACATTTAGACTTTTCACACGGCTTTGCACAATGTGTTTGACTGCTCGTCTCACATTACTGCTGAAAATGTACAAATGTACATAAACATTTTCTGATTATTTGAAGATTCAGATGGTACAGCTTGTAAAGTAAGCTTTTTGATGATAAAATATTATTATTGAAAATAATGATAATTGAAGGACAATAATGGTGTATCAAGATCCAAAACTGCTGCTCTTTTCATTGAGCTCTAACCGCGAACTAGCTGAAAAAGTCTCAAAGATTACTGGCGTACGCCTTGGCGAGGTGACTTCAAAACAGTTTGCCGACGGCGAAATCTACGTTGACATCGAGGAATCGGTTCGTGATCACGATGTTTATATCATACAATCAACGAATTTCCCGGTTAACGACCATTTGTGGGAGCTTCTGATTATGATTGATGCCTGCAAACGCGCTTCGGCCCACACGGTCAACATCGTCGTGCCCTATTTCGGCTATGCTAGACAGGACCGCACTGCGAATCCGCGCGAGCCGATTACTGCAAAGCTGGTGGCCAATATGCTGGTTAAGGCCGGCATTGACCGTATTTTGACGCTTGACCTGCACGCTGTACAGGTTCAGGGCTTCTTTGATATTCCGGCCGATAATTTGTTTGCCGTTCCGCTTTTTGCTGATTATTATAAGGCGTTAGGTCTTGGCGGAGACGATACGGTGATTGTGGCGCCGAAAAATTCAGGTATCAAACGAGCCCGTTCTTTGGCTGAACATCTGGGTTCAGCTCTGGCCATCGTTGATTACAGTGATGCAGACGAACACAATCGTGAGAACGGTTATCTGATTGGCTCAGTTGAGGGCAAGAAAACAATCATCATTGATGATATTTTAACAACTGGTCTTACTTTTGCAAATGCGGCAGCTGTCCTTACTAAAAACAATGCAGCCGAGATTTATGCCTGTGCAAGTCACGGACTTTTCCTGCCGGGTGCTGCTGAGCGGCTCAATGCCAGTCCTATCAAGGAAGTTCTTGTGACTGACTCGGTTGATTCAAGCAATCTGAAGCCTGATAATGTCAAGTTTATCAGCTGCTCTGATTTGCTGGCCGACGCTATTATCCGCATCCATGAAGGCCGGCCTGTTTCACCACTTTTCGAATATGATAAGGCACAGGATTAAATATTAATGATTTACTTTGACAATGCTGCAACAACGCCGGTTCTGCCTGAAGTCGCCGAGACTCTATTGTCCAGTCTGACTGAGGTCTACGGCAACCCTTCAAGTATACACGCACCCGGACGTTCTGCGGCGAAACTGCTGCGCGAATCGCGCGAGAAAATTGCTGAGCTCCTTGAAGTTCCGGCCAGTTCTCTCGTTTTCACCTCCGGCGCTTCGGAGGCCAATAATACCGCAATCATCAGTTATGCACTAGCCAATATTGAGCAGGGGCGCCACATTGTCACAACTGCGATTGAGCACCCCAGCGTCCTTGAAGCTATGCGCTACCTTGAGATGCGTTTCGGCTTCGAGATTACCACAGTTACACCTGATAGCAAGGGAAATCTGTCAGCCGGCCGAATCTTGTCTGCTGTCCGAGCCGATACCATCCTCGTATCCGTCATGATGGCCAACAACGAGACTGGACAGCTTCTTCCCGTTCAAGAAATCGGCGAAATGCTCTCGCAGATTGAAAACATCGCCTTTCACGTAGATGCCGTCCAAGCCATGGGCAAAATTCCGGTTCTGCCGCAGAAAATCGGTGCGGACTTCCTGAGCGCCTCCGCGCATAAATTTCATGGTCCTAAAGGTGTCGGTCTGTTGTACCATTCGCCGGAAGTCAAGTTTGACCGCTTGATACATGGCGGAAGACAGGAAGACAATCATCGCGCAGGCACTGAGAATCTGGCGAGCATTGCAGCCATGGCGCGAGCGCTTGAAGTCGATTACCAGCATCTGGACGAAAACTACGCCAAAGTAGAAAAACTTCGCGAGCGGCTTCTGTCCAACCTGGCGGCTGAAAATATTGATTACTACGAGAATCGCTTCGGCTCTGAAAATCTGCCGCACGTTCTGAACCTCGGTTTTCCTGGTGCTGATAATGCGCTGCTGCTGACAAAACTTGATTTAGCAGGCTTCGCCGTCTCAACCGGTTCTGCCTGCACTGCCGGTGCCGTTCTGCCAAGCCACGTACTGGACGCTGTCTATGGGCCAGATTCACCCAAACTAGAGGAAAACCTGCGAATTTCACTGTCAGAACTGAACACAATCGAAGAAATTGACCAGTTTACTGCAGCCCTAAAGACCTGTTTAAAATAGCAAGGAGGACAAAATAATGGCCTTTGTCAAAGAAAAGCAGCTTGCCGGCTGCAAATACAAATACAGCATCTCACCGAACATCAAAAAATACACACTACGCGATGTGACCTTTATCCCGACGAAGCTCGGCCAGTATGAGTTCTCAAGGCTCTTGGAAGTTTCGCCCAACTCAGGCGACGGC
Source organism: Lactovum odontotermitis (assembly GCF_054658595.1). NCBI lineage: Bacteria > Bacillati > Bacillota > Bacilli > Lactobacillales > Streptococcaceae > Lactovum > Lactovum odontotermitis. The sequence goes on from NZ_BAAGGQ010000001.1 coordinate 203,982, forward strand.
TTCCTGTTGAAGATTATCGTCAATTCTGACTTGACAGGCTTCAAGCTCTCTGTTACTGACAAATCCGGGCTGCGCAATGTCAACATTTTCAAAAACGCGGACCCGATGATTGTCGAAAAATTTTATTTCCAGATGCAGCTCTTTGTTGACCGAGAAGTCTTTACTGAGACTGAAATTTGATTCCAAAAAAATCCTGATTGACTCGGGATTTTTTATTTGCCTCAAATTTGTCGCTAAAGCCCAGCAAAAAAGCCTGCCAAATCTGACAGACTTTTAAAATCTCAAACGAGATTATTTTTCGATTTCAGCAACGATACCTGAACCAACAGTACGTCCGCCTTCACGGATTGAGAAAGTTGTACCTTGCTCAACGGCAACTGGGTGAATCAATTCAACTTCGATTGTTACGTTGTCACCAGGCATAACCATTTCAGTGCCGGCAGGCAGCTTCAATGAACCAGTAACGTCAGTTGTGTGGAAGTAGAACTGTGGACGGTAGTTGTCGAAGAATGGAGTGTGACGTCCGCCTTCTTCTTTTGTCAAGACGTAAACTTCACCCTTGAACTTAGTGTGAGGAGTGATTGAACCTGGCTTAGCCAAGACTTGTCCACGCTCGATTTCATCACGCTGGATACCACGGAGCAATACACCAACGTTATCGCCGGCAATACCCATGTCAAGCGTCTTACGGAACATTTCAACGCCCGTAACAACAGCCTTCTTAGTTTCAGGCTTGATACCAACAATTTCAACTTCATCATTGATTTTAACAGTACCACGGTCGATACGGCCTGAAGCAACTGTACCACGACCTGTGATTGAGAAGACATCCTCGACAGGAAGAAGCAATGGTTTGTCAACATCACGCTCTGGAGTCGGGATGTATGTATCAACTGTTTCCATAAGCTTAAGAACAGCGTCAACATACTTCTGCTCGCCGTTCAAAGCACCAAGTGCTGAACCAACGATAACAGGGATGTTATCACCGTCAAAGCCGTATTCAGTCAAGAGGTCGCGAACTTCCATCTCAACGAGTTCAAGCAGCTCGTCATCATCAACAAGGTCAGCCTTGTTCAAGAAGACAATCAAGTATTTAACACCAACCTGACGTGAAAGCAGGATGTGCTCACGCGTCTGAGGCATAGGGCCGTCTGTAGCAGCCACAACGAGGATTGCTCCGTCCATCTGGGCAGCACCAGTAATCATGTTCTTAACGTAGTCCGCGTGTCCAGGGGCGTCGATGTGGGCATAGTGACGAGCAGGCGTCTCATACTCAACGTGGGCTGTGTTGATGGTGATACCACGCTCACGCTCTTCTGGAGCAGCATCGATAGACGCATAATCTTTTACAACGTTTGTTGCTGAAGGATATTTTTCAGCAAGAACCTTAGTAATTGCTGCAGTCAAAGTAGTTTTACCGTGATCGACGTGACCGATAGTACCAATATTAACGTGTGGTTTGCTACGATCGTATTTTTCTCTAGCCATTTTTTAAAATGTCTCCTTAATAAAATATTGTGGTGATCGCAGCATGGCGATACCGTACTGAACCATTTTATCAGATTATCTTAAAAAATCAAGTCTCAGTGCTTTTTTTCACCCAAAAAATTGTAAAAAAGTGTAAAATTAAGGAAAAGTTGAATGACAGGCGATTTATGCAGATAAAACCGGCAAATGAAAGTCTTGATTTCAGCTAAAAAATTCAAAATGCCGAGCGCTTGCTTAAGCAGACTGTTGCGACTTTAGCCGTATACAGGCGCTTTTGACACTGCCGCGGCGCGAATGCTATTCCAAAAGGAGATAAAAAAATGGCAATGCAGACAAAAAAACGTAACGATGTAGACAGCCTTCTGGCCGATTTAGGGGTTCTGGAAATGCCTGACGGCGTTGTGATACCAGGTTCTGAGAGCATGGCTGCTTCTGAGTCCGAAGACCCTTATGCAAAGTGGCTGACGCCGCAAAGTGAGAGTCTGAAGCAGGAAGATTAATTCCACTGGCAGAAATCATTTTACAAAAAATGCCCTTCTCAGAGCATTTTTTATTACGGTATTAAGGGCTCAGACTCATGCTTGCGCTCAATTGCTTTCATAACTTTGACATCATTAAGAATCAGCGGTACGTGCTCAACCGTGTAGTCAGAGAACTGCAGGCCGAACCAGCGGGCAGGCGATGTGGTGATTTTCTTGATGGACAGCTTTGTCTGCAGAATAAAACGGTCAAAAGGTGAAATTGTCCGCGCATTGTTCAAATGCTCTTCTATGACAACGAAACCGAAGTCGCCGACTGAGCGGCCAGGCTTAATTGTATACTTCTGATGCTGCTTGGGCAGACGGCCGGATTCCATCAGGTCCTGCACAATGGCGCGCAGGTAACGCGGGACTTCCTGCGGCATGTGGAAGCCGAGGTAGAGCGTGACATGCACGACAAAGTCTGTTCCCATCATGTCGACTTCGTACTCGTTGGTATAAGGCATATCTGTAACCTGAACGTTCACCAGCCAGTAGACTTCTGCCCTCTTGGGCTTTTTGTCCAAAATCGAATAAAGAATCGACATGTCAAGCTTTGTCCCCTTCATGCGGCTGGTCAAATAAACGACATTTGTCTGGTACATGTCCACTTCATGGTCATCTTTGAGTTCTTGAAGTTGTTCAATATAATTGGAAACGTCCAATTTCTTTACATAGCGCTGGACAATGCTGGAGCCGCGCACCCAGACAAACATGACAAAGATGATGACAGCAGCAATGATAACAACGACGTAGCCGCCGTGCACAAACTTAACTGCCGACGAGATAAAGAAGACGCTTTCGATAAGGGCGAAGAAGCCCATGATAAGCCGCGAGAGAAAGGGTTTGACGCCTGTTGTAATCAGATAGAAGGACAAAAGCAGTGTGGTCATCAGCATGGTCACGGTAATGGCCAGGCCGTAGGCCGCTTCCATGTGAGTGGATGTTCTGAAAAGCAGAACGATGCTCGTTGTCACAAACCAGAGGCAGAAATTAATCGCTGGGATGTACATCTGGCCGTAAGTTTTTCCCGGATAGAGAATCTTAAACATGGGCAGCATTTTCAGGCGAATGGCCTCGGAGACTAAGGTAAAGGAGCCGGCTATCAAGGATTGAGAGGCTATAATGGCTGCTAAAGTTGCCAATATAACAGCGTAAACCGTAATTGATTTGGGAAGCATGTCAAAGAATGGGTTAAACTCGGCTGCGTAGCCGTATTTGTCCCCCGCCCGCAGAAGGAAAGCTCCCTGGCCTGCGTAGTTCAAGAAAAGGCAGACTTTGACGACAGGCCAGCTGACATAGATATTGTTTTTGCCGACGTGGCCGAGGTCTGAATAGAGGGCTTCTGCACCGGTCGTGGCCAGGAAAATCGAGCCCAAGATGAAGATGCCGGCATGGTTTGACGAATTGAAAAGCAGGTTGACCGCATACCAGGGATTCAGGGCGCGCCAGATGGAAAGGTTGCTCAGCATGTTGAAGAAGCCGGCAACGCCGACAAAGCCGAACCAGAGCGTCATGATGGGTCCGAAAAGCTTGCCGATGACGTCTGTGCCGAAGCGCTGAATCAGGAAAAGAATCGCCAGGATTGACACTGTTATGACCACGACGACATTCTGGTCTGTGCCGAATGTCGAGACAAAGCCTGGAACGCCGTGCAGTCCTTCAATGGCAGAGGTCACCGTCACCGCCGGCGTTAAGGTGCCGTCAGAAAGCAAAGCCGCGCCGCCAATCATCGCTGGGACAATCAGCCATTTCTTAAAGCGCCGCACCAGTGTATAGAGCGAGAAAATGCCGCCTTCCTTGTGGTTATCTGCATTCAGGGCAATCAGGACGTATTTGACGGTCGTTATCAGCGTCAATGTCCAGAAAATCAGTGAAACCGCGCCGATAACAAAGTCTTCGTTGATATATCGGCCGCCGCCCTGGCCTGTCACGATGGATTTCATCGTGTAGAGCGGACTGGTACCTATATCTCCGTAAACGACGCCTAGGGCAATGATGAAACCGCCGACTGATGCTTTGGACCATTTACTGGGAACTTTTTTCTTTTTCAAAATATTATTTCTCATTTCAGGATAATAATGACTCCATCATAACAAAAATCCGCCTTAATAGCGAGTTTTTGTTAATTTAGCTTTGACATTTCAGCAGTTTCTGGACAAAAACAGCTGCCAGAAAACTTGTAATCGTTGACGCAGCAAGTGCTGCCGCCATTCTCAGATTCAGGAAAATTCGCTTGTTTAAACGATTATTTCGTACCGAACAAACGGTCGCCGGCATCGCCAAGACCAGGTACAATATAACCGTGCTCATTCAAATGGTCATCAAGTGCTGCAGCGTAGATGTTGACATCCGGGCAGGCCTCCTGGAATGCCTTAACGCCCTCTGGAGCGGCAACTAAGCAGACAAACTTGATGTTCTTCACACCGCGCTTCTTGAGCGTCTCAACGCCGAGAATGGCCGAACCCCCGGTAGCAAGCATCGGGTCCACCAGAAGCACTTGACGGTCGGCAACATCCGTCGGAAGCTTTACCAGATACTCAACCGGCTGAAGTGTCTCCTCGTCACGGTACATGCCGATAAAGCCGACGCGCGCAGCCGGCATGAGCTTGTTCATGCCGTCCACCATACCGATACCGGCCCGGAGAATGGGCACAATCACCGGTTTTTTTCCGGCCAAACGTTTGGCCGTCATATGGGCAACCGGCGTGTCGATTTCCACATCTTCCAAAGGCATATCGCGGCAGACTTCGTACGCCATGAGCATGCCGATTTCATCAACGAGTTCACGGAACTCTTTGGAGGAAACCTCTTTGCGGCGCAGGATTGAAAGCTTATGCTGAATGAGCGGATGTTCAACAACTATAAAATTTGACATATAAAAAGTTAGCCTTTCTGAATTTCATCTATTTTAACATTTTTTGGCTCATAATTCTTTGATAAACCAATGGTCCATAAAATTATGAGTGGCATGTTCTGGCGGCGCCTTGAGCTCGGTGAAACCGAATTTCTTGTACATGCCGATGGCAGCGGACAGCTCGGAGCGGGTGTCCAGATAAGCGTAGCGATAATGCTGCCGGGCAAAGCCCAGCGCCTGCTCCAGAAGTTTTCCGCCCCAACCCTGACCGCGCAACTCCGGTTTCAAATAGAGCTTTTGAACTTCACAGGTCAATGCGTCAATCGGGAAAATACCCGCGCCGCCTAAAATCTTCCTGCCGTCTGTCAAAACCCAGTAACCGGCATGTTCGGCTGCCTGATAATGCTCGGCCATGGTAGCCAGTTCAGGGTCAAAAAAGGCAGTGCCTGGCAGATTTAAGCCGAATTCCGACAGGGTTTCCTGAACGAGCTGCTTTACTGCGGGATCATCTTGACTTTCAATCAGCCGAATTTTCAGATTCATAATTTTTTCCATACTGGGTTTTTTATATTATACAAAAAGTGTTAGACTGTACATTTCCTTTATTGACAATTTCAGTCTAATTGTAGCGTGCTTTGAGGTAATTAAGCTCAGGATTCGGCATGGCGACATCGTAAATGGCCTCACCAAATGGTTTCTGGACAAATTCACTGTCACGGTTTTCAGCCAGTTTCAATGGAAATTCAGGGTCTACCAGCAATTGCTGGCCGATGGCACAAAGCTCAGCCTCTTGCAGGAGAGCATTCACATCTGCACGCGTCCGCACACTGCCGACGCCAATCAATGGAATGTTGCTTCCAGCCAGCGCTTCATGAATATAGGCCAGCTCTGATTTTTCCTGATAATCAGGAGAATTTGATTTTCTTGCGTAATTTTTCAGCGAGACGTGCAAATAGTCCAGCGGTTTTTGACGCAAGACGTCCAAAAATTTGAGTGTGTCCTCCAGGCGAATGCCCGGCCTTGTGCCTTCAACCGGTGAAAAACGATAGCCTACTGCAAAGGGTCGATTGGCCTTGTCGGCTTCTTCATTCACACGGTCAATGACGGCCAGCGGAAACTTCATTCTTTTCTCCAGGCTCCCGCCCCAGGCGTCAGTGCGACGATTGCTGTGCGGCGAAAAGAACTGGTGAATCAGATACATATTCGCGCCGTGAATCTCGACGCCGTCAAAGCCTGCTGCAATGGCACGGCGTGTTGCCTGGCCGAAGGCTTCGATAATTTCTAAAATCTCGGCTTCTGTTAATTCACGCGGTATTTCTGCGCCTGGGACTTCTGCAGCCACACTGCTTGCGGAAACCGGCTGTTCACCGATTGTTCGCGCGGAAGTCATCCGGCCGGCATGAAATATCTGCAGAATGGCTTTGGCGCCTTTGGACTGAATGGCCGCAGCCAAGTCATGCAAGCGCGGAATTGCCTCATCATCACTGATTTTTAATTCGCCGGGCCAGCCTTTCCCGTTTGGCTGAACATTGGCCGTGCCTGTGATAACAGCGCCTAGTCCGGCTGAGCGCGCTGCATAATGCTCAATCTCTTCACTGGTGACGATGCCGTTATAAAAGCTCAAAACAACTGTCATCGGCGACATAATCAGACGATTCTGCAAAGTAATACCTGAACGTAGTGTTAAGGGTTCTCTAAAATCTGTCATTTCGACCTCCATTAGCTTTATTATACTACAACTCCAATCTGCGGGATAAATTTGTCCGAAAAAAACTCACCAGAATTCTGGTGAGGCAATTTAATTGATTTCAATCGTGTATTCGCATTCGAAATGACCCTCAGGCTCCAGCTCGTTGATGCCGAATTTGGTGGACAGGTCGCCGTCTGTGCCGTCATCATCCGTAACACCGCACCATGGCTCGATGCAGACAAATGGTGCTTCGGACGGATAGGGGCTCCAGAGGCCGAAGAAAGGCATGTCTTCCCAGCTGACGCGCACGGAGCGGTCGTCCAAAGAATTTGTCAGAGAAACTTCCATTTCGGGGCTTGAAGTATAAACCAGTGCGTCATTTTTGAATAAATCGCGTGAAAGCGGAATTTTATGCACTTCAACTTCTTCCTGGTCATCCAGAGAAATCAGTCCGGACGGCGGGTCTAGCGGGATAAATGTGCGCTTTTCAAGTGGCGAAATCATCAGCGTGTAGTCTTCAAAACCGCCCTGTGCAATCGGCACGTTGAAAGCCGGGTGTGCACCTACTCCGAAATACATGGTTTTCTCGTCTTGGTTTTTAACATAATAGCGGACGCGCAGCTTGTTGTCAGTCAATTTGTAAGCGACTTTAAAGACGAAATTGTAGGGATATTTGTTCAGTGTGTCTTCATTTTGTGTGAGTTCGTAAATCAGTTCGTCATCATCAGCTTTGACGAGTTCAAACTCATTGTCGCGTGCAAAACCATGGCCGCCCATCTTGTACTCGGTTTCGTCTTCGCCGATATGGTAGCTGCCGTTTTTCAGCTTGCCGACAATCGGGAAAAGGACTGGTGCATGACGTGCCCAGAAAGCTTTGTCAGCCTGCCAGAGGTATTCGATATCGTCTTTGACGATGCTGTGCAGCTCTGCACCGAAAGTGTCAACTGTGATTTCCAGCTGATCGTTTTTGAGTGTGTTTTCCATGTTTTAGACTTCTTTCTATTTTTATAATTATTCAGTAAAACTAGGTTTGTAAAAGCTCCGATTGTCCATCGGCCAGACGCGAGCGGTCTGCTGTCCCTTCGGAATTGTCGAAAGGGCCGTTGACATCATCATCATGCTGGCATCCATCATGTCGATTTGATGAATCATTTCAGCTTCCATAATCTGCGGCCGCACAGGCGAGCCGAAGTCAAGCTGACCGTGGTGGCTCAAAACAACATGGCGCAGTAATAAAACATCTTCGGAGTTTTCGTCTAATCCGAGCTCGATGACAGCTTTTGTGATTTCTTCATCAATCAGCACGATGTGGCCAATCAGATTGCCCTTCAAAGTATAACTTGTATTTTCAAATCCTGTAAATTCAAGACATTTTGCCAGGTCATGCAGCAGAATCCCTGCAAACATCAGTGAACTGTTCAGCTGCGGATAAACCTCGCAGATTTTTTCGGCCAGTTTCAGCATGGTCGTCTCATGAAAGGCCAGTCCGCCCTCAAAGGCATGATGATTGGTCTTGGCAGCCGGAAACTCGTAAAATTCCTTGTCAAATTTCTTCAAAAGCGCGCGCACAATACGATTCCAGGTAGCATTTTCAATCTTGAAAACAATCGACGTGACGTATTCGCGGAGCTCCTCTTCATTGACAGGTGATTTCTCACGGAAATCCGAGGGCAGTGACGGCTCGCCGAAATCAGGCAGGCGCAGCGTCAGCTGATTAACCTGAGGCGTATTATTGTAGACCTCGCGTTTGCCCTCCACATGCACCACCTTGCCGGCTGTGAATGTCTCGATGTTATGCGCCTGAGCATCCCAAAGATTGCCGCCGATTGTGCCGCTGCGGTCCTGAAAAACCATCTGCAGATAGTCTTTACCAGCCCGCGTCTGCTTGAGCTCAACTGACTTAATCAGGTAGAAACCTTCAAAATTCTGGTTTACTTTCATGTCTTTTATAAGAGTCATCCTTTTCCCTCCTGGATTAACGTTCTTTTTTCGGACAAATGTTCCAGAAATGTCACCTATTCTGGGCAAATTTGTTCTAATAATTATTCAAAAACTCAATTAAAAATTCTCGGTCCACCGCAGTTTGAGAAACAAAATTCACAGTTTGCAATTCTGCCGCATCGGCCCACTCAAAGCCGTTTTCGCCTGCGACAGGCTGCTGATTATCCAAAAGCCGCACCGGGAAATAGAAAAGCACTGTCGGAACATTCCTGTCACCTGCAAATCTCCCATCGGCTAACTCGCCGAAAGAAACCTTCACAGGCTGCTCCTCAATTTGCGACGGCAGAAGCTCGAGCTTCAACTCTTCGCGGAGCTCTCGAATCAGACCCTGCTGGAAATTCTCGCCGTAGTCCACTCCACCTCCGGGAATCCCGTGCAGATTCAAATCACTAAGCTGTTTCTCTTCTTCTTTTGAAATCAGAAGCTTCCCCTCACGGACAATGAGTGCTTTGACAGCAACACGGTAGAGGCAGTCCGTAATTTCGGCTAAGCGTTTATCAATCATTTTCAGCTATCTTTCTATAAGCCATTATAACAGAATCTGCGGAATTTACTCAAAAACTGAAGATTTTAAGCTCCAGTTTTACTTTTCGTCCGAGTCTGAGTCAGAGTGCGCACTTTCACCACCATCAAGCGCGTCCAGCTTGTTCAGCTGACGGTTCATCATGTTGGTGCGGGTATTGATGAGGTGGTCAATGTCCTTGTTTGATTTCTGAAGGTCTTTCTGAATCGCTTCAAGGGCTGTGCCGTATTTTCCGAACTCAGTTTTAACATTGGTCAGCAGATTGAAGACTTCGGTGGATTTTTTCTCAATCTGCAAGGTCTTGAAGCCCATTTGAAGCGAGTTCAGGACTGCTGTCATGGTTGTTGGTCCTGTGATGTTGACCTTGAAATCGCGGCGAATCTGGTCAATGAAACTGCCGTGCTCAGCGTTCACGACCTCCATGAAAAGTCCCTCTGTCGGAAGAAACATAATCGCAAAATCTGTCGTTTTCGGCGGCAGAATGTATTTGCCGGAGATATCCTTGGCAAAATCTTTAATTCGCTTGAAAAGTTCCTTACGGAACTGCTCGACTAGCACGCTGTCATTGCTTTCCTGGGCATCCAACAGGCGCTGATAATCTTCCAGCGGAAATTTCGAGTCAATCGGCAGCAGCACTTCTTCATTGTCGATTTTGCCGGGCAGAACGACCGCAAAGTCAACTTTATTTGCGCCCTGGATGTTCTCCTGCTCGCGGTACTGCGAGCGCGGCATGATGTCCTCGAGAATCTGATTGAGCTGCAGTTCGCCGATAATGCCGCGAGTTTTCACGCCTGACATGACTTTGGACAGGCTGCCCACATCGCTGGCTAGATTGCGCATTTGGCCGAGGCCTTGTTCGACTGACTTGAGCTGCAGCTGAACTTGCTCAAAGCTCTGGCTGATTGATTTTTTCAGCGTTTCCTGGAGCTTTTCGTCGACAGATTTTTGAATTTGTTCAAGTTTTTTCTCATTTGACTCCTGCAAATCCTTGAACTGGCGGTCAAATTTGCTGTTAATCTGCTCGGTCAATTCGGACATTTTTTTATTATTTGTCTCAGAAAATTCGCGGATATTGTTGCTGGTGATGTCAATGACCTGGTTCAGCGCACCGTTAATTTCCTGACGGTTCTGTCCTAATTCCTGACGCAAATCCTGGCGAATTTCGGTCAAATTTGAAGAAAGTGTCTCAATTCTGCCGACCATTTTTTCATCATGCGGCGGCTTCTTGAAAAAGTTGGCTAAGCCGAGCACAATCGCAATCAGCATGCAGACAATTAAAAATATCATTAATGGCATTATAACTTCTCTCGTAATTTTTGAATCTGTTCAGCAGGCTCGCCCGTGAATGTGAATGAGCCGGCCACAAAGACGTTGGCGCCGGCAGCTTTGGCGGCTGAGATGGTTTCGTCGGTGATGCCGCCGTCGACTTCAATATTGAAATCCAGGCCGCGGAGTTTGCGGAGCATGGACAGGTCAGCTACTTTTTCCAGGCATTCGGGCAGGAAGGATTGGCCGCCGAAGCCTGGATTGACGGTCATGACGAGCACCATGTCGACGAGGCCAAGGACGGGCTCAATGGCGCTGACGGGCGTGCCCGGATTGATGACCACACTGGCTCGCAGACCTGCGGCTTTGATTTTCTGCAGGGCACCGTGGATATGGCGTGTGGCCTCTACGTGGATGCTCAGGCTGTCTGCGCCGGCTGCGGCAAAGGATTCTACGTAGTCTTCGGGATTTTCAACCATCAGGTGGCAGTCGAAAAAGAGCTTGCTGTGGGGCCGCATAGCCGCAACTACGCCGGCGCCAAAGGTCAGGTTGGGTACGAAGTGGTTGTCCATAATATCGATGTGCAGCCAGTCTGCACCGGCTTTTTCCAGTCGGAGTGCTTCTTCAGTGAATTTGCCGAAGTCGCCTGAGAGAATAGAGGGGGCGATATAATAATTCGTCATTTGGATGTTGCCTTTCTATGCAAAACTCTGTTTAGCGAGTTAAACTTTTTCAGTGCTTAAGTCCTTTTACTAGCAGTTTTGTCAGAAAATAAAGCCCTGCGACAGTGACTACGAGCATTCCGACAAATACCGGAATTTTTAGACTGCCTAATGAATTTTTGAAGACAATTAGGATAAGCCAGATTAGTAATAGGACAAATATCCCAACTGTGTGCAGAATGACTGCCCGATTACGATTTTTTTGATTTTTTGACATAAACTTCTCTTGTTTTATTGATTTCTGACGACAGCTGCAGGAAGCTGTCATAGCGTGACTGGGTGATTTTTCCCTGCGCAACGGCCGTTTTGACGGCGCATTCGGGCTCATGGGTATGGGTGCACTCGCGGAACTTGCAGCCGGCGCTGGTCTGGTAAATTTCGACGAAGCAGCGGTTGAGTTCGGGGATGTTGTCCACTTCGTAGTCAAGTGATGAAAAGCCTGGTGTGTCGGCAATCCAGCCGTCTGCGGCATCGACATGGTAGAGTTCGACGTGGCGCGTTGTGTGGCGGCCGCGGCCTAGGGCTGCGGAGATTTCAGCCGTGGCTAAATCCAGGTCCGGTGCGATTTTGTTTAATAAGGTCGACTTGCCGACGCCTGTCTGACCCATGAACACAGTCACTTTGCCTTTCAAATCTGACAAAAGCTGGTTCGGGTCTGAGAAAACTTCATAGCCGATTTTTTCATAATCAGACAAATCCAGCTGTTTCAGGTCTGTCTTGGTCAGGTAAATCTTGCTCAGGACATGACGGTGTTCCAAGAGTACCAGAAAACGGTCCAGCAGATTGCGGTTGAAATCCGGCTCGACGGTAGACATGACGACGATAACCTGGTCAATATTGGCAATGGCCGGTCGTATCAGCGAATTCCTGCGCTCGTGCACTTTCATGATGTAGTCATTTTCAAAGTCCACATCATCTCCAACCAGCGGTTTTATGGACTTGTTGCGGAAATTTCCCCGCGCCCGGGTCTGAAAGATTTGCCCGTCTGATTCGACGGTGTAGAAGCCGCCTAAAAGTCTGATTATCCATCCGCTTTGCATACTTTATTATAGCAGAAAATCCCGGCTTCATCCGATAAAATCAATTAAAAATCTCCGAAATGCTTTTAATAAGCGAATCTCAGAGATTTTTCCCGTTCATTTCTGCTGGACAGTTTGGTGCTTTGCCGTGGCGTATTGATTGCTCTGCCTTTAAAGCTCTTTACCATTTGTGGCGATTACTTTCCGGTACCAGTCAAAGCTGTCTTTTTTACTGCGTGCCAGTGTTCCGCCGCCGTCGTTGTCTTTGTCGACATAAATAAGGCCGTAACGCTTTTTCATCTCGCCTGTGCCCGCTGAAACGAGGTCAATGAATCCCCATGGCGTGTAGCCAATCAGGTCCACACCGTCAATATTGACGGCATCTTTCATTTCCGCAATATGCGAGCTGAGATATGCCACACGGTAAGCATCGTGAATGCTGCCGTCAGGCTCGACCTCATCTATCGCGCCAAGGCCATTTTCTACGATGAAGAGCGGCTTTTCATAGCGCTCGTAGAACCAGTTCAGACTCCAGCGCAGCCCCAGCGGGTCAATTTGCCAGTCCCACTCAGAAACTTCGACATAGTCATTTTTGACCAGGCTGCGATTCTCGTTGTAGTCGAAATATGGCTTGCCATTTGTTTTCTGGGCTGAAACAACTGAACTTGTGTAGTAACTGAAACCGATATAGTCAACACGGCCTGCGGCCAAGATTGCCAGGTCTTCTTCCGTAATATCAAGCTGGAAGTCTCTGCGCTTCAGGTATTTTTCCAAATAGGCAGGGTAATGTCCGCGAACATGTACATCGGCAAACCAGTAACGCCGCTGCATGCCTACTGTCGCTGCCATCATGTCCTCTGGCCTGCAGCTTTCCGGGTAAATCGGACACATCGCAATCATGCAGCCAATCTGGAAATCCGGATTGATGAGGTGGCCGATTTCAACAACTTTGGCGCTTGCTACGAGCTCATAGTGAGCGGCCTGATACATGAGTGCTTCGCGGTCTTCCCCAGGAGCAAACTTCAAGCCGGAATTCGTGAAAGTCGCAAAATCTGACTCGAAGTTGGTCTGATTATTGATTTCGTTGAAGGTCATCCAGTATTTGACCTTGTCTTTGTATCGCGTCATGACAGTTTCGGCAAAATGGACAAAGAAATCAATCAGCTTGCGGTTACGGAAGCCGCCGTATTCTGTTACTAAGTGATAAGGCATTTCAAAGTGAGAGAGCGTGATAACCGGTTCAATACCGTATTTCAGGCATTCATCGAAGAGGTTGTCATAGAACTGCAGGCCTGCTTCGTTCGGCTCTGCTTCATCGCCGTTGGGGAAGATTCGCGTCCAGGCGATAGAGGTGCGCAAGCAATTGATTCCCAGCTCAGCAAAGAGCTTAATATCATCTTTGTAACGATGATAGAAATCAATGGCTTCGTGATTCGGATAGTTTTCTCCCGGCAGCACGCCATCTGTGATACGGCGTGAGACACCGTGGCTGCCGGCTGTCATCACATCAGCAACTGAGATACCCTTTCCGTCGGCGTTCCAGCCGCCTTCAAGCTGATGGGCCGCAACTGCACCGCCCCAGAGAAAGTCTTTTCGTAATGTCATTTTTTTCCTTTTATGGCGTTCACCCAAGGGCGCGCCTATTTTTATTTTCTATTTATTGGTCAATTTCGGCAGCGTTATTTGCCGGCAGCTTTTTCTTCTTGAATTTCTGCTTCAACTTCGGCTTCCTGTGCGAGTAGAATCTTGTCATAGCGTACTGCAAAAGGCCAGTAGACGACGACCGACATTGCCAGCATCAGAATTTGCCAAATCATGCCTTTCCAGCCGCCTACAATCAAGCCTGAAATAATCGGCGGTGTTGTCCAGGGAATGGGCAGTCCGTTCAGCGGAGGAATAATGCCGGCTAAAATTACAAGATATGTCAAGACTCCTGAAAGTACAGGCTGCAAAATGAATGGTATCGCAAGCATTGGATTCAGAACGACAGGTATACCGAATAGAATCGGTTCATTGATATTGAAGAGGGCTGGGCCTATTTCCAGCTTGCCGATTGTTTTCATCTGGGCCGATTTTGCCCGGACAAGCATGAAGATAACAAATCCAATCGTCATACCGGCACCTGTAACGGTCAAGTACTGGTCCATGAAAGGCTGTGTGATGATGTGGGCACCGTGTGCTAAATCCAGATGATGTGCTTTGTAGAGTTCCAGATTATCCACATTATTTGCAAACATCAACGGACCCATGATACCGCCGATGATTGTCGAGCCGTGCACACCAAACCACCAGATGAACACAGGCAGAAAAGCAATGACGAACAGACCGGCAGGGCCGTCCACAACGTGTTGTAAGGGCATCTGAATCAGCTTATAAACCTGCTCAACCAGGGTTGTATTGAAGCCGATTGTAAAGATTCCGTGCACAATGCCTGTAAGGGTAATGATGATTCCGGCAGGAACTAAGGCTGTAAATGAAGCTGCAACATTCTCCGGCACCTGTTCAGGCATCTTGATTGTGATTTTGCGCCGCATCAGGCCGGTGTAAATCCATCCCACCAGGAGGCCGACGATGATTGAAAGAATGATTCCTTTGCCGCTGAGCCACTGACGGTCAATCACACCTGAAACCTGCCAAGCGGTGGATACTTTACTGGAATCTGCAATATTTGTGACAGATTTAATTGTATCCGGCTGGAGCAGGATATGGCAAATTATCGCAGCCATGCCGGCTGGCGCAGCTTCAAAGCCTTCATTTCTCACCCAGACATAGGCAATGCCGAACACGGCCAGAATTGCTGTTATGCCGAATGATGCGTTGTTTATCTGCAGAAATAGCGGACCGAGCTTGATTTCGTTTAAATAATCCTGAATCGGCTGATAAGGGAACTGTCCCAAGATTAAGAAAACTGAGCCGACAATAATGAACGGTACTGGATATATCATTCCATTCTTGATTGCCGTAACGGCTTTAGTGTTCAAGAACTTCATCATCGGCGGCATAATATGCGTCATGACCCAGCTTTGCTTTTCTTCTTTTTCCATTAGTTTCTCCTAATAGTGTTTTAAATTTATTACAAATTTATGATACCGTTTTCCATTTTCTTTTTCAAGACGTTTTTGAGCAGAAGAAATATGTTTCAACAAACGTAACAAATTTTGGCTAACAAAAAACTGAGTCAACGCTCAGTTCTGGACTCATAAGATTATCGAATGACTGGATATCTGGTGCGTCCGGTAAGCCAGCAGCTCCAGCAGCGCAATCACCGGGAGCTGTGTGGTTAATGTTATCCCTGTATTTTCTACTGCGTATTTGTCTGGTACATTGTAAGATAATGTAATATCTGCCATCTTTGAAAGGGTTGATTTTTCATTATTGGAAATTGTGATGAGAAAAGCGCCGGAGTGCTTCATTGCGACGGCTTTTCCAATGACTTCCGGCGTCTCGCCGGATACGGATAAAACGATGACGACGGTATCAATAAACTCATTTTCACTGATTGGACGGAAAATGTCATTAAATGTAAATGCTGAATGTCCTAAATTGTTGAAGTAACGCGCGCCATATTGACCCATCGCATCAGACGCACCTAGTCCCAGGAAAATTGTATATTTGGAGTTTGCGATAGAGTTCACCGCACGATTGAGTTTTTCCTGTGTTTCAGGTTTCTCAAGTTCTTTCCAGAATAAATCAAGGGAGAGTCTGGGCTCATAATCGTCATCAATCTTGGTAAATCCGTTTTCTTTCGATTTGAGATAATACTTCAGGTCAGCCCAGCCATTGAAGCCTAACTTATTTGCAAGCCGTACGATGGTGGTGGTCGAGGTATGAATTGTATCCGCCAATTCGCGGATGGTCATGTTCTGAACTTTTTTCGGCTCACAATTGATATAATCAAAAGCTAGAATTTCTAAATCATTGAGCTTTTTTATGGAATCCGCATTAAACATCTTTTACCTCGTTGAAATAGCATTTGGCTTTTTTCTCATTCTTTTATAATTAAATGGGGCTTCTGAAATTCTATTTTAACAGAATAACTGTTTTTTTCCAAGCAAAAACCCTGTTAAATTCGTATTTATCAGGGTTTTGTCGTTTGGCTTAGAGCAGTCTAATCAATAGTTAGTGGCCACCCAGGCGCCGGCTCCTTGAGATTGATAGAGCCCGACGACTGAGTCCAGATACTGCTGCGGGCTCATTGCGGCATAATCTACACCGCCGTGGGCTGCGCCGTTCATCTGGAAATAGCCGTAGGTTCCGGATGACGGGTTGACGGCTGTCGGGTTGCCGCCGGACTCGCGGTAGAGGATGGTCAGCCACCATTCGGCGGAGACGCCGGTGCCGTTTGAGACGTACTGTGCGGCGGCGGCTGGGGACCAGCCTGACCAGTCGGCTGAGGCGGTCACAGGAGCTGAACTTGCAGGCGGTGCAGCGGATGCTGAGGGCGCAGATGATGAGGCTGCTGAGGAGGAGGAGGAGGACGGCGCGGCGGCTGAGCTTGTAACGCTGGCAGCGCTGGCAGAAGAGGTCTGTGCCGGAACAGAGACTGCAATTGTGTTGGCAGCTGTTGCGGCTGGTGCTGCTATTTTAGCTGATTCGGCCTGTGCGGCAAGCGTGGCCTGTTTGGCTGCTTCGGCATCGGCAAGTTCCTGATTGTATTTCGAATATAGGGTGTCCAGGACGACTTGAATCTGGGCTTCCTGGTCTGTGATGTCCTTTTTTTCCTGAGCTAGTCTGGCTTCGTCTTTTTTCAGGCGCTCAACGTTGTCAATCGACTGGTTGACGACGCGAGACATGGCAACTGCCTGCTCAAGCGACAGATGATTAAAGAAAATCTGATAAAGAATATTCGTGTTCGCATATTGCGAATTCAGCTGTACGCTGCGCATCTGGTCGGCTACAATCAGCTTGCGGGCTGATAGGTCAGTTTCTAGCTTGGCTGAATCTATCGTGTTCTGAGTCAGTTCGGCGGCTAAATCGTTCAGTTTTTTCTTGTAGTCATCAATCTGCTGCGCGGTGGAACTGCTGTCGGCGTTAACCGGGATATTCGCCAAAAATCCTGAAAACATTAGTGTTCCCAGGGTTAAAAGCATCAGTTTCGATGTTTTTTGGCTCGTTTTACTCATTTTATAATTTTTGTAAATCTTCCTGCAAATTTTACCATAGTTTTCGGATTTTGGCAAAGTTGCTGTGAAAACTGATTTAACGGATTTCTGCACCGAGTTTTTCAGTCAGATTTTTGACGATTTTAGACATAGCAGCTGTGATTTCCTCGTCTGTGAGGGACTGCTCCTGCGCCTGGAAGGTCAGCGTATAGGCCATTGACTTGACGCCTGCACCCAGTTTGGCGGCTTCATCAAAGACATCAAAGAGCTCAATCTTTGTCAGACGCTTGACACCGCTGTTTTTAACCGCTGCAACGATTTCCGCATTGGTAGTTTTATCGCTGACCAGCATGGCAATGTCGCGGGTGACGGGCTGGATTTTCGGAATTTCTGTGAAGACTGCCTGTGCGGGGGAAAGCTCTAGTAACGCGGCTAAATCAAGCGTTCCGACGTAGGTTTCTTTGATGTCATAAGCCTTAGCCGTTGCTGGATGGACCTGTCCCACGAAGCCGACTTGTCGGCCATTGAGCAGAATCCTGGCAGTCCGGCCCGGGTGCATCTCGGGAATCTCGCTGTAGGCCTCGAATTCGACGTTTTTGTAAGCCATGAGAAGACTTTCAACGATGCCTTTCGCAGCAAAGAAATCCGCCGGAACTGCTTTCTGGGCGTAGGTTTTGTCCGTCACACTGCCTGAAATGGCAAAGCCCAGGGTTGGAATCTCCGTTGGACGGCCGTCCTCGCTGGCTGCGGGCAGGAAAACTGTGCCTATTTCGTAAATTGACAGGTTGGCGTTCTTGCGGTTCTGGTTGTAGTTGACGATGTCAAGCAGGCTTGAAATTACGTTGAGGCGCAGTGTGCTGCGGTCTTCGGACATGGGCATCATTAGCTTGACTGGTGTAAGGGCTGAATTTTCTGTGAATTGCACGGCTTTTTCAGGCGTGGTCAGGCTGTAGCCGATGACTTCGCTGAGTCCGGCTGCTTCGAGCCGGTTTCTGATTTTGCGGCGGAAGTTCTGCATCGGCGTGCGCTCGCCTGCGTTTTGACTAGCTGGGAGTGTCGCCGGAAGTTTGTCGTAGCCGTAGAGGCGCGCCACTTCTTCGACGAGGTCTGCTTCGATGCTGATGTCCCAGCGGCGTGAGGGGATTTCACAGGTGAATTTCTCGCCGTCTATCTCTAGGCCAAAGCCCAGTGCTTCAAAGATGTTTTTGACGGTTTCTGACGGCAGCTGGACACCTAGGGCTGCGTTCAAGCGGCTCAGTGTGATTGAGACTTTCGGTAAAACTGGCTGAAAATCGTTGGATTCGACGACGCCTTTGAGGACTTGGCCGCCTGCGAGCTCGACAATCATGGCGGCTGCGAAGTCCAGCGCCTCACGGACGGTTCCCTGGTTGATGCCTTTTTCAAAACGGGAAGAGGCTTCAGAGCGGAGATTGAACTTTTGTGAGGTTTTCCGGATGGACTTGCCGTCAAACAAGGCTGATTCTAACGCGACGGTTGTCGTGCTATTGGTAATCTCAGAGTCTAAGCCTCCCATCACACCTGCGAGGCCGACAGGCACACCGTTTGCAGTAATGACGATGTCGTCTGCTGACAGTTCATGCTCATCCCCGTTCAGTGTCACGATTTTTTCCGTGTTTTCAGCTTGACGTACTAGAATCTCGCTGGAGCCGAATTTTTCAAAATCAAAGCTGTGAAGCGGCTGTCCGTAATACATCAGGACATAGTTGGTCACGTCGACTACGTTATTGATTGGCTTGATGCCTGCGTTCATCAGGCGGTTCTGCAGCCAGAGCGGTGATTTCGCGATTTTCACATTTTCAATGATGCGGATCTTGTAGGTCGGGACTTTGTCTGTCTCGACTTTGACGGAAACTGCATCAGATGCGGGTTTATCGGTTTCTGTCAGGCTTTCATGCAGGTGCGGCTCGTGCAGGTTTACCGGTAAATCATAAATTGCGCCGGCTTCGTAGGCGACACCTCGCATTGACAGTGCATCCGCACGGTTCGGTGTGATGGACAGCTCAAGGATTTCGTCATCCATGTCGAGGTAAGGGAAAATGCTCTCGCCAGGCGCCGCGTCCACAGGCATTTCATAGATTCCTTCTTCGTGCTTCATCGGGTTGATGTCGGCCGGTACACCGAGCTCATCCAATGCACAGAGCATGCCTTGGGATTCGTAGCCGCGCATTTTGCCTTTTTTAATTTTCGTGTTTCCGCCGATACGAGCGCCGACCAGTGCTGTGATGACTTTCATGCCGTCCTTGACGTTTGGCGCGCCGCAGACGATTTGCAGCGGCTCTTCTGATTCCGTGCCGACATTGACTTTGCAGACATGCAGATGTGTTTCCGGGATGTCTTCATGAGAGATGATTTCGCCCACGACGAGCTTGGACAGGCCGTCAGCTGGTGTTGTCACGCCTTCGACTTCAATGCCGGTGGTCGACATTTTGCTGTCTAGTTCTTTTGCACTCGCCTGCTCACCCAAGCCTGGCACGAGTTCTTTTAACCATTTGTAACTTACGTTCATTTGTTTACCTCTTCAATATTCAGCGCCTGAGAAAGGTCATCTGCGTGCTTATCTGTCACACAATCTTTTATGACCTTTGAATAGGCCTGCTCAGCCAAACGCTGACGCAAATCTGCTGATTCAATCAGTTTTTCTAATTCTGTCTGCCATTCATTTTCGGCAGCTAATAATCCTGTTACGCCATCTTCCACCATTTCTGCGAAAGCGCCTATTTTGCTGGCAAGTGTCGGCACTTTTACCAATGCGGCTTCAATCCATTTTATCTCAGATTTAGCACGATTAAAGATGCTGTCGACTAGCGGAGCCAGGTTGATGTCCATTTTGGCCAGCAGACTCGGCAGTTCTTGCCAGTCCACATAATCATGCGTGATTAATTGTTTGCTGTATGGGGCCAATTCTTTGGGGATGTCTAAGTGTCCAACCAGATTCAGCCTGACTTGCGGATATTTTTCTAAAATTGCCAGAATTGCTGGTTTAATCAGCTCAAAATTCTCGTTATGAGTGATTGAGCCTGAGAAATAGCCGATATTTACGACATTGTTTTTTATACTGTAGTCTTTCATCACTTCGGCACTCAACTCGACCAGCTCGGCACTGGCCAGATTTCTGTTCAGGAAGACGCTTTGCTGGTAATGCTGCAGTTCTTCTTGGAGAACTGCGGTTGTGGTGATGGCTGCGTCACAGAGTTTAAGCAGTTTGCCGTAGCCTAACACGGTTGCGTCATAGTTTTTCTTCTCGCGCGGCGACAGGCTCTGTGTATAGGACAGCTGATTGGTATAAACAGGGTCAATAACGAGGTCGTCAATGTCATAATAAACTGGCTTATTGTACTTGTGCGCCAGGCGCAGCAGTTCTTTGAAAACAATGTTGTATTCTGCACGGTAAATGATGATGTGGCTGGAAAGTTCAGCATCGGGAAGTTTAAATTCAGACTGATTGACAACTTTTACCGCAAAGCCTAGACTGCGCAGCTGTTCAGCTTTGTTAAGCACACGATAACGCGTGCACTGCGGGATTTTATTTTCCACACCGTCTATAATCAGGATGTAGCGGCGTTCTTGTTTCTTTTTCTGGACTGCAAATACTTCATCAATCGCGGACATTGGGTAATTGGTCTGAGTTTTGATATAATGCAGCAGCTCTGGAATCTCGGAGGCCCGGTCAATGCCCTGCCATTCATATTTCTCGTCGCTGTCATTCATGAAAGCTGTGTATTTGACCAGCGGTACGCCTTCTAGCACCATTTCCAGCGGGTGGATGTAAATTGCACTGTCATAGTTATTATTTGTGACAGCATCATGGCGGAAGCCCAAGTCTTCAAATTTTTGTGTAAAGACTGTTTCGTGCAGGAGAATTGCGCGCTCACGGGAATTTGTGTCTGGTAAATTTTCCCAATAGCGCCAGAATCCGTCATAATTCAGCAGATTTTTCTTGATGACCAGAAAATAGCTCTGCAGGTGTTTTGGAATCATGCCGTAAGGGTTCATTTTCAGCGGATCCCCTTGTTCTTCACCGTAGGAAATTCCCCAGAAATCAAGTGTTTTCTCATCCATCTTCTGGAAGACTTCTGCCAAATCAATGAATGGACCGACGTTCGTGTCGTTTACCATGACTAGTTCATCGAATTTAGACAATGTGTCTTTTCCTGCTTTAAGTATGCCATAGCGAAAGGCCGCTGCGTCGTAGCCCTGATTTTCACGCGCTTCAATCGTGCCGTATTGAGACAAAATCGTCCGATCTTCGGCTGAAATTTGTCCATTGACCACAATCATGACCTGCTCAGCAATTTTGGACAGTGCTTCGAGAAAAAGAATTTTATACTGCTGGATGCGCGGCTGGTCTTCATAAATCACGTAAATTAAGAAACGACGCGGATGTTCAGGCTTGGCCAATTTGGCGCGTGAATTGTCGCGCATTTTGTGATACATCGCTTTGCGGGCCAGGAAAATTGGACGTTTAGCGTACCAAGTCAAGCGTTTCAAAGCTTTTTTCGGGTCTTTAAAGGCATGGTAGGCCGGGCGTAGGATTTTCTTTACTTTTCCAGGGTTTATGTGCAGCGTGTCGTAAATCTTAGATTTTACTCTAGTTGAGCGTTTGACGTAACCTTTATAGCCGTTCAGGCTCAGCAGGCCGCCAATTGTGGCCACTGGATTGGGCTTTGCTGTCAGGGCCGATTCAACCGTGTTTACCAGCTCTGCATAGGCATTCTCAACTTGGTATTTTTCTTGAACAAACGGTGCCGCAGCCAGACTTGCTGCTTTTTCCGCGTCAAAATTCTGCATTACTTCGGTGATTTGCTCGTTAAGCTGTTTGACATTCCCGAGATGGTACATCCTGCCGAGCTTGAAGATGTCGTAAACTGTTTCATATCCAGGGTTGTCAGACATGATGACTGGTACACCGTTGAGCAGCGCCTCAATGACAACTAGGCCGAAGGTTTCTTTACCGGAGGTGGTCACAAAAATGTCCTTGTCGGTTACGATTGACCAGGGGGCTTTCATGTTGCCTGTGAAAGTGACATTCTTGACTTGATAATCTTTGAGATACTTGTCCAGCAGCGGTTTGTAGTCTTCTTCAATTTCGCCGATTAGGACTAATTCAAGGTCTGGGCGATTCAATTTGTGGAACGCCCGGATTAATTCTAACTGATTTTTGCGGGGAGATAGGCGGCCGATGCAGACTAGGCGTGTCTTTTCACCATGCTGCAAACCATTTACCTTAAGCTCTGAAAATGGGATGAAAGTTTTGACTTCGCGGTTTGGAAAATAGCTGCGCAGGGCTTTATTTAAATTTCCCTGAACCGAAAAGATTTCAGTGGAATATTGGTCAATGTAATCAATTTTCTCCAGATAATACTCAAACTCGTCCTCCGGGAACTCGTGAATCAGCCAAATATGCGGAATGTTCTCTATTGCTGCGGCTACACTGCCTTGATAGACATTGACAGTATTTGAAATAACTACATCTACACGATTTTCTTGAATAATCTGGCGCAATTTGGCAATCTGTGCACGATGGTTGAAGGCCAGTTCATTTTCGTCAACTTTACGCCCTGGTGCGTCTGCCCACCACCATTTGATTGAGGGCAGCAGAAAGGTTTTAATGCCCAGCGCTTCAAAAGCTGCAACATAGCTGAAACGCGCTGCGTGCGAGAAGTCAGGCGCCACATTGATTACTTCATGGCCGCGCTGTCTCAGCAGTTTCATGAAATTGTAAATTGAAATCTCTGCTCCGTTGTCCAGCGTCGCTGTGGGAGAGAGAAATAAAATTGTTTTTTTCATTTTCATTACACAAACTGCTCAAGAAAGCGCACATCGCCCTGATAAAATCCGCGAATATCATTGATGCCGTAACGCAGCATGGCAATACGCTCCTGGCCTAAGCCGAAAGCAAAGCCGCTGTAGACTTCAGAATCAAGGCCGCTCATTTCCAGCACATTCGGATGCACCATGCCGGCACCGAGGATTTCAATCCAGCCTGTGTGTTTGCAGACGTTACAGCCTTTGCCGCCGCATTTGAAGCAGCTGATGTCAACCTCGACAGAGGGCTCGGTGAAGGGGAAATAGCTTGGACGCCAGCGCAGCTTGCGCTCCTGACCGAACATTTTTTTCATCACATGGTCAAGTGTGCCCTTGAGATCAGCCATGGTAATGTTTTTGTCCACCACGATGCCCTCAATCTGGTGGAATTGATGGCTGTGAGTGGCATCATCGGTATCGCGGCGGTAAACTCGACCCGGTGCAATCAGGCGCAGACCGCCTTTGCTGAAATCATGCGCATCCATGCCGCGCGCCTGCATGGGCGAAGTGTGCGTACGCAGCAGCGTATCCTCCGTGATATAAAAGGTATCCTGCATGTCGCGCGCCGGATGGTCTTTCGGCAGATTCATGCGCTCAAAGTTGTAGTGGTCTGTTTCGACCTCGTAGCCGTCTGCGACTTCATAGCCCATTCCCAGGAAAATTTCTTCAATCTCTTCCTGAGTTTGTGTGAGAATGTGGCGAATGCCTTTCTTGCGGACTTTTCCAGGCAGCGTCACATCCAGTGTCTCTTTGGTAAGCTCTGCCTGCAGGTGCTCAGCTTCAAGCGCCTGCTTTTTCTCTTCAATCAGCAGCGTGATTTTGTCGCGGAATTCATTTGCCAGTGCGCCGATTTTAGGGCGTTCTTCATTTGACAGGTCTTTCATTCCTTTTAGAATTTCTGTCAGCTGACCTTTTTTGCCGAGCATTGACACGCGAAAATCATTCAAAGCCGCTTCATCCGGCAGCTCCGGCAGCTTTACTAATGCATGCCCACTCAGCTCTTCAATTTTTTCTTTTAATGACGTCATTCGTTGGTTACCTACTTTCAAAATACAAAGAACCGCAGTTCTAGCTCTTTTCCTATACAGAAAAGGAGCGAAACCGCGGTACCATCCTCGTTTTTTACTTGATTTGACTTGTCTCATGATACGCAAGGTGAACTTCAGCTGATTTTCCATGTGCGAGTTTCCAGTCTGTGACTCGCGCTCCCTATAAATTTCTATCTGCTTACTCTTCTTGCTGAGACTTTATTCAATTGTTTTTATTGTAGCATATTCCTGCGCTTTTAGCAATTCTTATTTTTCAGTCTAAAAGGCAGCTCTAATGTTTACGACTATCATTCTCCAGTTAAGAACTGAATATTGTGTTCTTTGAAAAACTGTAAATATTCGTCGGAAAGATTTTTATCAGAGATTACGGTGTATACACTTTCGAGTGAACTGTAGGTCATCAGTGTTGTATGGCCGAATTTCGTATGATCGGCGAGAAGATAAATTTCCCGGCTCTTTTGGCAAATTTTTCTTTTAATTTGCTGTTCAAGCACATCCGAATTCGTTAATCCGTTTTGAATGCTAATCCCAGTCGCTGCCATAAAAGCTTTATTAATATTGATTGAATCCAAGTCCTGATTAGAAATTTCTACGAATGACCGGGTGGAAAACCTATAATGGGTGCCGACAATAAATACATCAAACTGCGGATAATGTGTGCAAAAATCAACAACATCAAAGTTGTTCGTCAAGATGGTGCAGTGAATATTTTTGTCTAGAAAAGGTAAAAGTTGTACTGTGGTCGTTCCTGAGTCAATAAATATAATGTCGCCTTCATTAATCAGCAAAGCTGCGGAAGCCCCGATTTTCTTTTTCAATTCCTGATTTATTGTGTTGCGGATTTCATAGTCAACCAGAACATCCTGCACCGAGCGAACGCCACCGTATACTTTTTCAATGTTTCCTTTTTTGACTAATTCATTAATGTCGCGCCTCAGAGTGTTGAGCGAAACTTTGTACTTTTGGATAAGTTCGTCGTATGAAACGTTTCCTGTTTCTATAATGTAATTTTCTATTTCTTCTATTCTTTTTGATTTCATGTTTGAGTCACCTCTTTGCTTATATTATAAAACAAAAGATGATAAAATGTCAAAAGTTTTCAATAGAAAATCATCACATGTTCATAATATGTCCAAAACTTAACCATTTTCCTTGACTTTTCTCTCTAAGAAAATTATAATGAGCCTAGAAACAAAAGAAGGACGAAAAATTATGAAATTAAAGAACTTTATCGGCGGTCAATGGGTTGATAGTCAGGCATCACAGTTCGAACCTGTCTATAATCCGGCAACCGAAGAAACTTTGGCGGAAGTGCCGTTATCTAGCCGTGATGAACTTGACACGGCCGTCGGCATCGCACAAAAAGCGTTTCAGTCTTGGAAAAACGTGGATGTTATCAAACGTGCACGAATCATGTTTACTTTCCATGAACTTTTAATCGCACATAAACTCGAACTGGCGAAAATCATTACGATGGAGAATGGAAAAGCACTTTCTGAAGCATTGGGTGAAGTTGGACGCGGGATTGAAAATGTTGAATTTGCTGCTGCTGCACCAAGTTTGATTATGGGAGACGTCCTCCAGGCTGTGGGCACCGGCGTTGAAGCGGCGAACTACAAATACCCGATTGGCGTTGTCGGAGGAATTGCCCCTTTCAATTTTCCGA
Source organism: Lactovum odontotermitis (assembly GCF_054658595.1). Classification (NCBI taxonomy): domain Bacteria; kingdom Bacillati; phylum Bacillota; class Bacilli; order Lactobacillales; family Streptococcaceae; genus Lactovum; species Lactovum odontotermitis. The sequence goes on from NZ_BAAGGQ010000001.1 coordinate 229,709, forward strand.
TGATGGTGCCCTGCTGGATGTTTCCGATGGCAATCGTCTGCGGCAATACTTTCGTTCTCAAGCCTTCCGAAAAAACACCATTACTTACTCAAAAGTTAGCCGAATTATTGAAAGAAGCTGGTCTTCCTGATGGTGTGTTTAATATTGTCAACGGTGCTGCTGATGTTGTCAACGGCTTGCTCGAAAATAAAGATGTCAAAGCGATTTCATTTGTCGGCTCAAAAGAAGTCGGTGAATATGTTTACAAAAAAGGGACGGCTAATCTGAAACGTGTACAAGCGCTAACCGGTGCAAAAAATCACACAGTTGTTCTCAAAGATGCCAATATCGGGCTGACTGTAAAAAATGTGATTTCGGCGGCTTTCGGCTCTGCCGGAGAACGCTGCATGGCATGCGCTGTGCTTGAAGTTCAAGAAGACATTTACGATGAATTCATGCAGAAACTTATCCAAGAGGCAAAAGCTCTCAAAATCGGTAATGGCCTTGATAAAGATATTTTCTTAGGACCAGTCATTCGCCGTGAAAATCAGGAACGCACGCTCTCCTACATCGAAAAAGGAATTGCTGAAGGCGCCTCACTGGCACTTGACGGCCGTGCTATTAAATTTGACAAAGGATACTTTGTCGCACCAACGATTTTTGAAAATGTGACCACCGACATGAGTATTTGGAAAGATGAAATTTTTGCCCCGGTTCTCTCAGTGATGAAAATCAAGAATCTTCAAGAAGCTGTTGCAACAGCAAATTCGCACAATCTGGCAAACGGAGCCTGTCTCTTCACTAATAATGCCAGCGCCGTCCGCTACTTCCGTGAAAATATTGACGCGGGAATGATTGGCATTAATCTTGGTGTGCCTGCTCCCGTTGCTTTTCTTACTTTTTCCGGCTGGAAAGATTCCTTCTACGGTGATTTGCATGCCAACGGTAAAGACAGCATCGAGTTTTACACACACCGCAAAGTCGTAACAGCCCGTTACCTGGAGGAAGATATTTAAAATGGTTCAATTAAAAAGAGAAAAAATTCAGTTTCCTGTCACTGACAAAGTCAAACTGCTTCATCATATTACAAAAGAAAACAGTCTGTTTGACTATATTGAAGCGCAAGTTTTTCAAATGGAAGCTGGCGGCAGCTACTCGCTTGCTTTGGACGGAAAAGAAGTCTGTGCCGTCGCCTTGACTGGAAAGTACAGCATTTCTGACGGCTCTGTCAAATTTGATGAAGTCGGCACACGTCAATCTGTCTTTGAAAAAGTCCCGACTGACAGTGTTTACGTGCCTGCAAACAAAACGATTACCATCACTTGCACTCAAGCCGGCAAAATTATTCTATGTTTTGCGCCGGCAAGCAGTGAAAATCGGAAAACCACTTTTATTCCGGCAGGCAGTAATTCGATTGAGCAAAGAGGCAAATATAATAACAAGCGGCAGGTTCATAATATTTTAGATGACCAAAGTACGATTTCTGAAAAGCTCCTGATTGTCGAAGTTTATACCAGCCAGGCTAATTGGTCAAGTTATCCGCCTCATAAACACGATCAGGATAATCTTCCGGATGAATCTTTCCTTGAAGAGGCCTACTACCATGAAATGAATGCCGATAACGGTTTTGTCTTTCAGCGCGTCTACACGGACGACCGCCTAATTGATGAAACCATGACTGTTTATAACGAGGAAATGGTGCTTGTACCCAGAGGCTATCACCCTGTTGCAGTCCCTGACGGCTATGAAAGCTACTATCTGAACATCATGGCAGGTCCTGTAAAGCTCTGGAAATTCCACAATGCGCCTGAGTATGAATGGATTATCAGCCGAAAATGATTCAGCAAATATTTATTTTACGAAAGGATAAAAATTGGAAAAGAAATTTGACGTCATCGCGATTGGCAGGGCAGCTCTGGATCTTAACGCTGTAGAATACAACCGGCCGATGGAAGAAACAAGAACTTTCAGCAAATATGTCGGGGGCTCACCTGCCAATATTGTCATCGGTGCCAGCAAAATGGGACTAAAAACTGGTTTTATCGGAAAAGTTTCTGACGATCAGCATGGAAGATTCATCACAAACTACCTGGACTTATCAGGTGTCAACACAGAGGGAATCGTCATCGATCAGGAGGGACATCGAACAGGACTTGCTTTTACAGAGATTCTAAGTCCTGAAGAATGCAGCATTCTAATGTATCGTCAAGGCGCTGCTGACCTCTATCTCCAGCCGGAAGAAGTCTCCGAAGACTACATCAGACAAGCACACTATCTGCTTATTTCAGGAACGGCGCTTGCACAGAGTCCTTCTCGCGAAGCTGTTCTGAAAGCGCTTCTAATAGCAAAATCGAATGATGTAAAAATCATTTTCGAGCTTGATTACCGTGATTATACTTGGAAATCGCCCGAAGAAACAGCCGTTTATTACCAGCTCACTGCCCGTCAGGCTGATATTGTGATTGGTACACGTGATGAATTTGATGTTCTTGAATTTCACCAAGGCGGTAAAGATGATGAGACAGCAGCAAAACTTTTCAAGCACTCTCCAAAACTCATTGTCATCAAACATGGGGTAAAAGGCTCTTATGCTTATGAAAAAAACGGAACCGTCACAATCGGCAAATCTTATAAAGCGAAAGTACTTAAAACTTTCGGCGCCGGCGATTCTTATGCTGCTGCATTTATCACAGCACTGCGACAGGGCTTAGATATCCCGACTGCTCTCAACTATGGCGCAGCCTCTGCAGCAATTGTCGTCAGCCGTCATTCTTCCTCTGAGGCCATGCCGACTATTGATGAAATCAAAACACTCATCGCTCAACAAAATTAACAAAAATAAAATATTGAAAGGAGGTGAGTTCGCACTCTATTTCAGAGCGTCCGGACTCACAACTTAACTATGACGATTAAACTAGGAATCTGTCCAATCGGATGGACAAATGATGACTTACCAGAACTTGGCGCAGAAAATACCTTTCAGCAGGCAGTCAGTGAAATGGCACTTGCCGGATTCACTGGCACTGAAATCGGAAATAAATATCCGAAAGATGCTGAGGAATTAAAATCATACCTTGAACCAAGAGGGATGAGTATTGCCTCTGCCTGGTTTTCAGCCTTTTTAACCACAAAACCTTTTCAAGAAACTGCAGACGCTTTTATCAAACATCGTGATTTTCTTCATGCCATGGGTGCAGAAGTCATTGTTGTGGCTGAACAAGGGCACTCGATTCAAGGCTTAGACGAGCCAGTCTATGACAATAAACCAGTTTTTACCGAAGAAGAATGGGAACTCCTGGAGCGCGGGCTCGAAAAACTGGGAGACCTTGCCCATGAAAAAGGAATGGAAATTGTCTATCATCACCACATGGGGACAGGCGTTCAAACCACAGCCGAAATTGACCGTTTAATGAGTGAAACAGACCCGGATAAGGTGAAACTCCTTTTTGACTCCGGACACCTCACTTTTTCAGGTGAAGACCCGATTGCCGTCTTTAACAAATATGCCGAGCGAATTAAACATATTCATTTAAAAAATATTCGAAAAGAGCGCATGGAAGATGTCCGCGCCAAACACAAGAGTTTTTTGACAGGCGTAAAAGAAGGCGTATTCACTGTTCCGGGCGACGAGGAAGGGATGGTAGATTACCGGCCAATCTGGGAAGCCATCAAAAATTCTGACTATGAGGGCTGGATAATGGTTGAAGCCGAACAGGATCCAGCTAAGGCTAACCCCTTTGTATATGCGAAGAAAGCCCGTGCTTACATCAACGAAATTACTGGTTTATAAAAATATCACACAGCCTCTAGAGAAGCCGGCAAATATCATACTTACTCTATTCACATCGCTTTCTGAACTTTGCGGCTTCTCTAATATTTTGTTCAAGAGTAAAAAGCTCGCCTTGAAATGTAAGCGTTTTTATCGAAAATAGAAAAATTACGAGGTACATTCTATGAAAGAAACATGGACAATCATAAGCTTTTTTGTCATTGTCGCGGGGATTTGGTTTTATTCCTATCGTCAGTCAAAGAAAGTCAATATTCAAACTGCAGAAGGCTACTTTATGGGCGGCCGCTCGCTTGGCGCTTTTAATGTTGCCGGGGCAATTATTCTGACGAATCTCTCTACTGACCAGATGGTCGGAGAAAACGCACAATCTTATCAAGTCGGCATGCAAGTGATGGCCTGGGAAGTGACCGCTACCATTGCAATCGTTGCACTGGGTCTGATTTTCATTCCAAAATACTTTAAATATGGTATTGATACGGTTCCTGACTTTCTCGAGATTCGTTATGATACAACTATCAAGCGAATTATGTCTGCCCTTTTCATCTTTACTTATATTGCCTCTTTTCTTCCTGTTTTACTTTATTCCGGCTCACTTGTCTTCAATGAAATTTTCCATATGGATAAGGTTTTTCACACCACACAGCTGGTAGCTGTCATTGCCATTTGTATTATTGTCGGACTTGTCGCCATCGGCTACTTACTCATGGGCGGCCTTGCTTTAACGGCACATTCGGATACGATTTATTCTGTCGGTTTTCTGCTCGGCGGGCTGCTCATTCCTCTTCTTGGTCTGATTTATCTTGGTCATGGAAGTTTCATCGGAGGTGTGAGTCACGTGGTTTACCATTCACCTGTTTCAGGAATGCTGAACTCAATCGGTCCGCTTGACTCCAAATTTGTTCCCTGGCCGGCTCTCTTCTCCGGTATGCTGGTCAATAACTTGTATTTCTGGTGCACCAATCAAATGATTGTCCAAAAAGCCTTTGCAGCGAAAAATCTTGAATCTGCTCAAAAAGGGACAATGATTCTTGGAACTTACAAGATTTTCGGTGCTTTGTTTCTCGTTTTTCCAGGCGTTATCGCGCGTAATATTTTTGGTGATCAGTTCCTCTCTAATCCGGACAATTCATACCCTGCCTTGCTCGTCCAAGTCATGCCCGGCGTGCTTACCGGGATTTATGGTGCGATTATTTTAGGCTCTGTTCTCTCAAGTTTCTCTGGTGCTCTAAATTCTCTGGTCACATTATTCTCACTGGATTTTTATCGGGGAATGTTTAACAAAAAAGCCACAGATGAACAAGTGGCGCGCAATGGTAAGATTGCCACAATCGTTGTCGGCATAATCTGTATCGCAATTGCTCCTTTTATTACTTATGCGCCGGCCGGCCTCTATCAGTTCATCCAGCAGTTCAACGGGCTTTATAATGTTCCCTTACTGGTGATTATACTCTTTGCCTTCTGGTCAAAAAAAGCCACAACTTTTTCAGCAAAACTGATTATTCCCATCCATATCATCCTCTATGTGACTGCCCTCTTTGCCTTCCCGCAAATCAATTTCCTTTATGTTCTTGGTGTTTTGTTTGTTCTTGAAGCAATTGCAATGTGGCTTATCCCTAAAATCAAACCTGACGGCGAATTTTCACTTGAGACTTTCAATACAAAAGTTGACATGAAACCTTGGAAACACGCAAAATTGGTCGGGGCAATTTGTATTATTGTAGTGGTCCTCGTCTACGCCTTCTTCTCTCCATTAGGAATCGGCAAACTATAAGTTCTAAAAATGAAAGGAAATCGAAAATAAAACAATGAATAAATCAGTCTTGATTATCAGTGAACGCGGGATTACCGCCAGCAATCTTCTCTTTAATCTTTCAAAGGAAATCAATGAACAAAAGCTTGATTTAGATATTGATTATGCACCTTTTGGACAACTGAAAGAAAAATTGAGCAAAAAGAAATATGACCTGCTCGTCATCACACCGCAGGCAGCACGCCATGAAAGCGAATTGAAAACTGCCCTAGACCAGCATGGGACAAGCGCAAAAATCATTACCATCGGAGAGGATGATTTCCATTTTATGAATGTCCCTCACATTTTAACTGTCATTAAGGAGGTTGTATAAATTGATGAAAAACGAAACAATCCGTCTCACTGTTGCACAGGCCCTCGTTAAGTTTTTAAACCAGCAGTATATTTCACTTGACGGGAAAGAAACAGCTTTTGTCGAAGGAATTTTCCATATTTACGGACATGGAATCGTGCTTGGACTCGGTGCTGCTCTTGAAGAATCTCCTGGGCACTTGAAACATTATGCTGGAAAAAATGAACAAGGCATGGCCTTAGCAGCAGTCGCCTTTGCAAAACAAAAATTGCGGCGTAAAATTTTTGCAGTCTCTGCCTCATCCGGACCCGGTTCCGCAAACATGATAACAGCTGCAGCAACTGCTTACGCTAACAACCTGCCTGTTCTGCTCCTAGCAGCGGACACCTGGGCGACACGTCAGCCAGACCCGGTTTTACAGCAAGTAGAAAATCCTTTGAGTGCAGCAATCACTACTAATGATGCTTTCAAGCCGCTTTCAAAGTACTGGGACAGGATTGAGCGCCCTGAACAATTGATGTCGGCTTTAATCCGGGCTTTTGAAGTTTTGACATCCTGGGAAAATACAGGCCCTGTAACGATTTGTCTGCCGCAAGATGTCGAGGGGATGGCTTATGATTATCCGGTGGAGTTTTTCCAGAAGCGAGTCCATTATTTAGACCGTCATAAAGCGAGTGCACGCGAAATCACAGCGGCCGTCGAATTAATTCAAGCCAGTACAAAACCTGTCATCATAGTCGGCGGCGGAGCAAAATACTCTGGAGCCCAAAAAGAACTGTGCACTCTAGCCGAGAAAATCAATGCGCCTCTTGTCATGACACATGCAGGTCAATCCACTTTAGTTTCGGATTATAAATATAACCTTGGAGGATGCGGCGTCCTTGGAACTTCTGCCGCAAACAAAGCCGTTATGGAAGCTGATTTAATCATCGGACTCGGCACACGCTACAATGATTTCATTACTTCCTCAAAAACCATCTACAATTTCGATAAAGCCAAGTTTTTAAATATAAATGTCAGCCGCTTTCAAGCCTATAAATTAGATGCCGCAGCCGTTGTCGCAGATGTAAAAGAGTTTCTTTCAGACCTATTACCAATCCTTGAAGGTTATCAGACAACCTGGGGACAAGAGTTCCTGACCTGGAAGAAAGAATGGCATACTGAACGTGTTCGTCTGTCTAACATTCATTATGAAAATCAGGATTTTGCCCCAGAAATTGCAGGACATTTTTCATCAGAACACTTGGCTCAGTATGCTGAAGTATTAAACACCGGATTAACCCAAACTGAGGTCTTTCTTGCAATCAATGAGTTCGTAGATGACAATGCAATCGTTGTGACCTCCGCAGGTTCACTCCCTGGAGAATTCCAGCGGCTCTGGCGCTCAAAATCTGAAAACACCAACCATCTAGAATACGGTTATTCTACGATGGGTTATGAAATTGCTGGAAGCTTAGGGGTAAAATTAGCCGCACCAGAGCAGGAAGTTTATGCCATGGTCGGCGATGGTTCATTTTTGATGCTGCACACTGAGTTAGTCACAGCATTACAATATGATAAAAAAATCAATGTCATGCTCTTTGACAATGCCGGCTACGGCTGCATCAACAACCTGCAAATGGAGCATGGACTGAAATCAGACGGCACCGAGTGGCTAAATAAAGACGGCCAAATCATGAATATTGACTACGCAGCAGTTGCTGCAGGCTATGGCGCCAAGGTCTACCGCATTCACACACGCGCAGAACTCTCAGCAGCGCTGGAAGATGCAAAGCAGCAAAATCTTTCAACACTGTTTGACATAAAAGTTCTTCCCAAAACGATGTCCGCTGACAATGTCGGCTCTTGGTGGAATGTCGGAATTTCGGAAATTTCAGGCATCGAGGCCATTCAGAAAATGTCGCAGCAGAAAATCAAAGAGCGTAAAAACGCTCGAACATATTAATTAAAAGAAAGAAGGCAAAAAAAATGTCTAAAATTAACATCGCAATCATCAGCTATGGCCGCATCGGTAAAGTTCACATGAAAAACTTACTCATCAATCCTCATTTCGAGGTGAAAATGGTCTGTGACATCATAAAAGCAGAACATTTTGAAGAAGACTTTCCCGATATTCAATTCGTCACTGATTACGCTGAAGTCTTAGCAAATCCGGAAGTCGATGCCGTGCTGATTGGAACACCGACACCATTTCACCCTGCTCAAATCAAAGCCGCAGCTGAAGCAGGAAAACATATTTTCTGCGAAAAACCTGTAGGCTCAGACATGAAAGAAATCTTAGAAGCTCATGAAGCCGTGAAAAAATCAGGTGTTGTCATGCAAGTAGGCTTCAATCGCCGTTTTGACGAAGATTTCCTTGCCATTAAATCACGGCTTTCGGAAATCGGAGCACCGCAAATTTTGAAAATCACATCGCGTGACCCTGAGATGCCGCCAGCTGCCTATCTAAAAAATTCCGGCGGAATTTTCATGGATATGGCAATTCACGATTTTGATATGGCACGGTATATGTTCGGTGAAGTCAAGACAATTTCCGTACAGGGAGCAGGACTGGTTGATCCGGAGATTACACAGTACGAAGACGTTGACACCGTTATCACCACCTTAACTTTTGAAAATGGCGCACTAGGTGTGATTGATAATAGCCGCCAGGCCGTTTACGGCTATGATCAGCGCCTGGAAGCTTTTGGCTCCGAAGGTATGCTGCAAAATGCCAATCATCTACAATCAAACATCGTCTTTTCAGGGAAAAACAACGTCCTTTCTGAAAAACCACAATTCTTCTTTCTGGAACGTTACCTGAACTCTTACAACACCGAACTCAATTATTTTGCAGAAAGTATTCTAGAAGGCAAACCAGTCGCCTGCACGATGGAAGACGGCATCATGGCTGTCAAGATAGCACAGGCAGCCAAAGAAGCCTTTTTATCAGGAAAAACAATTACAATTGAAAAAATTTAAAGGGAAACTGAAATGAAAAAACTGAAAACGGCAACCATCGGGCTTGGAAGATTAGGAATGGTTCACACAGAACATCTCGCCGCAATGGTAAATGATATTGAACTCAAAGCAAGTTTTGCCCTCGACGACAATCAGCTGCATTTTGCTGAAGAAAATTTTGGAGTGACAACTTACAAAGACTGGAAAGAAATGATTGACAAAGAGGATTTAGACGCAGTCATCATCACTTCTCCAACAGGTTTTCACCCGGAAATGACGATTTATGCTCTAGAAGCAGGGCTTCATGTCTTTTGCGAAAAGCCGATGGGTCTGGATTTGACGGAAGTTGAAAAAATGGCCGAAGTCATTCGACGGCACCCCAAACAAATTTTTCAGCTCGGTTTCATGCGCCGCTTTGATTCTTCTTATCAGGAAGCCAAACGTATGGTGGAGAACGGTGAGTTAGGCGATATCATTTATATGCGCGGTTATGGCATTGATCCGATTAAAAACTTTGACGGTTTTGTCAAATTTGCAAGCGACAATGATTCCGGAGGGGTTTTCCTTGACATGTGCATTCACGACATTGACCTTGTGCGCTGGTTTGCCGGTAAAAATCCGGTAGAAGCCTGGGCAGTCGGTAATACAATTGTTGAGCCGAAGCTGGCTGAAATCGGTGAATACGAAACAGGTGTTGCGACCTTACGGTTTGACAATAATATGGTCGCAACGCTGGTCGGCGGCCGCTCAGCCGCTCACGGCAACCATGTCGAGTTTGAAATCATGGGAAGCAAAGGCTGGATTCGTGTAGGACAAGAAGCCAACCCTTATTACAACACTTTATTCACAAGTCAGGGCATTGTCAGACCTTATATGCAATCCTTCCCTGAACGCTTTGCAGAAGCTTTTACTGCCGAGTTAAAAGCATTTGTCGAAGCTGTTAAATCAGGCTCGCCGTCAAAAACCGCTGCAGGAGTTGACGCAGGAATTGCAACGCTGAAAATCGCTAAAGCTTGCAAACAATCTGCCGAAAGCGGAAAGCTTATCCAGCTTAACTTATGATAAGCACACGCAAAAAGCTAAGTTAAAGCATTTCAACATCTTGCTTTATCGTTCAGAAAGAAAGGAGATAAATCTGACCATTACATCAGCAAAAAAATTTGTACAAGCTGCACACGATGGTGCGTATGCAGTCGGCGGATTCAATACCATCAATCTAGAATGGACCCAAGCCATCCTGCGCGCCGCCCAAAAAAAGCAAGCACCGATTCTGCTGCAGACTTCAATGGCACCTGCTCAATATATGGGAGGGTACCGCACTTGTCAGCGCTTCATTACTTCTCTTGTTGAAGACATGAGAATCACCGTTCCCGTCGCGCTTCATCTTGATCATGGAAATTATGAAGCCGTAAAAGAATGCATCAAAATCGGCTACAGCTCAGTTATGTTTGACGGTTCAATGCTTCCCATCGAAGAAAATCTCTCCAAATCAGCCGAGCTCATTGAACTTGCCCACGCTGAAGGCGTCTCTATCGAGTGTGAAATAGGTGCTATCGGCGGCTCTGAAGATGGAATTTACGGCGAGGGCAAACTTGCCTCTATTGAAGACGCAATGAAAATGGCAGCACTCGGAGTGGACTTTTTAGCCATCGGTATCGGAAATATCCATGGACCTTATCCAAAAGACTGGAAAGGATTGGATTTCGAACATTTAAAGAAACTAAAACAGCTGCTTCCCAACCTTCCATTTGTCCTGCACGGCGCCTCTGGAATTCCCGATGAACAAATCAAAAAAGCAATCACACTCGGCGTTGCCAAAATCAATGTTAACACTGAATGCCATCTTGCTTTTGCTGAAGCAACGATTGACACTGTCCACGACTTTGAGCGTCATAAAACTGAATATCTCAATAAAAAATATTACGATTTAAGAACTTTTCTCAGGCCTGGTTTTGAAGCAATCGAAAAAACCATTTCAGAGCGAATCGAAGTTTTTGAGAGCTCAAAATACCTCTGTGAACCTAGTGCAAAAGTCCGCGGCAAACAAGCATTTGTCACACAATAATCCCGACTTTATCAGATAAAAACAAAAAATCTTCGAAATCCTTTATAGGAAATGATTTCGGAGATTTTTTTAACTGTCTTTGTGACAAATTGGGGAATTGTCAGTATAAAGTCAAAGTCTAATCGAAAGTGGTGAATCAGAGCAGCTTCTCAATTTCGGCTTTCATTTCCTCAGGTTTCACAGCAGGTGCAAAGCGCGCAACAACATTGCCGTCGCGGTCAATCAGGAATTTCGTGAAATTCCATTTGATGGCTCCGCCGATACCGGCTTTCTCTTTTTTGAGGAATTTGTAAAGAGGATGGGCGTTTGCGCCGTTGACTTCAATTTTCTGGAACATGGTGAAAGTCACGCCGTAGTTGAGCTGGCAGAATTCTTCGATTTCAGTGTTGGTGCCTGCATCCTGGTGAGCAAATTGATTGCAGGGGAAACCGAGAATCTCCAGTCCTTTGTCCCGATAATCTTTGTATAACAGCTCGAGCCCTGCAAACTGAGGGGTGAAGCCGCATTTTGAGGCTGTATTGACGACTAAAACGACTTTTCCGGCATAATCGCTCATGCTGACTTCTTGTCCGTTCATTTTCATGGCTTTGTAATCATAAAATCCCATAATCTCCTCCTTATAAAGCAATTATAATACAAATTTTACACAAAGTAACAAACTTTGCTCAAAATACTGAATTGAGCTGAAATCTCATTCAAGAATTGTTATTGTCTTATAAGCTGATAAATTGGACAGAATGTCGGCCGGTGCCTGAAAGACTTTCAGACATTTTTGCTCTTTCTGTCGAAGAAATTTTGTGATAATGTCAGCATCAAAGGTTCCGTCAAGGCTGGCAAAGTGAACTTGGGGTTTTGTTTCGTTGAAAAATTCTGCTGCCAGGTAGCGCTGTTTCTTAGAAAAGCTGACGAGCAATGTTTCGCCGCTGCCGCTAATTTCCAGCAGTCCGGTAGTTTCCGACAGGGCTTGGTCACCTGCATAAAGCAAGCAGTCAAGGCTTGTAACACGCGCGGTTACGCTCAGCAGTCTCGTGCTGCCGGCTCCTCGCACCCTGATTCTGACAGTCAGGTCGTCATATTCTGGAACAACAAATTTGACGGACTTTTGTTTTGTCTCGGCAAAACTGGCAACTAGGCTCATTTGTTTAAAAAAACGAATTTCCAGAAAACTAAATAAGCCGTCATCCTTTGTATCTAGGGTGAATTCAACGGTTTCGCCAATGGGCAGATTCTGAAATTGCGCCTGCGGCTTCACTAAAATCGGCATGTTATCACGTATCATCCAGTGCTCATAAAGGATTCCCGGCTGTTCGTCATAGATGACACGTGCGCCGTCAAGCAAGTAAAGCTGCTCGGATTTGACGAAGTTTTGACGCCAATAGACGCGCTGCAAGTTTCCCATTATTTCAAAAGCCTCTGATAATCTGCTGCGGTCGCTGTTTTACCTTTTTTCTCGCGGAGCACGCGCAAGGCCCGGTTTTTATCTGGACGCTTGAGCACGTCGACAATTTCCTGCTCTTTTTCGAGAATCAGCTCATAGCCGGCGTTTTTGACGGTTTTCAGGTCGGTAATGACCAGCAGGCCCTCAAGATAAGCGCGCTGCACGGCATTTTCCCAGTCTCCTCCCTGATTCAGGTCGAGATAAATATCATTGTCAGATAATAATTTCGACAGCTCTTTACTGCTGATTGCTTCAAGGACATGAACGTTTTCGTGCCGGCTGGCAAAAGTCCGCAGTTTGTCTGAAATTTCAGAGGGTGCCGCAATTGTCCATTTGATGTTGTTTTCGGACAGAACTTTGGCAATTGTCCCATCGTAAAGAATCTGGTCGCTGCGGGTGACGGTCAGTGCAGCCGGACGGAATTTGTTTTCGCGTGTGAATTTCTCAATTGCGCCCAAGTAATCAATCCGGACAGCATTTTCCGGCGACAAATGCTGAACTTTGGCCATTTCCCGGGCATTTTCAAAGAGAATCCGTTTGACTGAAGATTTACCGGCCAATATCTGCTGCATGTTTCCGGGAATTTCCTTGTGAATAGTTTCTTGAAAGTAGAGGCTGGAATTGATTTCAGGCAGCTGATTCACCGCAAAGAAAGGCGTCGACATTGAATTAATCAAAATTTCGTCCACTCCGTCTAAAAAGTTTGACAGATAATCCTTGACAAAGTCGGTCAAAGTCGGAAAAATCTGATTTTCCCCAAGCATGACCCGGCTCGCCGTATCCACCGTCAGAACCTGCTTGCCCTCAGCATTGAAATAGAGCGTCTTCACCTCTTTACCCTCATAATCGTAGAGCAGCTCAGCAAACTTGAAGCCCTGACGATTATAACGATAGGCAATCGTCGGCTTGCCCGAGCGGCTCAGCCAGACCACTTCCCGAACTAAACGCCAGCTGTGCGGCGCATAATAGATATAGCCCACAACTCTGTCGCCGCGAAGAATTTCAGCCTTGCTGCCGTCAAGATTGCGAATTTCATCATATTCCGGCACTTTGACCTGATTATAGTGCAAATCCTTGTCAGGCAGACCCTCAGCGCCAATAAGGTGCGCAAAAGGATTCATCAGCTCATTCGGCATAAAACCGTCATAGTTAATGTTAACATGCCTGTAGGGGATTCCCGCCGATGTCAAACTTGCCAGAAAACGCTGCGTCGGCTGATGATAGAAGTCAGTCAGAACTAATTTTGCTGCAGTCTTTTTATTCATCACTCGCATGGCCTCCACTCAAGCATAAATCATATAAATTGCGCCAGTCACGGCTGACATTTTCAGATAAATAAGGAGCTGCCTTTTCCTGGTCAAATTTGACGGCGGCGGAATAATCCAATTCATTGACCATTTTCGTCATCGATGCAGCAAAAAGCTGAACTTGTTCTTCCTCACTGCCGCGCTCAAGCAGATAGCCATTGACGCCATCTTCAATGAACTCTGTGTTTCCGTAATCCACATTCAGACCGATAATCGGCAGACAGGCACCGACCGCTTCAAGAATGGTCAAGCCGAAGCCTTCAGAGCCCGAAGCAGTTAAATAACCGCCGTACTGCTCGTAAAGCTTCGCAGTCATCTTCTGATGACCCTCCATTTTGATAAAATCTCCAGCATCAAGCTGTTTAATCAGCTCGGACAAATTGCCCTGCAGACCGCCTGCACCGTAGACATGGAACTCCAGCTCCGGCAGGAACTTCTTCGCCTGCGCGACTGCCTTTACCAGCACATCAATATGTTTTTCATTCGCCAAACGACTTGCGGTCAGAAATTTATATTTATTCGCTTCAACCAGAGTGCCGTCCGACAGAGCCGCCACCGTTCCCACCGGAATCGTCAGAACTTTTGACTCTGGATGGCCGTAGCTGGCAAATTGAGCAGACAAACGCTCTTTCTGCTTATCCGTCGAAACGACAAAATAATCAATAAACTGATAATTTGTAAAAACATACTCGTAATAATTATTCCAAAGCACCCAGTTTTCATCACTCATACGCGTATTGAAATGCTCCGCATGTACCACCACCACAAACTTGGCCTCATTTTTATTCATTAACAGCTCAGCACCTAAATCCGTACTGCGGTCAATGATGACAATATCCTGGCTGCCAAAGTTCAGGCGGCGGAAAAATTCATTGTAAAATTCACTGATTCCCTGCAGAACAAGGTCATCAAGCAAAGTCAGAACAATTTTTCCCTCATGTAAAAACTGGCGCAGCGTCAATTCGCCCGCTTCATTGTAGAAATAACGGCAGAAAACCTCCTTGCCGTTATAATAATCAATATTTGTCAGACGGTCACTATAATGCGCCACCTGCAGCAGACGCCCGCCTACAATCGTGTCCACCCGGTCAACGATACCCTCGCCCAAAGCAGGAATCAGCCATACCTTATAATGCAGACTGCCTTTCTTGAAAGTAACAGACAGATTATTTTCCTGCTCACGCTCAAAATCAGCCGGAATCTCAGCCGCGAAATCCCCGACAGTATAGCTCGAACGATGATTTTCCTGTCCCGCCAAGAACTTATAAGCATTCAGCGTATAATCCATGTCAATGCCGATATTATCCGTAAAACGAGTATAGTTGCTGTAAATATAGTCACAGAACACAAAGAATTGACGCTCCGGAAAATCCTTAACCAAATCAAAACGATATTTCTGGGCATACTCAATGCCGCTCGATGACGGTCCAATGCCCTTATTGATATGATAAACTGTCAAATTTTTTGTCCTTTGTCATCAAAAATTTCAAGCCAGCGTTCTATAGTCGGCTTATCTGAAAACTTCTCGCGCGTTAAATCCGGATTCGGCGCCACGTACTTGATAAATTCCACATCATAAACGATTTGCTTAATCAAGCGCGATAATGAGGTTTCAGAAATCATCTTGCCGTTATTATCTTCAAGATAATCATTCAGCAGCGGGTCCCCCTTCAGAGCTAGAATTGGCTTCTCCCCTGCAATCGCCAGCATTAAAGGCTGAGAAATTATTTCAGAATTTTGATAATGAATATAAAGAATCGAAGCTGCCATCGCTGTCGCACGATTTTCAGGGAAAGGCCGTGTCAGTGCAGTGATGCGCGCTTTAATCTCCTCATCCGTCAAGCCCTTGCTCTTAAGCAGATTTAAAAAATCGACCTGGTCTCGCAGCAGTGAAAACTCAATCGTAAAGCTCACTTTAGCTTCTGTTTCAAGAATCTCGATGAGCGATTCCGCCACTTCTTCAAAATTGACAGTATCGGACGGACTGCCCAAATTCAGAAAAACAGGAAAAGTTTCTAACTCATAATTCGGCATCAGCAGCTCAGTTGCAATGAAATTGTTCCAATAAAGCTTACTGCTGGTGCTCTCATCAAAT
Source organism: Lactovum odontotermitis (assembly GCF_054658595.1). NCBI lineage: Bacteria > Bacillati > Bacillota > Bacilli > Lactobacillales > Streptococcaceae > Lactovum > Lactovum odontotermitis. The sequence continues at coordinate 245,425 of NZ_BAAGGQ010000001.1, forward strand.
CTGACTGCGATTTTATTCAGTTCATCATGGCTGTTGAAAATGAGTTTCTCATAATGGTCAAACTGAATATCCTGGAGTTTATTTTCATCCAGAGGCTGAGTGACCAGAAGACAAACTCCGATTTTACTGAAATTGCTGGTAACAATCGCTTTTCTAAAGCTTTCATTCATGATGAAAAACAAATCATTGTCCTGTTTATTTTTCAGAAGCTGTAAAAATGCCCATTCCCAAAATGCCGTTTCCGACAAGAAATCCAATTTCTCACGGACATATCTGATTTTCGTAACCTTACGGTATTTCCCCGTCAAATAAAGCTCAAAAACAGTGTCGCCACGCATGTCCAGCAGTTTTGACAAAGTGTCCTCGCCCATGGGGTACTCATAAGCGACAAGTTGGCCGCCGTCATCATAAACATCCCGGCTGACCAGCTCCCCCCGCTCAAAATGCTCGACGGATTCAATACTGCCGTCCGCACGCAGCTTCAGCTCCAGAGCTTCCCCTTTTTTCTGGTAACGCAGCGAAGCAAAGCCCGTCTCAGCCAAAAAGCCCTCAGGCACCTCAAAATCTGCCGGCGTCAGCCTTTCCTCATCAAGCATCGTACGGCCGGTAAAACAATCATAAATTGACCAGATCGTTCCCTGTTTAAAATTTGAGAGAGCCGCTGCCCGGTTTTTCTGCTGCTTAATGTCAATAGAAGGCGTGATAACCTGGCAGTCAATTCCCTTTTTATCAAATAACGACTTTATTCCGAAAATCGCCGCATCACGGTTGTAAACCCCATACTCCCCGATTATAAAAATCATTTTTCCTCCATGTCCTGCTTTTTAGATAGATAAGTTCCTTAAGGGCACTGCTCCACAAAGTATAACTATAATTATATCACAAACCCTCGGTTAAATTATCCAGAATTCTATCAATCCAGCGACTCATCTCCGGAATTTTTTCAGGATGAAAACCTGCTTCCTCAACAATCTCAACAGACTTTGCAGTTTTCTGCAATTTTTCAAAAAACGGCTTGCAATAATCAAGTTCATCATTTTTCATGATAAAACTATAAAATCTAATCTTCGATAAATCTGATTGACCCAGACAACTCTCGATAATCTGATTTAGCTGCTCCGTATCCTCAGGCACATAACGGCCGCTCAGATATTCACGCGCCGCAATCATAGACGGCTCGGTCCGAAAAGCCACTTCAACTTTTTCAGTAATGCTGCCGATATGAAGCAGAGGTTTTGCCGCAATCACATCACCGGCCTGCATTTTCATACCATAATACATTGCCGGAAATGAGCCCATTGACCAGCCAACCATAACCAAGTCACCACGAGTTAATTTCAGACGGATGAGTTCTGCATCAATCAAACCAGTGACTGATTTCTCATAACTCTTATCATCAATTTTCCCGATATGAAAGGCACCGCCCCGCCCGCGCAAATCACAGAACAACAGGACTGGAAAGCCGTAATTCGCCATCGACTGCCGTTCATAATGCGGCAGCTCAGATAAATTACCCGAAAAGCCGACAATCAGCTTTCCCCGCCGCTTCCCCGGCAAATATAAAGAATGAATAAATTCACCGTCCTCAGTTTCCGTGCGCTGGTCACCCGCCTGGAACCAGCCCAGGTTCAGCTTATCCTTATAAGTCCAGACCTTTCCCAAACGCGCTTCTCCCGTGCCTTTTAACAAAATCTGCCCGCGAAATTCCACATTTTTCATGGCTTCAAAAATGTATTCTTTGCTTGTAATTCTATCTGTTTTCAGTAATTTTCCAGTATGGTCCAGCGTATAAATGATGTAGATAATCTGCAAGTCGCCAGTCGTCGCATAATCAAAGGTCAGCCGATGCAGACCAGGTGCGTTATAAAAACGGCGGAAGGGCATCACAAATACAGTTTTTCCCCAATTTCTGACCATCCGCTGAAAATCCAGCAAAACCGTCTCCTCCGGAAAACTGCCTTCAACAAGCATTTCATAACGTCCCAGACGCTCGATACGCCCAGGAAAATCATCTCTTATACGAGCAGCCTCATCCGGCAAAGCCGAAAATCCTTGCGTTTGAAGCAAATCGTCAAACATAAAAGTCAAACGTTCGATGAAATCAGAATCTTCCCAGATTTCCGTCAAATCAAAATGCCCTAAAACTTCTAATTCAGCCGACTGCTGCTGACTCGGGTAAGCATAAATAATATAGCGTGTCCGCACCTGCCTTAACAACTGCAACAGCTCCGCAGATGTGATACTGCGGCAGTCCATGAGCAAATAATTCGCAAACGGCAGTGACTGCAAATAACTATCAACCCTAATCGAATCAATACCGTTAAACTTCTCAAAATTAATTTGCAGAAACTTCATCATTTTAACTAATTATATCAAAGTTCCGCCGAATTTGTTATAATGCTCTTATGCTTAAGATAAATCAGAATAAGGAAACACATGGACAAAATAATTAAATCAATCTCTGAAAATGGACATTTCCGTGCTTTTGCACTAGATTCCACAGAAACTGTCGCCGAAGCGCAGCGACGTCACGAGACAATGGCCTCATCGACAGTTGCACTCGGGCGCACATTGATTGCGGCGCAGATTTTAGGCGCTTTGGAAAAAGGCAATGCCAAGATTACTGTCAAAGTCATCGGCGATGGGCCGATGGGCTATACACTGGCTGTGGCTGATGCGTCGGGCAATGTCAAAGGCTATGTCAAAAATCCTGACCTTGATTACCGGCGGACTTCAACGGGTGAAATTCTGGTGGGCGGGCTCATCGGCAACGGCCAGCTGATTGTCAGCAAGGACATGGGGCTGCGCACTAGCTACACTGGTCAAGTCGACCTTATCTCTGCAGAAATCGGTGAGGATTTGGCCTGGTATTTTCTGCAGTCTGAGCAGACACCAAGCTCTGTCGGCGTCAATGTTACACTGAATGAAGATTCTGACTCCGTCAAATCAGCCGCCGGCTTTCTTCTACAGGCCTTACCGGAAGCGAGCGACGAAGAAATTGCTAACATGGAGAAACAGATTAAAGCGATGCCGGCCTTGTCAGATCTGACGATTGAGCAAATCCTGCCGGCGATTTACGGCGATATGAAATATAAAGTTCTGACAGAAAGCCCTCTGGCCTTCAAATGTGACTGCAGCAAGACCCGTTTCCGTGAAGGCATCCGCTCGCTCGGCCCTGCTGAAATTACTGCCATGATTGAAGAGAATCACGGGGCTGAAGTTGTCTGCCAATTCTGCGGGCGGACTTATGATTTCTCGGAGGAAGAACTAAATGGCCTGATTCTTGATGAAAACAGAACTGAAAACTAGTTTCTCGTCATTTTGCAAAGAAAATGCTAAAATATTTTTTATGACTCGCAATACAGAATACACCGGCAGCTACAAAATCGGCAGTGTCGAGATTCCCAACCGCATTGTGCTCGCGCCGATGGCAGGGATTACGAATAAAGCTTTTCTTACCACCGCGAAAGAATTCGGCGCTGGTCTTGTTGTCTCAGAAATGATTTCTGACAAAGGCATCGAATTTCGTAATAAAAAAACCCTCGACATGCTTGATTTCGAAGGCGTACCGCATCCGCTCAGCATTCAGATTTTCGGCGGCGAAGCCGACACGCTGATTGAAGCGGCCAAATTTGTTGAAGCCAACACAACGGCTGACATCATTGACATTAACATGGGCTGTCCTGTGCCGAAAGTCACGAAAAATGAGGCCGGCAGCCGTTTACTGCTTGACCCGGACAAGGTTTATCGCGTCGTTTCCGCCGTCAGCCAGGCCATCTCCATTCCTTTAAGCGTGAAAATCCGCATCGGCTGGGACGCTGACCACCTCTATGCTGTCGAGAACGCCAAAGCCATTGAGGCGGCGGGCGGCGCAGCTGTCGCCATGCACACACGCACCAAGGCTCAGGCCTACAAAGGCAGTGCGCAGGAAAACTGGCACTGGCTGGCCAAACTCACAGACGCTGTGAAAATTCCCGTCATCGGCAACGGCGACGTAAAAACGCCCGAAGATGCGAAACGCATGATTGATGAGACCGGCGTTACGGCCGTCATGATTGGGCGTGCTGCCCTGGGCAATCCCTGGATGCTCCGGCGTACAGCACACTATTTTGAAAGCGGTGAACTTCTTCCAGAGCCGCCGCTCACAGAAAAGCTGGAAACCGCGAAGCTTCATCTGGAGCGGCTCGTCAAGCTCCACGGCGAGCACCTGGCGACGCTCGAATTTCGCTCTCAGGCCAGTTACTACTTAAAGGGCGCCAAAGGCGCCGCTAAGATTAAAGTGGCAGTCAATCAGGCGGAAAATCCTGAACAAGTCAATCAAATTTTTGACGATTTTATAAAAGAGCAGATTTAACGGCTGCTCTTTTTATTTTACTTTTTCTTTTTTATTTTATCCTTTGGTCTCTTCTCAATCTTAGCCTCAGCCGGCAAATCCACAGGCGGCTTCTTCAGGCGCAGATTATTCTCTGAAACTGCTGGAGATTCAACCTTTTTCAGCTTCAAATTTTCCGGCGGAAGCTCAACGCCTAACTTTTCAAATACTTTTGAACCATTGTTCTGATTTTGTAAAATGTCCATGATTTTAGAGTACCTCTAGCCTTTCTTATTGCAGGGGCCGCTCCAGCTGCTGTCACACCCGATAGCGGCTGTTTGAGTGCACAAAGTCGCCCATTACCTCGTGCACGTTGATAATCGTTGTGAAGGCCTTGTCATCAATCTTTTGAATCATCAGCTTGGTCTCCTGAATTTCGCGCGGGTTCAGTACGACATAAATCACTTTCATATCCTCACGGGAAAAGCCGCCCTGACCGTTCAGAAAAGTCACACCGCGTCCCATATCTGTCTGAATTTTTTTCGCCAGTTCTTCCGGAAAGCGTGTCACAATCAGCATGCCGCGCACAGTGTAGCCGCCTGACTGCACTAATTCCAGCACCTGGCTGGCCACAAAGCTGCAAATCAAAGTGTACATCATGTGCTTTAAGTCAACATAACTCAGCGAAGCCGCCAAGACAAAGGAATCCGCAATCATCATTGTCCGCCCCAAAGGCACACCATTCCTATCCTGAATCAGCCGGGCAATAATATCTGTTCCGCCCGTTGTCCCGCCGTTTCTGAAAACAAGTCCCAGACCAATGCCGGAAAAAATACCGGCCAGCAGAGCCGCAATCAGGAAATCGCCGTCCACTTTGATTTGAAAAGGCACAAGCTGCCAGAGCCAAATCCAGATTGCCAGAACCGCGATGCCGTAGACTGTAAAAGTAAATAAACGGCGCCCTAAAAAGCGATAGCCGATGATTAAAAGCGGCACATTGAGCACCAGCGTCGTAATTGACGGATTGATGCCAGCCAGAAAATGCGCAATCAGGCTAATACCAGAAACGCCGCCCTCGGCCAGGTGATTCGCCATGTTCAGCTTTACAAAGCCAAAAGAATAAATCCCCGTCCCCAGCGTAATCCAGAGCAGATTCACAAAATGTTTTAAAATAAAATTTTTCATTCAGTATTTTTTTCTTCGTCGAAATTTCCGAGCACTCGGATGTTTTGAGCAAGCGTCACAAACGCCTGCGGGTCTGATTCTCTCATGGCCTCTTTGAATTCCGCATATTCAGAATTCGTCACCACGGTCAGCATCACTGTTTCACGGGAATGCGTGTAGCCTCCCTCGGCACCGCGGATAAAAGTCACACCGCGGCTTAAATGATTAAAAATAGCGTCACGTACATCATCAGGATACTTCGTCACAATCGTCACCTGCATCTTCTTCTGACGATTGAAAACTGCATCCACAAGACGGCCGTTAACAAAAACATAAATAAGCGAATAAAACATGTGCGGCCAGCCAAAGAGCGCCCCTGCTGTAATGATAATCACACCATTGACAATCGTACTCAGAAAACCGACCGTCATCCCCGTTCTCTTCTTGACAATCAAACTGACAATGTCGGTTCCGCCGCTGGAAATACCGTTTCGCAGGACATAGCCCACTCCAAGCCCCATCAGCACACCGCCGAAAATCGCATTAATCGTCGGGTCTGTGGTGAGCGTCATTTTCGGAATCAGCTGAATAAAGACCGAGCTCAGACTAATTGACATAAAGGTGTAAAGTGTAAACTTTTTACCCAGCATAAGCCAAGCCAAAATCAGGAGAGGCAAATTCAAAAGCCAGATAATCAGCGAAATCGGAATTGGCTCTGAGCCGAAACCGCGTACCAGAAGAGTATAAACAATCTGTGAAATACCCGTCACGCCGCTGGAGTAAACATCACCAGGCTGCAGGAAAAAATTCAGTGCAATCGCCGATACAATCCCGTAAACCACAGCTGCTGAAGTTCTGTCAATAAAGCGTGAAAGGTCAAAATCAGCAGAATTTAGAAATTTATTTTTCATGTTTTGTAGAAATCAGTTTGCCCAATTCTTAGGAGTAAACGCACTGCACAACACATTACATCATACAGCGCCGCCAAAATCTGTACAAATTAAATCAATCTGTCTTCACTTCAATATGAAGCTCATCAAGCTGCTTGTCCGCCACAGGACTCGGTGCCTGCGTCAGCGGGTCAACCGCGCGCTTGTTCTTCGGAAAGGCAATGACCTCGCGGATGTTGTCCTTACCGGCCAGCAGCATGACAAAACGGTCAAGGCCCATCGCCAGACCACCATGCGGCGGAAATCCGAAGTCAAAAGCTTCCATCAAGAAGCCGAACTGCTCCTCAGCCGATTCCTTGCTGAATCCAAGCGCCGTAAACATCTTCTCCTGCAGCTCGCGCGTGTGAATACGAAGCGAGCCGCCGCCCAGCTCATAGCCGTTCAAAACAATATCATAAGCATGCGCATGCACTTTTCTCAAATCAGAATCCTGACGGCTTCCATCTGCCGTCAAAAATTCAACCGTTTCTTCCGTCGGCAGCGTAAATGGATGATGCGCTGACATATAACGGTTTTCCTCGTCTGACCATTCAAAGAGCGGCCAGTCCACAACCCAGAGGAAATTAAACTTGCTCTGGTCAATCAAGCCCTGCGTCCGTCCAATATGCAGGCGCAGCGCACCTAGAGCATTGTTGGCAACATCCAGCTTATCCGCCACGAAGAAGACCAGGTCATTGTCAGCAAGGTCCAGCTTTGCCAAATCCGACAAAGTCAGGAACTTCGCCACAGAGCCGGACAATTCGCCCTTTTCGACTTTGACCCAGGCCAGACCATGCGCGCCGTTCTGCTTGACCAGCTCTGTCAGCTTATCAATGTCTTTTCGAGAATATTTATCCGCCAGATTCTTAGCCACAATTGCCTTGACCGCTTCAGCTTCGCTGAAGACTTTGAAGTCCAAGCCATGCAGGTCCTCGGTCAAATCAGTCAGAAGCATCTCAAAGCGTGTATCCGGCTTGTCTGAGCCGTAAAAATTCATCGCATGCGCCCAAGTCATATGCGGCAGAGGCAAGGACAATTCTACACCCATTACCTTTTTCATCACATGTGCTAAAAGTCCTTCGGTAAGCTCCAGAATCTCATCTTCATCCAGAAAACTGGTCTCAAGGTCGACCTGCGTGAACTCCGGCTGACGGTCGCCGCGCAAATCCTCATCGCGGAAACATTTGACAATCTGATAATAACGGTCAAAACCAGCGCCCATCAGAAGCTGCTTGGTAATCTGCGGACTTTGCGGCAGAGCGTAGAAATGCCCATTATTGACACGGGACGGCACCAGATAGTCACGCGCCCCCTCCGGCGTCGACTTCGCCAGCATAGGCGTCTCAACGTCAATAAAGCCGGATTCATCCATGTAATTGCGGATTTCGTGCGTGACATGATGGCGCAGACGAAGATTCGACAACATGTCCGGACGGCGCAAATCAAGGTAGCGGTAGCGCATGCGCAATTCATCCGAGACTTCATTGCCGTCCTTTATTTCAAATGGCGGCGTCTGCGAAGCAGCGAGAACAGTCAATTCTGACACGTGCAGCTCGACTTCACCAGTTGCCAGCTTTTCGTTGACCTGGTCACGCTTGACAACAGTTCCTGTCACCTCAATCACAAACTCGGCCCGAAGCTTCTCGGCCTGCGCCATTACTTCCTCCGAAACCTGACGCGGATTAAAAACAATCTGCATAATCCCTTCACGGTCACGCAAATCCGCAAAAATCAGGCCGCCGAGGTCGCGGCGACGGTCGACCCAGCCCTTCAGCGTAATTTCCTGTCCGACCTGACTCAGCTTGACTTGGCCAGCATAACATGTTCTTTTCATAAAATAATCTCCGAATTTCTATTCATTTTTATTCGCCCATAACCAGCGCCTCGTAAATCGAGGCAAAGTCTGAGTAAAGCTCGGCCAAAGGATACTCATGCTCCTCACGATTTTGCGAATTCTTGACCTTTGCAACCCTTTTCAGCACTTCATTTTCGCCTAGGGTGATAATCAAATCCGCCCCATAAGCATCGGCCGACTTGTACTGTGCAGCCAGTTTGCGGTTCTGATAATCCCTGTCGACACTATAGCCCTGCGTCCGAAGCGACGAAACCAGCTTGCTCGCCTCAATATTCGCCCCATCGCCCAACACAGCCACATAAGCATGTAAACCAGCCTCAGCCGCTAAGTCAACATCCTGCGTGTCCAGAATCAGAAGCAGGCGCTCAACACCCAGTGCAAAACCGAAGGCAGGCGTATCTGGCCCCTCAAAATATTCAACCAGCTTATCATAACGCCCGCCTGCACAGATTGCCATCTCCTGTCCATCAGCCACAGCCATGATTTCAAAAACAGTGTCTGTATAATAATCCAGCCCGCGTACCATCGTACTGTCAATCACATACTCGACATCTGCTGCCTCAAGAATCTCACAGACAGAATCAAAGTGATTTTTCGAATTTTCATTCAGATAATCCAGCACTGACGGTGCCTTTTCCAGGAAGACCTTATCCTCTTTGTCCTTGCTGTCCAGAATGCGCAGAGGATTCTCGTCCAGACGACGCTGAGAATCAGCCGAAAGCCGGTCTCGAAACGGCTCCAGATAATCAACCAGCGCCTTGCGGTAAGCCGCCCGGGATTCACCGTCGCCGATAGAATTCAGATGAATTTTCAAATTTGCGAGCCCTAGTGTGTTAAAGAAATCGGCCGCCATGATAATTGTCTCCGCATCAATTGCCGGATTTTTTGCGCCGAAAACTTCCACGCCGATTTGATGAAACTCGCGCAAACGCCCGGACTGCGGACGCTCATAACGGAACATCGGGCCAGAGTACCAGAGTTTCACCGGCTTTTGGATTTCGGGCGCAAAAAACTTATTTTCCAGATAAGCCCGAACAACCGAAGCCGTTCCCTCAGGGCGCAGCGCAATATGACGGCCGCCCTTATCCTGAAAATCATACATTTCCTTCGTGACAATATCCGAAGTCTCGCCGGAGGAGCGGCTGAAAAGCTCATAGTCCTCAAAAACCGGCGTTTCAATCTGCTTAAAATTATAATTCTCAAAAGTTGCCGCAGCCAGCGCATTAATCTGCGTCATCAGCTCTGCATTTTTTCCGAAAATATCCTGTGTGCCTTTGGGTTTTTGTAATTTCATAAATTCCTGCTTCTATATTTAAAATCGCCGCTGGCGATTCTATTAACTGATTTGACAGTGGTTACCGGTTAGAATGTAAGCACTGCGGGAAACATTATCGTCAGTCTGGATTTTTAAACACTGACATATTCTTTGCAAAGTAGTCATAGCCTGAATATATTGTAAAGAAAACACAGATGTAAAAGAGAACAGTCCCGATGTAGAAGGGATTTCCCAGAAAAAGGAAAATCACCGAGGTCATCTGCGTCGCTGTCTTAATTTTTCCAGGCATCGCAGCTGCCATGACAACGCCGCCCTGCTCGACTAGAAGCAAACGCAGACCCGTCACTGCCAGTTCACGGCAGACAATGATTGCCACCGCCCAGATGGGCACGATATTCACCGCCACCAGGACGACAAAGGCCACCATATTCAGCATTTTGTCCGCCAGCGGGTCGGCGAATTTGCCGAAGTTGCTGACCACATGCCATTTGCGCGCCAAGTGTCCGTCAAGCCAGTCCGTAAAGGAGGCCAGAGCGAAAACAATGGCTGCGATGACCCAAATGACAGAGCTATGGCCGTGAGACAGAATTCCCTGAAAACTGCTGCCCTGCGGGAGATAGAAGAGAATCACGAAAACCGGAATCATGAAGATTCGAATCATCGTTAACTGATTTGGTAATTTTTCTTTTTTCATTTAGTAAGTTATTTCCAAAGTAAGCGTGTTCGGCGGATTGGGAACATCCGCGAGGCTGAGGGGCTGCTCGTTAATCAGAATGCTGAGAGACCTGTAATCACTAAGCGTTAAAGTCGTTGTGGTCACATTTTCTTCCAGTGTGATGGTTGCACTCGGCGCCGCAGCCGTTAGACTGGCTGTCTGACTCACAGTGCCTGAAACATTGACTGTCGCGGCTGATAAGCCGCCATTGAGCCTAAAGGTTAAGACAAGCGGATTTTTGCCGGATTTGACTTGGATGCTGGCACCGTCGGCGGAATGGCTGATGCCTGTCGCGGGACTGGAGCTCGAGCTGGTAGAGCTTTGCGACATGCTGTAATTTTCAGGTAGAACCTTTGCCTCTTTCGGGAAATTGATTAAAACAATGGCAGTGACCGCGATTAGAATAATAATTGCAAATGATGATAACAAGATAACCGGCAGGTAGCGCTGAAACCAGTTCTGCGGCTGCTCATCCTCCTCGCTGGGAAGGAGCTCGCGCTCGTCCGGGCGGATGAAGCGGTAGTTACCCGTGTCTTCAAAAGGACCTTCGACTTCGACTGGAATGCCTTTGTCAAACGCATCAAGAATCGCATCGACATCGAGCTCCAGACGCTGGGCATACTGCTTAAGATAGGCGCGTACGTAGAAAGGACCGGGAAAAACGCTGTAATTGTCTGTTTCAAGCGCGCTGATATAAATTTTTTTGATTGAAGTCTGTTTTTCTGCCTTGTCCAGGCTCCAGTCCAGCTTGGTTCGTCGCTCTTTGAGCAATGTACCAATAGCTTTTTGTACCATTTTCCCTCCTTTGTCTTTTAATACCTTTCGGTGTGCGTCTGAGTTTTACCTGGCAAAAGCTGGTAAAGCTCTCTGAACACCGATAAATTCTCAGACAAAATTGCCGATTCTGTCTTAATTTTTTGGCCGAATAATAAATATTGAAGTTTCAGCGTCTTTCAGGAACTTTTCTGCAAATTTCAGCGTCTTTTCAAAAGTGATAGTTGACAAGACGTCCAAAACATCAAATAAAGTTTTGCTTGAATCTGCAGGCATTGCCACGAATTCATTGGCAATATGCTCTAAAGAGTTCAGTGACTCAATGTAGTTTCCGAGCATTTGACGGCGAAGCAGCTCAAAATGGGCCAAGTTTGTGTCACTTCTCATTTTATACTTTTTCAATTGTTCTTGCAAGATTTTCGACAGCTTTTCAGGATTTTTTGTGTCAAGAGTGATGAGCAGACATTGAAACTGCGGACTGTACTCAAATTCATAGTTGAAACTGTCATCAAGTAGGCCGCTTTTGTAGGCTTCTTCGAAAAATTCCCCTGTCCGGCCGAAAATCATAGCGAAGAAAATCAGCATTGAGATGCGATATTCCAGTGCTTCTTCATCTTCAACCGCATTATTGCCGCGCAAGCCCAGTCCGAGTTTGGTATCAGAAACTTCCATGGAAATTTCTGAAAATGGAACAGCAGGCTCAAAAGCCAGCGGCGCACGCTCTATTTTCACGGACGAAAATTCCTTGTCCGCCTGATTTTCACGCACCAGCGCAGAAATTTCATTGACATCGAATGGCCCTGTCAAAAATAGGGACATATTGGAGGGCTGATAGAAGGTCCGGTAATTCTCATAGAGCATCTCCGGCGTAATCTCGGCGATTGATTCCGGCGTTCCCGCAATGTCCTGGGCCAGCGGCGAATTCGGATAGAGTGAGGCCAGCAGACCCGCGTAGAGCTTCCAGTCCGGGTCATCCTGATACATCTGGATTTCCTGCGTGATGATGCCCTGCTCTTTATGGACAGAAGCCTCCGTAAAGTACGGCTCTTGAACAAAATTCAGCAGTAATTCAACATTTTCAGGAATATTTTCAGAGCCCATGAAAAGATAGGCCGTCCGGCTAAAACTTGTAAAGGCGTTCGTCTGGGCACCCAGCGCACCGAACTTCAGCATCACATCGCCCTCTTCTTTCTCGAAAAGCTTATGCTCCAGAAAATGGGCAATGCCGGCCGGATAAGTTTTGCCGTCAAAAGAAATGTCCAAAGAGCCGAAATTTGTCCGGAAAATGCCGTAGGTCTTGCTCCTGCCTGGTTTTGGCAGATAATAAACCGTCAGACCATTGGACAGCTTGTCCGTAAACAAAGTTTCATCGATATGTTCATAATATTTTTCAATCATTTGCCAGCTCCGATTTTTTCTCCACAAGATTTATTCATTGACTTCAGCCTCCTCAAGCTGAGCTTTCAGCATGTATGTCGCCTGCAGAATCAGTTTCTGCGCCACCCGCTGAACATCTTCAGCACTGACCGCTTCCAAGCTGGCCAGCCAGTCTTCAGCCGACTTCGTGCGCTCGGGCAGTATATTTGAGACAAAGGCCAGCTCCAGCTGAGACGCAGCACTGTCTTGTCCTGCGATGTAGCCGTTTCTTAAGAGTGCCTTGGTTTGTGCCAGGTCTGCCGCGCTGAAATCGCCACTTTTCATCTCTTCAAGCAGAGACAAGGTCAGATTGCGCACATGCTCCAGATTTTCTGCATCCACGCCGGCCGTCACGGTCATCATGCCGGTAAAGCTGTCAAAACGTGAGCCAATCCCGTAAGCCAGACTTTCCTGCTCGCGGACAACACTGAAGAGCTTGGAATTCGGCTGACTGCCGTAAAGCCCGTTAAAGACCTGCAGCGCCGCATAATCGCTGTCGCCGTATTGAATCGGCATTGACCAGGCCATGATAAGCTGTGACTGGTAGGCCTCCTTGCTTTCAATACTAACTTTTTCGTCAGTTACTGCCTGACTGTAAAAAATCTTATTTTCATCCAGTGCCGGCCGGTCGGCAAATTTCCAGCTTTCAAAATCCCTGATAAGCTCTGCTTCTGCGACATCCCCCAACACGAAAATATCCACTGAATTCGTCGCCAGCATGGTCAAATAATAGTCATAAAGCCGCACAGCATCTACTTTTTTAAACAGTTCAACTGTCCCGTGAGACGGCGTTGACATATTTTCATCCGCATAGAACAGCTCCTCTAGCTTGACGGCCGCCACATAGGCATTATCATCTTTCAGCGACTCCAAATCGTGCAGGCCGTTGGTTTTGACCAACTCGAAAAGCTGCGGCTCGAATTTTCCGTCAGCCAGCAGCGGCTCAAAAATCGCGTCGTGCAGCAGCTCTAAGCCGATTTTCAGCGTATCTTCGCCGACAAATCGCGGCTCGACCACATTCACGCCGAAAGTCAGATTGTGCTGTCGTCCTTTTGAAGTCACGCCCGCGCCCAGGCGCATCCCGAAATTCATGGACAGCGCCGCCTGAAAATCCTTAGGATTCGGATACTTCGCGTCCGCCAGCGTCAAAAGATTTGACAGCAATGCCCTCTCGGCCAGCGTTTCCCGTGAAAGCGGCTCGCGAAAGCGCACCATCATGTGAATAGTTTTAAATTTCTCACTCGGCAGGAGGTGCAGATTCACGCCTTCCGCTAATTTTACAGTTTTCGTCTTAGCGTCTATCATAGCCTCTATTTTAGCATATTTCACGACTTTTTTGCTACAATCATCTTATGAGAAATATTGACTTGGCATCGGCCGATTCCATTCCCATGGAAACCATTACAATTTATGACGACTACATTACCTTAGGGCAGGCGCTGAAGGAGCTCGGGCTCATTGAAACCGGCGGTCAGGCCAAGCTTTTTCTGGCGGAAAATGCCGGGGAGATTTTTTATAACGGTGAGGCTGAAAATCGCCGCGGCAAGAAAATCTACGCAGGAGACCGTTTAGAGTTGCCAGGGTACGAACTTACCGTGAAATTTGAGCAGGCCGACGCCGAAGAATTGGCCGAACGTGCAGAAATCAAGCAGCTCGAGAAAAATTTCAAAATCAGAGAACAGTTAAATTCAGTAAAACAGAGCCAGCCTAAAAAACCGAAATCGCCCTTCCACAAATGAAACTCAATAAGATACAACTGAAAAATTTCAGAAACTATGAAAATCTCATGCTGAATTTTCATCCGAATCTGAATATATTTCTCGGACAAAATGCTCAGGGTAAAACCAACATTCTAGAGAGCATTTATTTTTTGGCGCTCACTCGCAGTCACAGAACCAGTCACGATTCCGAGCTCATCAGATGGGGAAGCGAAGGAATGCGTGTCAGCGGTGAAATCGAAAAGCGCGGCAGTAAGATTCCGCTGGAAATCCAGCTGGACAAACACGGGCGTAGAGCTAAGGTCAATCATCTTCCGGAGAAACGTATCGCGGACTACATTGGCCAGCTGAATGTCGTCATGTTTGCCCCTGAAGACCTTGAACTGGTCAAAGGTGCACCTGCCAAGCGCCGCCGCTTCATCGACATGGAACTTGGACAAATCAAGGCCATTTATCTTTATGACTCTATGCGCTACAACCGTGCCCTGCGTGAACGGAACGCCTATCTCAAAGAATTCAGCCAGAAAATTGACCCTGTTTTTCTTGATGTTATGGATGAACAGCTTGTCAACTTCGGCTGTAAAGTTATGGACGCAAGGACAAAATTTGTCGAAAATCTGGCAAAGACAGCGGCTGCGATTCATCTGCAGCTCACGCATCAAACTGAGAATTTGGACATTTTGTATGTTAAGTCCGTCAAGGAAGATTTTGCGGCCGAATTAAAAGCCGTGCGCCAGAAAGATATCGCCCGCCGCCAGACCACAATTGGCCCTCACCGCGACGACCTGCAGTTTCTCGTCAATAACATCAACGCCGCCAGCTTCGGCAGTCAGGGCCAGCAGCGCACCGTCACCCTCTCAATGAAACTGGCTGAAATTGAGCTGATTCAGGCTGAAACCGGCGAGTATCCGATTCTGCTGCTTGATGATGTCATGAGCGAGCTTGACAATGAGCGCCAGCTCAATCTTCTGGAGACTTCCATCGGGAAAACGCAGACTTTCCTGACGACAACGACACTTGACCATTTGAAAAATCTGCCTGAGGATTTGAAGATATTTACGGTTGAGGCAGGGCAGATTGTAGGCTCAGAATAAATAGACAAGATGATGTAAGACGACGAAAAAATCCAGCCGAAATTCAAGTTGGATTTTCTCTTGTCGTTTTACACGTTGATTCGTTCCTAATTAGTCACTAATTAGTTTTTGCAGCTTTCAGCGCTGTTAACATCTGTGTCCGCAGGTCCTCGATTCCTTCAGCACCAGCCGGCAGGAACAATGTAGAATTGCCTTTGCCCGCGAATTGGTTCAGCGTGTCCAGATACTGGTTAATCAGCAGAATAGACATAATTGACTCTTCTGAGAGGCCGACACCTGTCGACTTCATTTCGTTGATCTGCTGGGCCAGTCCATCAACGATGGCTTTACGCTGCTCGGCTAAACCAACACCGTGCAGACGGTCTTTTTCGGCCTCGGCTTCGGCGGCTGTGACGACTTGAATCTTGCTGGCATTGGCCAGCATTTGAGCGGCGTCCTGCTTACGCTGAGCGGCGTTGATTTCATTCATAGACTGCTTGACTTCGGCGTCCGGCTCGACACGGGTAATCAGCGTCTTGACGATAACGTAGCCGTAGGTGGCCATTTCTTCGGCAACTTGTTTTTGTACTTCAAGGGCGATTTCGTCCTTTTTCTCGAAGAGGTCATCGAGCGAGAGTTTTGGTACGGCTGAGCGCAGTGAATCTTCGATGTAGGCCTTAATCTGCTCGGCAGGATTCATCAGTTTGTAGTAGGCATCCATGATGTTCTGCTCGTTGACGCGGTACTGAGTGGAAATGTTCATTGTCACGAAGACGTTGTCGTTCGACTTTGTCTCAACAACCATATCTGCCTGAATCATACGCAGCTGGATACGCGCTGCAATGCGGTCAATTCCCCACGGTGCTTTGATGTGAAAACCTGGATTGGCGAGTGACTGAAATTTTCCGAAACGCTCGATAACGGCCACTGTCTGCTGCTTCACCACGAAGAAAAGTGATGAAATGCTGGCTATAACAACGATAAAGATAATCAGAAGTACAACCAGAAGTGTAATAAGCGGTGCCATAAAAATCTCCTTTGAAATTTATTTGCCTGTTTCAATCCCCATTTTTTGAACTAAAGAACTGAGCCTTTATTTTGATATATAATGAACTGTTTAAGTGACGGGTCATACTGCATTAGTGTCTCTGAGCTGAAGCTTTTTTCTGCCTCTTCTATCAGTTCATCAATGTTATATCCGTAAAATTTAATGTAGGTCGTATTTTCTGCGGCCGATGTCAATTGGGTCAAATCGCGCTGATTCGTAAAGCGTTCAAATTTCTTCGGTTTCATGTGAATCTGGCGATTGACCTCAAAAATGACGTATTGCGGGAAGATGCGCGCCATGTTGAGCATGAATTTCTGGTCGAATTTCTCCGGCAATTCAGAGAAAACGATGCTCTCTTCTGAATTATTTGTATAGCAGTAGCCGTAGGCTTTCCCGTCGATATTTAAACGAATGAAGCGAAAAAGCTCGTAGCCTTTTTTACCTTCTACGCCGAATTTGGGCTTGTCAAAATACATGCCGAAAGCTTGGGACATGCCGAAGAAATAATCGGTTGCTTCTTTGGGATTACGCTTTTGATAAAGCTCGCTAAAATAAGCGTTAATCACCGACGGTGCCGGCAGCAGCAACTCTAACTTCTGCTCTACGGTCATGGCTGCCAGGCGATTCTCCAGAAAGTTCCGGTCTGTCTCCATATAACCGCCGTATTTAAGAGCCAGTGCAATATAATCAGTCTTTTCTATCATTGTACCTCATTAAAACAGCTTTACTCAGGTAATGTCTGTTTTTCAATTAAGAAATTTTAAGAAATTCTTTTGCAATCATTATAGCATTTTCTGGGAAATTCGGCGAAAAGATGTCAATAAAATCGACTTTCATCCGGTTGCGGAACCAGGTTAATTGACGCTTTGCATAATGTCTGGAATCCTGCTTGAGCCTCTCAACTGCCTCTTCCAGCGTGATATCACCCGCAAAGTAGGGAAAAAACTCCTTGTAGCCGATGGCCTTGGCGGCTTGGACACTTCGGTAATTTTTGTACAGAAGCTCCGCTTCTGTCAATAGGCCAGCATCAATCATCTTCTCTGCTCGCAAATTAATGCGCTCATAAAGCTGTTCTCTGCTGGTTGTGAGTCCGATGAGGCAGAACTCATCGCCAGTGGGCTTGTTTTCCCCAGAACCATAAGTCTCTAGCTCTAGAGCGCGAATCGCTCGACGGCGGTTGAATTCCGGCAGGGGCTGCTTCAGACGGCTCTGAAGCTCGTCGTTAGTGAGGGTTTCGAGTGTTTCACGGAGACGCTGCATTTGCTGGTGATTTTCCTCGCCCCCTAAATGATAGCCCTCAATCAGCGCCTGAATATAGAGGCCGGTGCCGCCGACGATGATGGGAAGCTTACCGCGCGCTGTGATGTCTGTGATAGCGGTGTTTGCGGCAGTGACGAAATCATGCGCCGAAAAATTTTCTGTTATCTCACGTATGTCGATGAGATGGTGCGTTACCCCCTCCATCTCAAGCGGCGTAACTTTGGCTGTCCCAATGTCAAGTCCGCGGTAAACCTGCTGAGAATCGCCGGAGATGATTTCCCCGTCGAATTCATGTGCCAGCTTTACGCCGAGGGCTGTTTTTCCAACGGCTGTCGGCCCGACCACCACTAAAACTTTGTTTTCCATAGCTAGATTATACTATAACATCAATTAAAAGAAAATCAGACGAAAGTCCGGCAATCACAGTAATTCAAAATCTGAGTTTTCAGAGCTTTCCTTAACAAAACGGTTCTTGAGCTAGCCCAGTCAACAATGAATCTCCTTGTCCTATGCCGATTTTTCTATCCGCCCGCAACTTTTTATAAAACTCTAATGTTTTCGGCGTTATTTTCTTTCCTACCACGAGCGGCAGCAGCCAGTTGCGCAAATCAACCATGTGTGATTCAAAACCTCCGCCTTTCTCAATTGCAGTTAGCGCTTTCTGCAGAATTTCTCTTTCCTCTGCAGAAATGTCTGTTCCCTGGACAAGTTCATGAATATTGTCCATAATTTCTTTTTGTCCTAACTGAGCTGATTTTTTCATTTTTCCCTCTTTCTAGCTGGCAGATTTAACTGCCGGCGTAAAATTTATGTATAAAATAATTATACAACTTTTTTAATAATTTGTTAATAGGCCTCTGATTATCCTCCTGCATTACATTCCGCTCATCTCATTAATAATGCTGAAAAAATCATCGAAAGGGTATTCCACAGAACATGAACAGACACAGTGACCTCAATTTTCTTCGTTTTGTAGTAGAGAAAGCCTAAAATAAGGCCTGCGGCGAGGTAAGGCAGCCAGGCTGTAAAATTAGTGATTTCTGTGGTCATATGAGCGCCTGCAAACAGAATCGCCGAGACAACCAGTGCAATTTTGTCTTTATCAGGAAAGAGCAGTTTAAAAATACCGAGCCGGAAAATTGTCTCTTCCATGATCGGAGCGGCAATCGCTGTTGTAAACCATATCAGCAGAAACGGCTCCAGTTTTACAAGGCCATTGAGCGTTTGCTGATTGGCAGACACGGTATGCTCTAATTTTAATCCCGCCATTATTATCCCGACGACGATTAAAGCTGCGTAGACGGATAATAAGCCCAGAATAATTTTGCCTTTGTTCTTCCAGAAGTTTTTGAACGACCATTCGGCGTACTTCTGCGTTTTCCCCCAATACACAAAGTAAGCGATTGACAAGACGGACACGACAGCAACAATCACAATTTGTAAAGGAGATAAAGAATGACCGCCTCTGGTAAAAGCCCGCTCTACATTTGGGGTTATGAGGTCAATTACAACTAACCCTAGTAGTATCGGGATATTCAATAAAGTTCGCTTCATCATTTTCCTCTTTATACATACGGATAAGTTCGAAAATCTCGGATGAACTGGCGCTTTTCACTTATCATTCATATCCTAGCACTTTGTGATTATCCCTACAAGTGGTGAAATCGTGACATCGTGTCAAGTAATTTGTCCTTTTTCTTTGAGCGCTTTATGATAAGACCACGATTTTTAAGCATTTCATTCTCATTTTTGCGAGACAAACTGTCATGTTTTTAGAAAATTTTATTTATTCATATAAAAATAAAACTCATTTTCAAAATAAAATGAAAATGAGTTAGAATGAATTTGTAATGTTTTAAAGTTCCTGACCATTGCTTGCAATGACTTTCTGGTACCAGTAATAGCTGTCTTTCGGCGTGCGTTTCAGCGAGCCTTCCATGGTCTCGTCCTGGTCGACGTAGACGAAGCCGTAGCGTTTCTGGTAGCCGTTGAGCCAGCTCAGCAGGTCTGTGAAGCTCCATGTGTGGTAGCCGATGACCTGGCAGCCGTCGCTGATTGCTTCTTTGATGGCTTTGACATGGCTTTCCAGATACTTAATCCGGTAATCGTCGTGGATTTCGCCGTTCTCGACCTTGTCGTACTCGCCGAGTCCGTTTTCGGTAATCATGACCGGAATGCGGTAGCGGCTGGTAATCCGGCGCAGGGCAATGCGCAGGCCTTCTGGGTCAATTTCCCAGTCCCAGTTGGTCCGGTCAATGAATGGATTTGGAATCTTTTTGTAGAGACCAGGCACTCCTGACTCTTTGGTGGTGCCTTTTTTGCCGCTGGTGTTGAATTCGGCGGCGCCGACGCCGCCTTCTACTGGATTCCATGCGTCTGTGGCACTTTGGTAATAATTAATACCTAGGAAGTCCGGATGTGCTGACTTCAGCAGCGAAGCGTCTCCGTCAGCGAACTCAGGCGCTAAGCCGTTTTCCCGCAGGTAAGACATGGCCGCAATCGGATATTCGCCGTAGAGGTAAACATCCATCCAGAAATTTGCCTGCATTTCTTCGGCGTTTTCGGCTGCCAGCACGTTCATCGGATTCGAATCCTCAGGATATTGCGGCGTGTAGGCAAATGACGGGCCAATCTGCCCCGGCATTTTCATGTCGTGGAATTTGTTGATGACTGCTGCGTTTGCCAGGTTGGCAATGTGGTTGACCTGGTAGAAGAGCTTCAGGTCTGTCTTTCCGGGCGGATGCGTGGCAATGGCCCAGCCCTGGTTGGTAAAGACGTTCTGCTCGTTCAGCGACACCCAGTACTTGACTTTTCCTTTGAATGCGTTGAACAAGACCTCCGCGTAATTCACAAAGTCTGCGATGATTTCACGCGACTCCCAGCCGCCGTACAAGTCCTGCAGGGCCTGCGGCAAATCCCAGTGATAGATTGTGATAATCGGCTCAATGCCGTTGGCAATCAGGTCATCTACCAGGTCTTCATAGAATTTCAGGCCAGCCTGATTGACTTCTCCGCGACCATCCGGCAGAATCCGCGTCCAGGCTATGGAAAAGCGGTAAGACTTCAAGCCTTGTGCTTTCATGAGCTGAACGTCTTCTTTGTAGCGGTGATAGTGGTCGACCGCGATGTCGCCGTTTGTGCCTTTGAAGGTTTTGCCCGGAATGCGGACAAAATTGTCCCAGACGCTGGCTTTTTTGCCGTCTTCAAACGGTGCGCCCTCAATCTGATAGGCGGCGGAAGCGCTTCCCCAAAGAAAATCTGCAGGGAAATCTTTTAGTTTTTTATGTTCCATTTATTTTCTTTCTTTTGAAGCGTAAAGCCGCTCCATTTCGTTCAGAACCGCAATCATCTGTTTTTTCTTCGTCCGTCCGAGCAAAAAGCCCACAGCCATGTCATTCAATCTCTGGAAAAAGCCGTTTGACTCCTGACTTTCAGTAATTTTAACACGCGTCGTTTCAGCGTCCACAGCCGTTAAATCCCAACGGGTATGAAAACTCGCACGATTTGTGAAAGTTGAAAAAGCATAAACAGATGGTCGTGTGACTTCATCATATTTGATACGGCCGCGACGATTTTGCGCAAAAGTCTTTGTGTACTCAAAACCATTCAGATTTGTCGCACCAGGATTGCGGTGCGTCTGCTTCTTGATGTCGCTCAGCGCCGACTCTATCATACAATCAAACACAAAATCATTTGACGCTTTTATCGTCTTTTGAATCTCCATCTTTTGGCGTCTCCTTTCCACGTACAATCATTACGATACCGATGATAAGAACGAGCAGGATGAATTGCCAGCTCTTAAAACCTAATACTACCAGAAGAAGAGCCGCAAGACTTATGAATCCCCAGCCCCATGCTTTCATTTTACGATCTCAACATTGAAATAGAGCACAGCACCGTGCGGCGTTGCTTTGATAATCTGCTTCGCCTCTTTCTGTGCTTTTTCATCATCGCCGTTCGGCGTTTCAAAATACAGGCGAATGCCCTCTTTTTTGACGAAAGTGTAGCCGTGTTCTGCAAGGACAGCTTTCATTTCTTCTTGTTCTTGAGCGAGATTGATACGAATCATAATAGTGTTTTTCCCTTCTTAAAATATAGATAAGACTGGCTTATCAGCCACTTCTATTATACCATTTTTTCTAATATTCTATAAATTTAAAGCAGAAAAAATGCCGAAAATTTACATTGTTTCTGCTAAAAAAACTGACGGTCAAATTGTAATCATTATCAGTTGGGCATTTCCGAAAATTCACACAAAATTTGACAAAACTCAAATTTTTGACATACTAAAGTTACAAATTTACGAAATTGTTTACCGCTTATTTTTCTCTTTTTTCAGCACATCTCTGAAAGGCTGAGTACCCGGGAACCAATCATGGAGTTTCGTGTTTTCGTCAAATTGATCAGCCACTTCGACATGAGCCTTGGGGTATTTATCTTTGATTGTTTTCTCATAGGGCTTCATAAACTTTGATAGGTAAATTTCCTGGTTTTCTCCGTCGCTGTCTTTTAGCTCTGTGAAAAGCTCTTCCAGGTAAACGGCTTTCATGCCTTTGTCTTCAGCATTGATGTTATAAGCACCTGTGAAGCCGTAATTGCCGGTGTTTTTGAGATAGTACTTCGTCATTTCATTTCTCCTCCGTTTGTTTTTCTTTCTAAAATTGTACCGCCAAATTAAATTACTGACCAATTTGTTCAATTAGTTGTTTATTTTCAATTAACCAGTTATGGAAATCCTCTTCACTAAGCCCGTTTTTTTCATCCCATTGAATAATGCTCACTTCTTTCCCTTTCGAAAATAACAAGAAAGCAGGTGTCTGGTTAAAATGATATTTTTCTTTGAAAGCCAGCCATTTCTTTTCACTCTGATGTAATGTTCTTCCGTCGACAAAATAAAGGGAATCTGCAAGTGGGAAAGTTTTTACCTCGTGTTCCAAAGTCTTTGAGAAGAAAGAACAGTCTGGACATTCTGAATTACCTATATAGACAAATAGTGAATCTCCAGAATTAACCCTTTTTTCAAAAGAATCAACTGTGAGCGAATTAAGCAAAGCAAAAGTTGTTGTATTACTAACTAAAATCTGCTTTTCATTTTCAAGATTTTCAATTTTCTTTTTCTGTGAGTTGTTGTTCACAAGTAGAACCATGAGGACAATTGCAAACACAAGAAATACAGCAATGGCAGAAAGAAAAGCTATTTTATTTTTCTTCATTCAAAGCCTACCTTTTTTATGACTTTATCAAAAGCATCCGAAGTGAAACCGCCGTCTGTCCGATAAATTTCTTTGCCGTCTTTGTAATAGATTAGAGTGGGAGTACCTTTGATATTGTACTTTTTCATTCCTTCATCTAAGTTTTTCTGTTTGTTGATTACAACTGAATGGACAATATTTTTATGATTTTTTGCATACTGATTCACAATAGGCTCTGCTTCTTTACAATGAGGACAACCGTCTTGTACCATAAATATAATCGATTCTTCATTGTTTTTTACAGTTTTTGGAACATCAGAAAAATTGATAAAGCTGTAATAAGTTTTTTCTGTTGTCATTCCGTGATAAACGTATGCAAATATTCCACCGGCTAATAGTAGTGCAATTAAACCAATAATAACCTTTTTCATTTCAAACTCCTCACTGTAATATCTTTATTTTGAACAACAAATTCTTGTTCGCACAATCTAGTTACATCTTTATCATGTGTAATAAAAATCTTCATCCCCTCTAAGCCTTGGAGATACTTGATAATCCTCGATTTAAGGTCTGAATCAAGTCCATTTGTTATTTCATCAAAAATGTAAATTTTCTTTTTTACTAAAGTTGAACGCAGAATTTTTATTATTTGCATTTGTCCCAAACTAAGCTGTGTATCATCAATATTCTCGAAATCCAAATTTGGAAAAATTGACATTGCACCTAACTGATCTAAAGTTTCAAATATCTGAGCGTCACCTATCTCTCTCCCCAACTTTATATTATCTAAAACATCTGATGAAAATAAACCTTCACGTCCGTCAACATAAATAATATTTTGGGTTATTGCTTTATCAGAAAGATCCATTAAATCTATTCCATTAATTTTTATAAGCCCTTTATCAGGAATGCATAAACGCGATAACATTTTTCCGAAAGTAGACTTTCCGGAACCATTCGCACCTGCCACTGCAATACTACTTCCAGATATTTCCAAAGAAAGGTTTTCAAAAACTGTTGCTTTTGAATCGTAATCAAAAGCGACATTCTCAAAAGAAATATTTACTGCTTTTTTTGTTAAATCAAGGTCTTTGTCACCAAAAAATTTGATTTTCGACTCTAAAATGTTATAAACTTTACCTTGCGCGACTTTTCCCTGGACCAAAGTTGATTGAAGATTTGCAATGTTTAGTATTGGATTAGTCACATAGGACAATATTGAATTAAAAGTTAATAAAACTCCCGAGGATAAACTGCCTTTGATAATAAGATAAACTCCGGAAGAAAATAAAACAATATTGAAAGAGGATAAAACAAATGTTTTCAGTTGATTTTGCACAGAATCGAAGTTAAACAGTTTGGTCCGTGTATTTATATATCCGGATAGCTTTTTTATACCTCTTTCAGAAAATTCATTTTCAAGACTAAATTGTTTAATAATGCGTATATTTTTGAAAATATTAATGACCATCGCATTAAATTCCTGTGTTGTTTTAATCAAAGTTTTGCTTAATTTCTGGTAACGTTCCTGAGACAAATAAATGATAAATCCTAAAACAAAAACGACAATTAAAACAAAACTTGCTAACCAATTGTCAGATTCAAACAAAAGAAAGAAGCTCGCTCCCATTGTCAGAACATTTATAGGAACCATTTGTAAATAGGTCAGAAATCTTTGCCTAATCAATAAGATATTCGAAAGATTTGTCAGCAACTCTCCAACATCGTAAGATTCTATTGCCATATTAGGCTTACCGAGTAAACCTTGAAAGTAAGCAGAAATGATTGTTGCATCAATCTTTTTGCACATAAAATTATAAAGAAAATTATTGACAAACGAGAGAATGGTATTCACGAGATTAATGATAAGATAGGCAACCATAAGTCCAAAAACAAGTCCTATCAGTTTTTGCGGAATCAAAAAATTAAAGTAAAGTGTATAAAGATTTGCGATTACTATTCCAGCAGCATAAATGATAATAGATAACAGAAATGAAAAAATCAATGGTAATTTCACAAGCCAAAGAATCCTGGGCACACTAATTGCCCTGACTTCTTGTTCAATTTCTAATGTAAGTCGTGATTCAGACAAATCAACTTCTAAAATATAGGGTATCCAATCTTTCATAAACTTTTTTATGGAAGATTTATGAATTTTATTACCGCTGGAATCTCCAACAATAAGAGAACCGTGCCTCTTTTCAAAAATAACGACGAAATGTATTCCCGCCTCTGTACTAATTTGAGTAATGCTGGGATAAGTCATTTCATCAAAAACTTCTTTTTGTTTCTCTGCCTGGAAAATTTTGCTTTGAATCCCCAACTTCTTTATCCCTCTTTTTAAATCGTAAAAAGAGGTTCCTAAGGGGGTGCTTTTAATCAAGGGCTTTATTTCATAAATAGAGGCTTTCCGAGAAAAGTAATTCTCTAAAATCATTGCAACACATGCAGCACCACAGTCTTCCTTACCTATTTGTGGAATAACTTTATACTTCATCCGCCACTCCCGATTCCTTAAGTTTGTCAAACATCTCGTCAAGATGAGACCGATAATTATTTTCGGATAATTTTTTGTATATTTTTTTTGCTTCTTGATAATTTTCTAACTGAAAAAACAAATAACCAATGAGCGCATCAAATTCATAACCTTTTTCAAAAATGGACTGTTCATCTTTCAACATATTCTCTTGTGAAACTATAAGGAGCTGTAATATTTCTTTTTGCTTAACTTTGACTTTCCCTATTTCATTGACTCCAGTAAGTAATAGGGCAGAAAAATGATCCTCTTTATTTTCTGAGCTGGTGTTTTTTAGAAGAAATCTGATATACTTTTCCGCTTCCTCGTTCTCACCTTTTTGAATCCAATAAAGTGCAAAATCTTTTGCAATTTTACTGCCATACGGATCATTTGGGAATTTTTCAAAAAAATCTTCCATTCCCTTTTCATACTCCTGATCTGTGAGGAAGGGACGAGCGTCGCGGTAATAAAAATAATAATAGCGCGCATTGTTTGGATCCTTGTCAAGAATGGATTTGATAAGTTTTGTGTTTCTCTTCGCCTTGTCCTTATCCTCGACCACTGATTCTTCGTAACCATCATGATCTAAAATGACATCTGGTAACTTTAAACGTACCATTTTCTTGCTATCAGTTAATAAAATGGGATATTCATGAACACAACCTTCAAATATCACGTTCCCATTATTCTTCATAATACTTGGTGAATTATAACCTATAGTATCGTTAGTATTTACTATTTTGGGAGAAAAAACAATCTCTTCGCTAGAAAGTGACCGTTCCTCTACTTTTTTGATATACTCTCTTAAGTGACCAAGACCATTTTTCCGCAGCACCTCATCTGAATCTATGAAAAAAATCCAATCTTTAGTTGCTTTATTTATTCCAAAATTTCTTGCAGCAGCAAAATCATCAATCCATTTGAAATGGTAAAGATGGACAGTATTACCGAATTCTGAAATAATATTTAACGTTTTATCCGTTGAACCTGTGTCAACAACAACTATTTCGTCATCAATCCCCAATTCCTTTGATATTGCATTCAGGCATCGTTTGATCACTCTTTCTTCATTTCTACAAATAATAATTAGAGAAAATGTAGGATACATATAGATAACCCCCTAAAAATACGGACAGTTGATAACTTGCTAAAAAATACTGTTTTTTACGTAACTACTCTTCTTTGTGCTTTACTGTTTATCAGCAATGCGCATTGTACCAATTCTGCATAGTTCTCAACTCAGAACATTGACTATCTCCGCCAAATAGATGACTCATCTGGCAAGAAATCATTAAGCCTGCTATGGCGTTAGCATAAGTGCTACAAGTTGATCCCCCGTTTGATAACGACACTTTAACTTCCTCATCTGTTAATTCGTGTAATAAATTACTCATGGTTTTTAAATTCTCCTTTTTATTTTTATTTGTTTATGTTGTGTTATCAACCATCCGATTATGATAGTATTTTTTAGTATCATTGATAATTAAATATAAAATTTCCTGAAAGGGACAGTGACTTTCTTTCTAAATGGAAATTTGAAATTAAAGACCGCTGGCGAAAAATTTTCAGCCATTGTAAGCGGTTGCTCCCTTAATTTCATTCTATCACTTCTCTAATAAAGTGACACTTTTAAAAATTGGATTTTAAACAATATAACGAATTATGAACAAAAACTTATAAAAACAATCAATTAAAATATAAAAAAGAATCAAGAAATATACATTCCTTGATTCTCAAATTTTTCAACTCATATACCTCAACTATGAGTTAGATCATTAATCCAATACTGCTTCTTCAGATTCAAGCTCTGCTTCCTCCAACTTATTCGCGGAGATAACAAATGGTGCCCAAATGAAGAAAGTAATAGCCAAGTTAATAACTGCTAGGATAATAGCACGCCAGTCAAAACCGGTTGCCATATAAGCGTTCAAAATTGGCGGAGTAACCCATACAGTCTGCAGTACAACTGGGTTGACTAAATGCGCCATCGTCGCACCATAAGCGATGATAACAGAAATGAGTGGAGCAATCGTAAATGGAATCACGAATACAGGATTCAACACGATAGGAAGACCGAAGAGGACAGGCTCGTTAATGTTGAAAAGGCCTGGCGCGAGTCCCAAACGTGCAACAACTTTGTAGTCCTGACGTTTCGAGAAGACAAGGATTGCAATAACCAAAGTAATCGTACCGCCAGAACCGCCGAACCAAGAGAATGCATCCCAAGAACCACGCACCCACATATTGACATAGTTACCATCAATAGCCTTAGACGCTGAAGTTGCTCCTTTGGAAATCAAATCGTGAATACCAGAGATACCAAACTCTTTATAAATCTGATTATTCCAGAGACCAAGAGGACCCCAGATACCATCAAGTGCTGGCGCAAGAACGTTTGGACCATGGATACCAAAGAACCAAAGAATAGAAACAAACAGTGACACAATCAAGACAGAGAAAATATTTTGTGACAAAGCCTGGAACGGTTTTGCAATGTACTCACCAATCAGATAAACTAATGGATGACCTGTTGCTATGTTAAAGATATAATAGATAACGGATGATACGAACAGACCAATGATGGTAGGAATGATTGTAAGGAAAGCTGTAGCTACTGCAGGTGGTACTGTATCAGGCATCTTGATTGTGATGTCAGCCAGCATCAGTTTCGCATAGATAATGACAGAAATGGCAACCATAATCATGACGGTGAAATATGCACCGGCGTCAAGTTGTCCCCCAGCAAAGAGCATTTTCCATGAGGCAAAGCCTTCGTTTCCAAGCATCGTAGAAACTTTACCTGCTGCTGCTACGCCAGCTTTACTTGTACCGAGTGCCGCTGTAATCTTGGCATTCATATCAGGAAGACCTGCAAATAACGTTGCAACACCAAGCAGTCCACCAGCAAGATCGTTGACTTTATAAGCTTTGGAAAGATTGAACCCCCAAGAAAATGCGAAAATCAGACCTATAATCGTCAATGTTCCTGTATTTACGAGCCCTGCAATTCCATTGAGTTGCTCGAATACCGGTGTTTTCGCCAATGTCCAAAGCTGTTCAGGATGCTCAGCCGAGAGAGTCTGAAATTTTTCTCCTCCGAGACTGAGCTGTTGAATGGCTTGCGGGAATGTACCAATGATTGCGCTAATCATTGTTGCAAACGCACCGGCCAGTGTCAACGGCAGCATGCCGATGAATGAGTCACGCAGTGCAACCAGATGCTTTTGGGATCCGATTTTAGCTGCGACGGGGACGAGATATTTCTCCATCCACGCGGTAATTCCGTTCATAGAAACCTCCTAAAAAATTTTTTTATAATAATAAATTATTACCAAAAGTTAGTATGTCTGTATTTTTTAATTCCGAATTATATACAAACAATTTTATGCCTTGATGAGTTTAAAGCTGCTCCAAGGCTGCAGATAATCAAGCAGGAAAAGCTCGTCATCTGAGATGCGTCCGACCACGTTGACGCGGCCGTCGTTTTTCATTTCTTTCAGCGCGATTTGTGTCTCGCCTTTGTACTGGCCGTAGCCGACATTGTCGATAAGGACGTCGCCGCGGCTGATTTGCTCGCAGTCATGCGCCGGGAACGGCAGGTCTTTATATTTGACACGTGTCTGGGTTGAGCGCAGCATGTATGCTGAGCGGTCGCCGCGGTAGCTGTGGATGTTATCAAATAAGCAGGCCGCTTCGTCCTCGGTGATTGTCTCGCGAGGCACGACTTTTATCTCAGGCATGTCTGCAAAGAATGCTTCAGACATGGCTTTGAGTTCTTCTTCGCTGGCATAAGCATTGGCAATGGTCAAATCGTCAATGTTGTCCATCAGCTTGTACCACTTGACTTGGGTGGCAACCGGTAAATCACGCTGGTCTTCCAATGAGCATAAGCCGTCTTGTGTCGGCCAGGGGCCGAATGTGGCTGCATGTGAATTGATGAAAGCCATTGTGTTCAGACGGTATTTGTTGAACTTGTCAGTGCAGCGCAGGAAGTGATTGTACTCAAGTCCTGAATAGCGGTGCGGGTAGAAATTGTGCGAGCCGTAAAGGTGGCTGCGGTCTGGGTTGAAGTCCATGATGTTATCGACGTAGCTTGTGCCCTGGCTCATATTGATTTCAATATTGAGGCCGTAGGGGTTGCGCGTCATCTTGGCTTCTTCTGCTCCTGTGAATCCGAGGTCAAGTCTGACGCCGTCTGCACCAAGCTCGTTGAAGAAACTTAAATCATCATAGCTGACTCCCAATTGTTCAAACAGGGCTGGGTTGATGTCAATCATCACTTCCATGCCGAGGCTGTTGGCATAGTCAATTGGTAAGCGGAAGCCAGCGAGAACTTCATCTTTGTCGCCTTTTATTTCCAAAAGGCTTGTAAAGACACGCTTGAATCCGTATTTGTGAGCCAAATCAAGATAAGCTTTATCTGCCTCATAGTCTGAGCGCTCAGGATAAATAGAAATTCCGAGTTTTCCCATGATTATTTATGCTCCAATGCCCATAGGCGTTTTTCAAGCTCAACTGTTTCAACAGCCATGTCTTTGAAAGTGATAGCTGTCATTAGATGGTCTTGTGCGTGAACCATGTAGAGGTTCCAGCCGATTTGCTCGCCGCGGGCCAGACGCGTCAGAAGGTCTGTCTGAACATCATGTGCGTCTTTCAAAGCATCGCTGGCTTCTTTCAATGACTCTTCGGCCGCTTTGAAATCACCTGTTTTTGCCTGCTGTATGGCATTGAAAGCCAAGCCTTTGGCGTTGCCGCCTGCCATGATGATGCCCATGACAACTTCCATGTATTCGTCACTGGTCGGGTTTTCGTATTTATCTGCCATATTATTTAATTCCCATCAAGCCTTCAGCAAATTTCAAAACTTTCTCGCCTTTCATGAGGCCGTAGTCCTGCATGTTGATAACGTCAACCGGAACGCCCAGTTCTGCACCCATGGCGCCGATACGTTTCTTTTCGTAGGCAACTTGAGGGCCTAAGAGAAGTACGTCTGGTTTTGGTGTTGCATGAAGCATATCTTCTGCTTCAGATGTTGATTTTGCAAAGATTTCATAATCTTTTCCCTCAGCCTCGGCTGCTTTTTGCATTTTGGATACGAGGAGTGAGGTGGACATACCTGCGGAGCAGGCAAGTGCGATAATTTTATCTGCCATATTAATCATTTATTGACGTTGTTGCCGTCAACTTTCCTTTCTTAAATTGGTACAATCCAATGATACCGTTTTCTTTAAAATTTTGCAAGTTTAAAAAATCAAAAAAAACTTGTTTCTCTGTTTAGAAACAAGTTAAATTCGATTAAATCGCGTAGTTAAGCGCTTTTTGGGGGAATATTTGAAATATTAATTTATTAGAAAATTAATATATTATAAGAAATTAAAGATTAGATTTTCTGTCTATTCCTTAAGATTTTCTTCAATTTGGGTAATAATTGCCTTATGAGCGAGTGCTTCAACAATGGCCAATGTGGGAAGCTGCGTGGTCAGATTTCCCAGCGGGTACTGCTTCGACCACTCATCGGCCAGATTATAAGATAATCTTATGTCGGCCAATTTGGCAATACTGTTGTTTTCGTTGTTCGTGATGGTGATGATTTTGGCGCCGGCGCTTTTAAACTCAATGGTTTTATTGACCACCTGCTCTGTGTTGCCGGACTCGGACAGGACAAGGGCGACAATATTTTTGTTTCCATTGATTTGTATCGCCTGAAAGGGGTCTGGAATCGCAAAGGCGCACAGGCCGATGTTGACGAAGTATTTACTGCCGTAATCGCTGAGTGAGCCGGAAGTCCCGACGCCGCAGAAGACACTGTAGTCAGCGGCCGCTATCATTTTAGCCGCGCGGTTGATGCGCTCCTGATAAGCTTCGCTGTTCAAGCGCTTGAGGAAAAAAGAAAACTCCAGCATGTTGTCATAGTGCTGCTCTTCAGGCGTACGCTGTGTCCCTTGTGCTATGAGGTAATACTTAAGCTCAGTCCAGCCGTCGAAGCCGAGCTTTTTGTAGGTGTGCACAATGGTCGAGGTTGACAGGTGCAATTCTTCAGCGAAATGGCGAATCGTCAACTTAGAAAAACGGTTCGGGTCTTTAACCAGGGCATTGAATACCTGGGTTTCAAGCTCATTCAGCTGACTGATATTTTTAGCTTCAAACATATGTTCTCTTTGATTGATAATTATAAATAATAAGACCTTTTGAAAAGGCGTGTAAAACAGCAGATTCCAATGAATTGATGATTTTATTTTAGCAAAAAGTGCTGCATTTGGCAACACTTTGTTACGTTTGTGATTTTTGTGATTTCGTGTAGATGTATTCTGCTTTTTTGAGTAATTTTTCAAGAGGATTAAGCTGTAAATCATCGAATTTCACGAAAGAGAAATTATTTCTCCTGCCGGCTTTATGCTCGCCGAGTTTGCCGATAAACTCTGAAATATTCACTTCACTGAAAACATAGACGCTGATATAGTTTTTCTGCAGAGCCACAGCGATTACCGGCCATTCAACCGGACTTCCGTCAGCGGCCGAGTAAAATGTTTCGCCGTAGCCTAGCAGTTTCACGCGCATGCCTGGCTGTCCGGCAGGTGTCCCTGGGTGAAAATAGGGCTTCAGTCCTGGTGCGGCTTTCTGGACAAATTTATCAAATTTGCGTAAGTCTGTTTCCCGCTTGGCTGCCGCTGCAAAATAGCTTTCGCGTGAATCTGCTTGGACTTCGTACATTGCTTATTGGCCCAGCTTCGTTTTGATGATGTAAGCTGCGCCTAGCATGCCGGCGTCGTTGCCTAATTCGGCGCGGCGGATTTCTCCCAGTAAACCGTAAGATTTCAGACGTGACAGGGCTTCATGGCGCTCTATAAAAGCGGAGAATTTATTTTGCAGCGCGTCCATAAAGTAGGGATTTTCTGAAATGCCGCCGCCGATGAGAATGGCCTCTGGGTCATAAACGGCTGTCAGATTGAGCAGGTTCTGGGCTAAATCGCCGACAAATTCGTCAAAAATGTTGAAAGCCGTCGTGTCACCCGATTCGGCCAGTGCCAGCACGGCAGGCGTATCGTCGGTTTCCTCCTGATGGAGAGACTCCATTGCCTTATTGTAGCGGCGCATGAGGCCGAGCACGGTCGGCGAGCGGAAGGTTTCAGAGCACCACTCCAGATTTCCGGCGCGGTTGCGGCCGTGGTAGAGCGGCCAGCCGACTTCGCCTGCTGCACCGTGTGCGCCGTGATAGACTTGTCCGTTTTGGACAATTCCGCCGCCTAGGCCGGTTCCTACAACGATTGTGATATAGTCGGCCAAATCCTGTGCGCCGCCCAGCCAGTGCTCGGCGATAGCTGCTGCATTGGCGTCGTTTTCAATAGCCACTGGGAGGCCTGTCAGTTCGTTTAAGCGTGCCTGCAAGGGTAGGCCATATAAGTCTGTCAATGCACCGAAAAGGGTCATGACACCGTCTTTTGAGGGCACTCCTGGCGCCGAAATTCCGATGCCGCGGATATCCGTATATTTTCCTTGAAAATCTTTGACTTTTTCGGTCAATGCGGCCAGAAAAGTTTTTTCTTCCAGTGGTGTCGGTACTTTATCCTTTTCTAAAATCTCGCCATCATCACCGACAAGTCCATATTTAATGCTTGTTCCGCCAATGTCAAATGCAATGTACATAAAATCCTCTCCTGTCTTTATAGCCCATTTTCCCGAATCACCGTCTGATACCAGCCGAAAGAGTCTTTCAGGCTGCGCTCAAGTGTGCCGTGACCCTGGTTGTCTTTATCTACGTAAATCATACCATAACGCTTCTCCATTTCGCCGGAGCCGAAGCTGACTATATCAATGATTCCCCAGGGTGTATAGCCAATCAAGTCGACACCGTCTTCGTTGACGGCTTTTTCCATCTGCTCGATATGACTTTTCAGGTAATCAATCCGATACTGGTCATGGACGCTGCCGTCCGCTTCTTTCTTATCATAGGCGCCGAAGCCGTTTTCGACGATGAACATCGGCTTTTCGTAGCGCTCATAGACTGCATTCAAAATGTAGCGCAGACCAACCGGGTCAATCTGCCAGCCCCAGTCGCTGGCCTTTATGTAAGGATTTCGGGCCAGTTTAGCCTCTGGAAAATCAGGAATCGGCTGACCGGCAATTTCAGACAGCGTGGTTTCTGTGGTCGACATGTAGTAAGAGAAACCAATGTAGTCAACCGTCCCTTCAGCCAGTGCTTTCAGCTCTTCTTCGCTGTAGTCAATCCGGAAGCCTTTTCTTTTCCAGTTGTTCAATGCATAACGCGGAATATGTCCCCGAACATGGACATCACTAAAGAAATAGCGGCGCTCCATGACTTTTAGTGCGGCCATGGCGTCTAGCGGGGCGCAGGAATAGGCGTAGACCGGCACATAGGCCATCATGCAGCCGATTTGAAAGTCGGGATTGATGGCATGCCCGAGCTTGACAACCTTGGCTGACGCAATGAGCTCGTTCAGAGCGGCCTGGAAAACGACTTCCTCCTTGTCTTCGACACTGGAGATTTTCATGGCCGAATTGGTCCAGACGTGCAGCGGGTTCTGGTCATCTGCCTGGTTATTGATTTCGTTGAAGGTCATCCAGTATTTGACTTTGTTTTTGTAGCGTTTCATGACAACTTCGGCATATTTGACGAAAAAGTCAATCAACTTTTTATTGCGGAAACCGCCGTATTTTTCGTAGAGGTGGTAGGGGATTTCAAAGTGCGACAGGGTAATGACGGGCTCGATGCCGTTGGCAAGGAGGTCGTCAAACAGGTCGTCGTAAAATTTCAGGCCGGCTTCATTCGGCTGCTCATCGTCGCCGTTCGGGAATATCCGGCTCCAGGAAATGGAGGTCCGGAAAGCTTTCAGGCCGAGCTGGCGGAAGAGCTGGATGTCGCTTTTGTAGCGGTGGTAGAAGTCAATTGCTTCGTGATTCGGATAATATTTTCCCGGTTGGATGCCGTCTGTGATTTCGCGCTCGGTGCCGTTGCTGCCGGCGGTCATGACGTCAGCGATGGAGAGGCCGCGGCCGTCTTCGTTGTAGGCGCCCTCAATCTGATGGGCAGCGACGGCGCCGCCCCAGAGGAAATTCTCAGGAAACTTTTTTGTGTTTGATGTTGTCTCGTTTTTCAATTTTTCACCTCAATCGTCGCCAGAACTTGTGTCAAATCGTTGATGTAAAAGTTAATGGTGCCATTTTCCAGAGCTTTTTGCCCTTGATTGTTAATGTAGGCCAAATCTTCTGTTTTGATTTCAAATTTTGCTGTCTTTGTTTCACCGATTTTCAATGGAATTTTCTGAAAATCAATGAGTTCCCGGACAGGGCGTACAAGTTTTGAAATCGGGTCTTCCATGAATAGAATCAGTGTTTCTGAGGTCTCGTATTTACTCTCATTTGTGACTTCAAGGCTGAGTTCTACGGGAGAATCATCACTGATAATTGGACTTGATGTCCTAATATTTTCAATTTTGACCGCGCCATAGCGTAAGCCGTAGCCGAATGGGAAGAGCGGGCCGATTTCCAAGTCCTGGTAACGGCTGCTGTAGCTGCTGGCATTGGCTGGGCGGCCCGAGCGCAGTTCGTTGTAACGAAGCGGTGTCTGGCCAGTGACGCGCGGAAAGCTCATGGCCAGCCGACCTGTCGGCGTTTGCTCCCCTAAGACAAGCGAGGAAATGGCATTTCCTGCTTCGCTGCCGAGGTACCAGGTCCAGAGCAGGGCGTCGAGGTCGGCTATCACGGATTCGAGGGCCAGGGGACGCCCGGCAAAGGCGAGACCGATGACTTTTTTGCCGAGGGCTTTCAGGTCAAAGATGAGCGACTGCTGGGCGTTTTCGAGCTCCAGATTGACGGAAGAGTGGCCTTCGCCTGATTTGTCCCAGGCTTCGCCGATTGTGACGATGACGCTGGAAACTGCTTTTAGAACATCTTCTGGTACTTCGTCTAAATACTCGTAGGCATAAACCTGGTTTGACAGTGCTTTGAATCCCTGCTCAACTGAAACTGTCTCAGCTGTCCGGCCTTTACAGTTCCAGTTGCCGAGCAGTTCCTGGCTTTTCGCGTAAGGGCCGATAATCAGGAGCATCTGGTCTTTGGACAAAGGCAGCAATTTGTCTTCATTTTTCAGCAGCACACAGGAGGCTTCGGCGATTTTCTGGTCGCTTCGGATGATTTCTTCTGAGCGGATGACGACTTTTTCTTCGGCTTCGTCAACATAAGGATTTTCAAATAGTCCCAGCTCATTTTTCAGGCTCAGGATTTTCCAGACAGCCTGGTCAATTTTCTGCAGCAGTTCGGGTGAGTTTTCTGCAAATTCTGTGCCGTATTTCAGAAAACTGTTTGAAACCATTTCAATCTCAATGCCGGCTTTCATTGCCAGCTCGCCGCTTTCTTTTTCATCTGCGGTCACACCGTGATTCTGCAGCTCTGCCACTGCGCCCCAATCGGAAATCAGCAGGCCGTCAAATCCGAAGCGCTGTCTTAAAATGTCATTCAGCAGCTGTTCGCTGGCGGTTGCAGGTTCTCCGTTTATGGAGTTAAATGAGGCCATTACCATTTTCGGATGGGCTTGCAGAGCGAGCTCATAGGGTCTGGCATAGAATCCGAAGAATTCCTTGTTGCTCATGTCGGCACTGGCGTAATCACGGCCGGCATCCGGCGCGCCATAGGCGGCAAAGTGCTTGAGGCAGGCGGCAACATGGTTATCTGTAATCTGTCCATTGTCTGAGCCCTGGTAGCCTTCAATCATGGCTTGACCCATTCTGCCGGAGAGAAGCGCATCTTCTCCGAAACTCTCCATGACGCGGCCCCAGCGGGCATCCCTTACGAGGTCAGTCATAGGCGAAAAGTCGGCTTGAATGCCTGAGGCCCGCATTTCACGTGCGGTCAATTCTCCTGCTTCTTTTACAAGCTCTGGCTCAAAAGTGCCTGCCAGAGCGAGCGGAATCGGGAAGATTGTCCGATAGCCGTGAATCGCATCATGCATGAAAATCAGCGGAATCTGCAGGCGGCTCTTGGCCAGGTAGGCCCGTTGTACTGCATTGACAGCTTTGGCGCTTGAAACGCCGAGCACTGAGCCAATCATGTGGATGGTCTCGGAATTGAAGCCGAGATTTTCCATTGTCGGGCCTGTGACGACGAGTTCTTCTGCGAATTTTTTGCCTAAAAAATGCTCGCCCGTCGTCTGTGTCATTTGTCCGAGTTTTTCCTCAAGAGTCATTGACTCGAACAAAATATGTAAATCTTTTTCTTTCATACTCGTTTTCCAAAAACATCTGACAGTTTTATTATTTATAGTCTTTTGCCAGTTTTTCCGGCAATGGTTTACCATTTTTCAGCTCTTCATAGAGCAGACAGCCTACCTGATGATTTTCCTCATCTCCGGCAATACCGCTCGGCTCCAGTTTGACTTCATAACTCCAGCACTCGTCCTGTACAAATGGGCAGCGCTCAGCAAAGGGACAGCCCTTACCTAGAGTTGCCATATCCGGCGGTGTGCCTGGGATTCCGCCGAGTTCACGGCGCGGACCGTGCAGAGGCGGGAAGGAATCAATCAAACCGCGCGTATATGGATGGCGCGAGTGCCTGTACAAGTCCATGGCAGGACCGTCTTCGATAATCTGACCGGCATACATGATGGCGATTCGGTCGGCAATTTCAATCAGCAGCGACATGTCGTGCGTGATGAAAATGACCGCAAAGCCGAGTTTTTTACGTAACTCAGTAATCTGCTCGACAATCTGCCGCTGCATGACTACATCCAGCGCGGTTGTGGGCTCGTCCATAATCAGAACTTTCGGCTCAAGCGCCAGAGCCATGGCTATCATGACACGCTGGCGCATGCCGCCGGAAAGCTGATGCGGAAAAGACTCCAGACGGTCCGGTGAAATGCCGACCATGTCCATCAGCTCTTCGGCCCGCTCCTGCAGCTGTTTCTTGTCCCAGTCCGGACGGTGCGCCTGAATGCCGTCTTTAATCTGACGGCCGATTTTGTAAACTGGATTGAGCGAATTCATGGCACCTTGAAAAACAACGGCCTCATCTACCCAGCGCTGGTCACGCAGCTCTTTGTCATTGAGCGTCAGCAAATCCCGCCGCTCGCCGCCTCGGCCTTTTATCCAGACTTCACCGCCGGAAATCAGGCCTGGAGGCGGCAGCAGGCGAGTGGCACCGTAAACCAGAGTGGATTTGCCGCAGCCTGATTCACCGGCCAGACCGAGCACTTCGCCCTCATGGAGCGTCAGACTCACACCGCGCAGGACGTGAGCGGCAGTTTCAGTGTATCCGTAGTCGACACTCAGATTTTTAATTTCCAGGATTACTTCCGCTTTTGAAAAATCTGTCATGACTTGACCTCCTGCTTCTTAATAACTTTTCCGCTGCTGTCATGGCTTGTATTAGCAATCGGTGTAAAGCCGACGCGCGGACGAATCCCGCGTTTCTTGAGCAAGCCGGCATTCATGCCAGTATTTCTCAGACGCGGATTGACAAATTCATCAATGCCGAAATTGATAAGTGCCAGACTCATGCCTAGAAAGGCGACACAGAGACCGGCAGGCGCATACCACCACCATTGGCCGGAAGTAAAAGCACCGTTATTCTGCGCATAATAGAGCACCGTGCCCCAAGACCAGTCCGAGGGCGGAATGATGCCGATATAAGACAGCGTGACCAGCGACATGATTGCCGCCGTTACCGTTCCAATGAAAGTCGAGGCTAAAATCGCCGTCAAATTCGGTAAAATCTCAAAAATGATAATCCGCCAGCTTGATTCGCCGCTCGCACGCGCCGCTTCAATGAAATCACGCGTCCGCAGCGACATTGTCTGCGAGCGCAGCACACGTGCCCCCCAGGCCCAGCCAGTCAATGAAATGACCAGCACAATCGCAGCCAGCCCGGCATTCTGCATCGTCCCCATGATGATGATAATCAAAGGCAGACCAGGAATGACCAGGAAAATATTGGTAATCATAGAAATGATTTCATCGCCCCAGCCCGATAAGAAGCCGGCCGTTACGCCAATAATCGCCGCCAGAAAAGTTGCAATCACACCCGCGGATAGACTCACCACCATGACACCGCGTGTTCCCACCAGAATCTGCGAGAAAATGTCCTGCCCGACATTGGTCGTGCCCAGAAAATGAGCAGCCGACGGCGCCGCATTGGCCAAAGTCGAAGTTTCATTCGGGTCAAAAGGCGCGAAAATCGGACCGAAGATAGCCACCAGGACAAAGAAAGCAAAGATGCTTAAGCCGATAATTGACTTCTTGTTGCGCAGGAAGACCATGTGCTGCTTCTTTTCAATCTGGACTTCCTCAGTTGATTCAATTGTTTCAGTAATTTCAGTTTTTTGCTCAGCCATCTTATCCCTCCTTCCGCGTCCGCGGGTCAAGCAGCGCATAAACCACATCTGCCAGAATATTCGCCACCAGAACCGATAAAGTAATCACCAGGAAAATTCCCTGCATCAGCGGGTAATCATGATTATTCGTCGCCTGCAGCAGACGGTAGCCGATTCCCTGATAGTTAAAGACCTGTTCCATAACCAAAGTACCGGAAACGACGAAGCCGAGCGACAAGGCAAATCCGGAAACCTGCGGTAAAATCGCATTGCGCGACGCATAACGGAACATGACCACAGATTCGCGCAAGCCCTTCGCATGGGCCACCGTCACATAATCCTCCGACGAAACCGTCACCATCATATTGCGCATCCCCAGAATCCAGCCGGCCATTGAGCTCAAGACAATCGTCAGAGCCGGCAGGAAGCCGTAGTAGGCCACCGACGAGATAAAAGGCCAGTTGAAGCCAGGAATCGTATCAATCGAATAAGAGCCGCCCTGCGGGAACCAGGCCAGACCCGTTGCAAACACGCCGATGGCAATCAGGCCAATCCAGAAATAGGGCACTGACGAGAAGAAAGTCGTAATCGGAATCAAAGCGTCCCACTTCGTTCCGCGTCGCCAGCCTAGAATAATTCCGATAATCGTTCCAATCACAAAGGCGATAATCGTCGCCACGCCGACCAAACCAATCGTCCAAGGCAAAGATTCTTTGATAATGGTTGAAACGGGCGTCGGAAAAGCCTGGAGCGAAACACCCAAGTCCCCGTGAAACAGCTTTCCCCAGTATTCAAAGTACTGCTGCCAAAGCGGCACATTCTCCTGCAGACCGAACAACTTACGCAAAGAGTCCACCGCATCCACTGAAATCTGCCCCTGATAACGCGCAATCAGCGCCTGAACAGGGTCACCAGGCATCAGCCTGGGAATGAAGAAATTCAGCGTTACAGCCGCCCAGGCCGTCACCAGATAAAAAGCTGCTCTTCGTAGAAAAAATTTCATCGGATTGCCTCCTTATTTTTTTCAATTTTGGCCAGCACCTCTTCGGACAAATCCATATCATGAATTGTGGCCAATTCGCCCTCCGTGCCGATATTGACCATGGCTCCCGGATTGTCCGTATAAAGCCAGCAGGAGACTTCCTGCCCCGTTGCTGCGCTCATCGTCGGCGGTACTTCCTGCGCACAAAGCTCTGTGGCAAATGGGCAACGCGTACGAAAACGGCAGCCCGACGGCGGGTCAATCAGACTCGGCGCCTCACCATGGGCCTCACCGCGCAGCGCATTGAAATGGTCAGGGTCTGGTGCGGAATTGACCAGCAGGTCAGTATAGGGATGTGCCGGATGCTGCGTCACCATCTCTGACTGCCCGCGCTCAATCACGCGCCCCGCATACATTACCAGCGTTTCATCCGCAAAGTAACGGGCCGAAGCCACATCATGCGTGATATACAAAATCGCAATCCCGTCATTATCCCGCAAATCTCTGAGCAAATTCAGAATTCCCAGACGAATCGAAACATCCAGCATCGAAATCGGCTCATCCGCCAGCAGAACTTTCGGCTCTGCCGCCAAAGCCCGCGCAATCGAAACACGCTGGCGCTGACCGCCGGAGAGCTCATGCGGAAACTTATCAATGTAGCGCTCCGCCGGTGTCAGCTTCACCCGCTGCAGGAGCTCAATTACAGCTGCTTCCAGTTTCTCGCCGCGCAGGCCTTTTTTATGAATCTGCAGCGCACGTCCCAAAATATAGCGCACCGTATGAATCGAATTCAGTGAACCGAAAGGGTCCTGAAAAATCATCTGCACTTCGTGCGTAAACTCTTTAAAATTGTGCCTGGAGCGTGTATTGACCACTTTCCCGTTCAACTCAATCGTCCCGCTCGTAATCGGAATCAGCTGGCTCAAAAGCTTCGCAATCGTTGACTTGCCTGAGCCTGACTCCCCGACCAGCGCAATCACATAGCCCGGATACAAGTCGATACTGACGTCATCCGTCGCATGAACCACCCTGCCGCGCTTAAAACCGCCCACCGGGAAATGCTTGACAATGTGCTTCGCACTTAGGACAGGCACTTCAGATTTTGTGTTTTCTGTAGACAATTCTGCACCTCTTCTCTTCTTTAATATTGAATATTTAAACTTAATAAAAGTAAATTCAACTTGTGTATTTGTCTATCACAGTTAGACATTTTCGGAAAATTGTACAAATAACTTTGACAAAATTCCTGTTT
The DNA here is from genome assembly GCF_054658595.1 of Lactovum odontotermitis. Classification (NCBI taxonomy): domain Bacteria; kingdom Bacillati; phylum Bacillota; class Bacilli; order Lactobacillales; family Streptococcaceae; genus Lactovum; species Lactovum odontotermitis. The sequence goes on from NZ_BAAGGQ010000001.1 coordinate 286,230, forward strand.
TCTAGGACAAATTTCTAGAATTGTACAAATTTTCTCGAATCTGCCTATTAACGAAGAAAGGGCTTTAAAGCCCCTTCTTTACTTACTCTATGTTGCTCACTTGACAGCTTTCAGCTTAGTCAAAACTAAAGTTTCAGACGGAGTTGTCATATTGATACTTGTATACGGATTCTCTTTAGTTGGCCAGCCGGTGTAATAACGCTCTGTGTAGTTGCCCCAGACAGGGACTTCAAGAACAGGAATGGCAGGCACTTGTTCAACATAAACTTTTTCGATAGTCGCAAGCGCCTTTGTACGCTGGTCATCCGTTGTTGCATTGGCGTAATCTTTCAGAGCTGCACTGGCTTCGTCGCTCTTGAAGCGTCCGAAGTTATAGGTGGCAGCTTCCCCGATTGGCTTGTAGAAGGACTCATCCATTGTGTCCAGATAAATGTTGTAAGGCGTGAAGCCTGAGTCTGTCCAGTGAAGCGCGGCATCAAAGTTGCCCTTGGCAATCTGGTCGTTCCAGGTGTCATAAGTCGGGTTCTGCACTTCCACTTTGGCGCCCAGACTCTGGATTTCTGAGCCGATTAGCTGAAGTTCTGCATCATAGTCTGACCAGCCGGCAGGGTCTGTCAGCATAACTGAAACAGCTTGTCCATCCGGGTCTTTCAGTGCACCGTCACTGCCGACGCCAGTGTAGCCTGCGTCTGTCAGTATCTTCTTGGCATCATCAAGACTGGTCTTAAAGACTTTGTCAGTATAATCTGCTGAGATAAAGGATTTGCCTGATTCTGGCAGTCCCGTTACGCTCTTAATTGGCGTGGAAGCACCCGTTGTGCCTTGGTCAGACAATTGCTGACGGTCAATGACTGCTGAAACAGCTTTACGGAAATTCAAATCTTTGAAGGCACCTTTTTCATTATTGACAAAAAGTGTTGTATTGCCCAGAGTTGATGGGTACCAGGCCTTGTTGGCCTCGTGTTTATCTAGCCAGGCAGTTTTGTAGTTGGCAATATAAACAAAGCCATCGTCAACTTTACCAGAGGTCATTGCGCTCAACAGTGAAGTATTGTCGTTATATTCGATGTAGCGAATGGTTGGAATGCTGAGTTTTCCGCCCCAGTAATCTTCGTTGGCCTCAAGCGTAACGCCTTGCGTTGACCAGGTCTTGAGTGTGTAAGGGCCTGTGCCGACCGGTTTCTGGTTTGTCCATTTTTCAGCGTCCTGATCTTTCCAGATATGTTCAGGAACGATAAATTGTCCATAAACTGCTGACTGGTGAACATACTGATTCGAAGTAAAGTTGATAGTGACTTTATTGCCGGAAGCCGTGATGTCGCCAAATGGCAGAGACTGCGTGTTCAAAGCCGGTGTCTTCTTCATCAGATTGAAAGTAAAGGCCACATCATCAGCAGTCAAATCTTTGCCGTCAGACCATTTCACACCGTCACGAATAGTGAAGACAACCTGTGTATAATCTGTGTTCCATTTCCAGTCAGTTGCCAGCCAGCCTTGAGGCTTCTGGGTCGGATCCACATCATTGTACTGCACCAGCGTTTCATAAATGGCATAGCGGTAACCTTGAACTGACGCTGCTGATGTGCCCATGAACGGATTTGAGTTGTTCGTCTGCGGACCGTCAGGTTTACCAAAAGTCAAGACGTGACCGCCAGAAGCTGTGCCAGACGATTTTCCAGAACCGCCGGAACTGCAAGCCACAAGACTTGCTGCTGCTAATACCGTTGCGCTGCCGAGAGCAATTTTACTCCAGAGTTTCATGTTTTTTCCTCCTTAAATAGCGTTCGCACAAACGCTAAGTCATAACGTTCACCTGCTGTGCTCAGCTATCAAACATTTATTCGTATTTTGAATACGGTTACATTATACTGCTGACAAGGGCACAGCGTCAATAGTTTCAGCGTAAAATGGCACGGAAAAAGAAAAAATGGTACCGCTTACCATTTTTCTGTTTAAGATTATTATAAGATAACTGATTAAATAAACAATTTAATCAGATTTACCGCACAATTTATGGACACCTGTACCAAAATTTCAATTATTGTACCAATTTGAACTTTTTCTCCAGCTTCTCCGACAAAGTTTCAATAATAAAAAGCGCCGGCAGCTGACTCGTCAAGTCCCCGTACAAATGAATCCTTTTTTCCTGAACATTATAATTAATCGACAGACTGCTCAGATTCGCAATCGTACTGCTGCAGTTCGGCGTGATGGACACAATTTTTGCATGACGCTTATCTTTAATTGACTGCAGGACCTCAGAAATTTCCCTGGTTTCACCCGAAATGGACAATGTGACCAGAAGATTTTTCTGCCCCGCCGGCAACTGGGACTCAATGGGATAAGTGGCATCAGTCAGCGCCGACGCATTGACACCAATCGTTGACAAACGCCGCGCCGCATATTCGCACATATAGCCGCTTGCGCCTAGCCCGAAAAACAAAACCTTTTTTGAAACTGCGATTTCCTCAACTAATTCTGTGCATTTCTCCATAAGCTCGGGCGGATAGTTGTCAATCGACAAGAGCTTATAAGTCTCACTGTTCATGGCCGTCTTTTTAATCTGCTGCTCGACAAACTTCTGGAAATCATAATAAGACTGATAGCCCAGCTTCCGGATGAGGCGCATAACACTTGAAGTCCCGGCATGAGCATTCAAAGCGATTTCTCTCAGATGAATCGAAGGAATTATTTCAAAATTATCGCGCAAATAGCCGTAAATTGCTTTTTCTGTTTCAGACAATTCCTGAAAATTTGTTTTTCCTAAAAAAGCCATATTTTTCCTTTGAACTAAAAATGGATACTATAAATCGTTCTTACTTGTTGCTGTCGCGGCGGGCATTGCGCTTGCTGCGCGCTTTCTTATTCTGCTCGGTGCGGCGTTTTTTCTTATTTTCCTCGGCCATGACCCATTTGACGGCGCGCTTGTAACCTGGCTTGACATGTTTCTTCCCCTTGGCCAGCATGCCGCGGGCGGTACTGGAAATCTCCTGTTTGGCCGGCTTCCTCTTCTCGCGGCGGTCACGGTCATAACTGTCAACGATTTCGCCGTTTTTCACAGCTTTCGGCAGGAATTTCAGGCCCATTTTCTCGAGTTCTTGAAGCGCAGCCTGGTCTGACGGCTCATAAAGCGTAATCGTCGTTCCAGACAAACCGGCACGCCCTGTCCGGCCGATACGGTGAATAAAGAAAGTCAAATCCGACGGAATTTCCACATTAATCACATGACTGACGCCCTCAATGTCAATCCCGCGGGCCGCCAAATCCGTCGCCACCACATACTGATACTCCAGCTTGTTGATGCGCTCCATCGTGCGCTTACGCTCGCGCGCCTCAATATCGCCGTGAATCTTGGCGACTTTCAGCCCTTCTGCCGTCAGAAAAGCATGCAGCTTATCTGCCTGCGCCTTAGTATTGACAAAAACCAGCGCCAGATACGGATTCAGCGTCTTAAGCAAATTCAACGTTACCTCGGACTTGCGATGATTCGCCGAAATCAGCCAATTTTCAATATTTTCGGGCACCAGCAGCTGGCTGCGAATCTGTTCTTGGACGGGATGATGCAAATACTTCTTCAAAAAAGGCTGCAATTTTTGCGGAATCGTCGCGGAGAACACCAGCATCTGGACCTTTTTCCCGAAACTAGACGCGATTTTGTCGACATCTTTGAGAAAGCCCATGTCCAGCGTCATGTCCGCCTCGTCCACCACAAAAGTCTCGGCCGTATGCACGTCCAGAGCCTGCGAGCTAATCATGTCCAGCACACGTCCCGGCGTGCCGATGACGATTTGCGGCTGCGCATGCTGGAGCTTTTCGAGCTGACGCGCCTTATCCGTGCCGCCCACCAAATTTGACAGCGTCATCTCCGTGTCGAACTTGGCGAATTCCTGTGCGGCCTTGAAAATCTGCGTTGCCAGCTCACGCGACGGCGCCACAATCACGGCCTGCACCTCCGCTTTAGAAGTATCCAGCCGCTGCATAATCGGCAGCAGAAAAGCATGCGTCTTGCCCGAGCCCGTCACCGCTTCACCAATCAAATCGCGCCCAGCCAAAATCGGCGGAATCAGCTTTTCCTGCGTCGGTGTGGGCGCCTCAAATTTAATTGCCGCCAGTGTCTGGTTGATAAAGTTTTTGAATTTAAAGTCTTGAAAGTTCATAGAATGATTATAACAGAAAAACTCGCTTTATTCCCCATTAACCATTCTTAGAATCGTCTGAGTACAGATTTTCTCATGGTAAACTAATGAAATCCACATAATTTTGATATAATAATTATTGGCTTCCTAAGGTCTAGAAAGGAGGTCAACATGCTAGACTTTTTAGAACAGCTGGCACTCGCAGTAATTCCGGTAGTCGTCAGCACTCTTCTTGCTTATTGGGTCAAACACAGGAAGAAGTAATCAGGGCCAAGGTGACCTCATAACGCTCTCTAGAGTGAAAAAAAGACCATAGTTGTTGGAATCAACTATGGTCTTTATGCTAGACTTCTTAACTCTTATTATAACACGAATTTTAAAGATGTCAATACTTTGACTCACTTTTTTACGAAAAAGGACATCGGAGGAGCCAATGTCCTTTTACTTCAGCTTTTTACGCCTTATTTTTCTGTTGCTTTTGCATAGAGTTCATTCACAAAGTCCCAGTTAATCAGGTTGAAGAAAGCCTCAATATAGTCAGGACGCACATTATGATACTTCAGATAGTAGGCATGCTCCCAGACATCAAGCCCAAGAACAGCTTTCTCGCCTTCCATGATAGGATTGTCCTGGTTTGCAGTTGATGTCACCTTGAGCTTGCCGTTTCTGTCAACAACCAGCCAAGCCCAGCCAGAGCCGAACCGTCCAGTCGCAGCGGCCTTGAATTGAATCTTGAAGTCTTCAAACGAGCCGAATTCTGCATTTATCGCGTCGCCAATCTCTCCTGTCGCAATTCCTCCGGCATTTGGCGCCAGCCATTTCCAGAAAAGACTGTGGTTGAGATGTCCGCCGGCATTGTTGCGAACCGCCGTCCGAATATCCTCGGGAAGAACGTTCAAATCCTCCAAGAGCTGTTCTGTGCCGAAGTTCTCGAACTCGTTGTGCTTTTCAAGCGCCGCATTCAGATTGTTGACGTAAGTCTGATGATGCTTGTCGTGGTGCAGGTGCATCGTCTCCTCGTCGAAAAAGGGCTCGAGCGCATCATATGCGTAGGGAAGTTCTGGTAAAACGTGTGCCATAGTTATTTTCCTCCAATTGTTTATAATTTAATTATAATACAAATGTGTGAAAAGCTGTAGCGTTCTGCTTACTCTTCCACAGAAGCTTGGTCTACTGCAAAATCCAGAAAATCATTTGTTGTTGAACCATCAATAACCATAACCGTTCCAGCATAAGTGTGGATAACAGTACCTGCTGGGATTATGGCCGACCTGGCAAGCAAAAAATCTCCTATTTTGTAAAAACCATGGCTATCAATAGTCAAGTCTTTGTTATTTGGATTATTTGGAGTTACATAATAATATGTGTAGATTTGACTTCCAATGGTTCTCTTCCCATATTCAAGTATATTTTCCTCAGTTGGAACCCAGCTATAATCCAGTCCTGGTCCGGCACCACCAAGTCCAGAAACTCCAGCATCATATTCACCAAGACCTGAAGTACCTGCAGAAATAAGTTTCAACCCAAATTTGGATACAAAATCAGTATTTGTGTTACTATCATAAGAATCGGCATTTGAACTGCTCTGCTCACTTGTACCTGCTGCTGCTGCTGCTGATGATGATAAAGCCCTGGAAATTGAAACACTACTTTTTGCAATTTTCACACTTGATGACGGCTCAGAAACCGTATTCGCTTTCTGCTCTTCAAATTTATTGTTCAACCAAAACAAAAGAAAAGCGCCGCACACAAGCGCAATAAATAGACAAACCAGTATAGTAATGACCAGCGTTAAACTTGTTTTCTTCCTAAAACCTAAATCATTCCTCATAATAATCCTGATTCTGACTCGCATTCAGCTCAATCTTTTTGTAATAAGCAAGCTCTTGCAAAGCATTTGCAATATCATTGACTCTAAAAACCCAGCGAACAATCAAAACAGTAATCAAGAAAATAACAATATACAAACATATACCCATGAGAATATATGCAACAATTGGGCTGATATCCATCTTAGCTCCTAATAAATATAAATTCTTAATTTATTATAAACTAATTTCGAGACAATGTCCATAAAATTTATTTCGAAATATTACTTCTCTGTTCAATAAAATCAAGCAGCTGCCCGGAATAAATCAGCTCAGATTTCTCCAGCTCTGTCCAATTTCTCGCACCAAGTAAAGTATAAAAGCGCGTCAAATCCGAAGCCCATCCTTCGAGAACCAGCTCCACATAGTCTGCCCCGTTCTCCGTCAAATTCGCCAGAATATTGCCGGCAGAAGACACCAAGCCGGCACCGAGAATTTGTGCTTTCACAAGCTGGTCCGCGTATTGAATGCCGCCTGTGGCAATCAGACTCTTGCTGGTACGCGCGAATTTCGCCTCCAGCAGGCTTTCAGCCAGCGTCAGTCCCTGCTCATCCAGAAACAGAGAAAATGGGGCTGCTCTGTGCTTCTCAATCCAGGCAAAATTCGTGCCGCCGCGGCCGCCCACATTGATTGCGCTGACAGCTGTCTGCTCGAGCTGCTCAAATGTCCTCTGACTCATGCCGAAGCCGACTTCTTTGACAATAACTGGAACATCCAGTTTTGAGGCAATTTCATTGATATTGTCCAGCCAGTAAAAGTCGCGGTCACCTTCATTATCAGGCATTGCCAGCTCCTGAATTGCATTGACATGAATCTCCAGCGCATTGGCCTCAATCATGTCAACTGCACGCTTAGCAGCTTCCAGCCCATGATGCGCGCCGATATTGGCAAAGAGAAAGCCGTCCTTATGAATCTCACGCACCTTGGCAAAGCCAGCCGCCAGATCCGGATACTTCAGCGCAATCGACTGCGAGCCTACCGCCATCGCGATATGCTGGTTCCTGGCAATTTCTGCCAGCTGCACATTGATTTTGTCGCCGCGCAGCGAGCCGCCCGTCATCGCCTCAATGTAAAAGGGTTTCTCGAAACGATGTCCAAAAAGTTCCGCCGAAATGTCCACTTCATCCATGGAAATTTCCGGCAGATTATTCGGAATCAGACGGACATCTTCCAGTCCGTTCCCGCCCGAGCGCCCATCACGCCAGTACTTCTGAGCCAATGACAGGTGCTCGTCTTTGCGATGCTGATGTTTAATTTTTTCAGTTCCTCGGGGCAATTTTCAGAACCTCCAGTTTCATTCCATGCTGCTCAAGCGTCTGCGCCAGCAAATCCATCTCAGACTGACTCGCGCCGTTCGAAAACACAATCATATTCTCGCCGAAGCCCGAGCCCGAAATCTTTCCGGCCAGACGCGGATGCGAATTCACAGCCTTCAAGGCAAAATCCAGTTTTTCGGTGACATAGCCCTCAGGAATATTTTCCCGAAGCAGCTGCTGATTCTCTTGTAATGCCTGCTTAAACTTGTCAAAATCGGCATAATGATAGGCATCTGATACTTCCGCTACAATATCGTTTGATTTGTCAAAAAAATCGTCAGAAAGCGCCGCTTCTTCAAGCTTCTGTCCCGTCTTAACGGATTCCCCGGTGGTCACCACATAAGTCTCCCAGTCTGACGAATCAAACTGCCAAATGACATTCGAATTTCGATAAAAAACCACTCCGCCGTAGATGATTGCCGCAATATCACCACTGGAGCCCGAGCCCTGGACTTCGTAATGCGCTGCCGCTGCAATTTTAAATTGTTTCTTCAAAGACCAGTGCAGACCGAAAAATTTATCCAAAGCTTTGACAATCCCACAAACCACTGCTGCGCTTGAGCCATAGCCCTTTTTATTTTCTCCGAAGCCGAGGGCTGAATGAATCACGATATCTACATTAGATTCGAAATTGTCGCCGGCTTCCGCAAACACTCGTTTTACCGCAGCCATTGCAAATCCCCAGTCAGACTGAAATTCAGCTTTTTTCAGATTAAACAAATCATAAGGACTAAAAGCCAATGTCTCCAAACCGACATTGGTCTGCAAAGTGCACAGAGTATCTTCTGAATCCCAGACGGCCACGTCAAAATCGCTGTCAACCGCTGCAACCACAGCTTGACAGCCCGGACGCGTCACAGCATATTCACCCGCAACGAACAGTTTTCCGGGCACTTTTACTTTCACCGGCCGAATCTCGCCCGCAAAACGCTGTACATGGTTCCAATCATTAAACAAGGCGCACCCCCGGCCCAGCCTGCGCCAGCTCAAATTTCAAAGCCGGGAAATTCTCCTGCAGCTTTTTCAACAAAGTCTGCTCATCTGTACGATTTGTGATAATCTTGACATTCGGCCCCGCATCAATCGTCACGAAGGCTAGCAGACCTGCTTTGCGGCAACTCTCTGTGAAGTCAATCAGCGCACGGGTTTCCTCGGCAAAGTAGTCAAAAGGCTGCGCGCAGGTCCGATTCAGCTCGTGCATGGCCAGTGCATTCGCCTGAGCAATCAGTCCCACGTGCTCAATATCCGCGCGGCTCAAGGCGGTTTTCATTTCCTGAAGCTGCCGCTCCGAGTTTTCGACCCAAGTCCCATACAAAGGGGAAGTTTGGGCGAGCTGCATGCCCTCGGTCGACGAAACCTTCTTGGCGCTGCCCGAAACCTCGGCAACAATCATTGACAGGCCGATATCCGCGTCCAAGAAGCTTTCCGCATAGGAAGAGTCATTGTCTACTCCCTTATTCCACACGGCAAAATTGCCGAAAATCGAGCGCGTCGCAGAACCAGAGCCGCGCCTAGCATAACGGGAGAGCTGCTCCGGCATGAGATTCAACTCCAAGAGGCCGTTCATCGCAGCCGTCAGAGCCGCGAAACTGGAAGCGCTTGAAGCAAGGCCTGCGGCCGTGGGCACATGGTTTTCAGAAGTTATCAGAACCGGGCCGAAATCTGCGATTTCCAAGCGGAAAATATTCAAAAAACGGTGGACACGCGCGGCATCCGCCTCTTTTCCGTTCAAAATCAATGTATCCTGCGCCAGCGCCTGGTCAAATTCCACCGACGTTGTCGTGAAAAACTTGTCCAGCGTCATCGAGAGGCTCGAAGTCGTGGGGATGTTCAGCTCCGCGTTTTCCTTGCCCCAGTACTTAATCAGCGCAATGTTGGTGTGGGCTCTGGCTGTGACGATATTCGGCATTTCAGTCCTTTCTAAAGTTATTAATCGTGTTTTGTCTCCCTGCTTCTTCACCTAACTGCGCTTTGGCGCTCGTCCTAACGGCCGAGTAAATAAACGCAAAGCTAGGTTAGCTTTCAGAAGCAAAACGGGAGATAAAACAACTTGTTATAAACTAAAAATCCAAGTATTCTGCGCGCCGTGCTTTGCCAGAGACTGTGAAATCCGGATTGCATCCGTTGCATTCGCCGCCAGCGCTACCATGACGCCGCCGAGCCCAGAACCCGTCAGTTTCGCGCCCAGAGCCCCCGCATTGCGCGCCGTTTCAATCAACATATCCAGCTTCGGATGCGACACGCCCAGCTCCTGCAGAATCTCCTGAGAACTGTTCAAAATCGGCCCCAGACCGTAAATCTTGGTCGAAGAAAGAATTTTCTTAGCCTGCGCCGTATAATCGCCCAGACGCGCAATATTCTCCTCCGTGACCTCTTTCTCGTCCTCGAGCTTCTGCTGCACCGTCGCAATTGCCTGACTCGTCAAACCATGAATCCCCGAGTCACCAATCACTAGAAGCCCCGGCAGCTCAATCTCAATCGGCTCAATCACCTGATTCTTGATAAACCAGAGCGGCTTGTCAGAATTCACCGTCGCCGCATCAATCCCTGACGCCCGCCCGTGAATAATCGCCTCAGAAAAATTGACAAAATAAATCAATTCGCCCTCAGACAAATCTGCATCAAAATAATCAAAAAAAGCCTTTGTAATCGCCGTAGCCAGTGCCGCTGAAGCCCCCAGCCCGCGCCCGCGCGGAATATTACTATCAATCTCCAGAGAAAACGGCATCCGCTCAGAATCAAACTTCGCCAAAAGCCGCAGAATCAGCTGCCGAATCCCCTCAAAATCATCTCCCATCAAGTCCAGACGATTACGCATCTCAGCATCCTGAATAATCTGGCCATAACTATTTCTCGTAAAAGTCACCCGCATCTTCAGCAGATTGACCGGCAGCGCAATTGCCGGCTGCCCGTAAACGACCGCATGCTCCCCAATCAGGATAAGTTTCGCATGCGCCTCGCCAAAACCGATTTTCTGGTTGTTCTCCATTACTTTATTTTACTGGATTTCTCGGATAAAATCAAGGCAGCGAAAATATTAATTTTTCTAAATAAAAATGCAACAAACTCTGATTTTTTACGTATATATTATTAAGGGCGTAAAAAACTGCTAAAGATTCCAATCTAATACTTTTCAATCGTCATCATACCATCCGGCAAGGCCTCGAAAGGCTTATGCTCCCGATAGTTCTGAATTTTCCCTGTCAAGAATTCATAAGCGTCAAGCCGCGATTCGTAACGGATTTCCGCGTCATGCTCGTTTGCTTCGGCTGCGTAAGCTTTTGCCTTCTGGTTGATATGCATCTGCTGCTCCAGCCAGGCGGCAAAGTCTTCGATAAATTGTTGTTCGTAAGTTTTTTTAGTCATTATTTTTTGGTTAATTCGTAGGATTCTTCTATGAGTTGAAAAATCTGGTCATTTGTTAAGTCACTGTCCAGTTTTATGTCCGACCAGTGAGTTTTATTCATGTGGTAAGCCGGAGTCACAGCCTCAAACTCTTCGCGCAGCATTTCTCCCCGCTCCGGGTCTAGTTTGAGCGCGATTTTATATTCACCGTCGCCCTTTAGCGACCAGTAACAGAAAATTTTCTTGTTCCTGAGATGGCGAATTGCGACAGTTGGCTCCTTTTTGTCTTTTTCCATCTTGGCAAATGGCGTGTTTTCATAGATTGGACCCAGAGTTTCACAAAATTCCAGTAACTCTTTTTTCGTCACTGCCATGTTACAACTCAAGCTGGTATGCCCAGCGGAAACCTTCGATAATGACATTCCCGCGGTAAACGAATCCTTCACGCTCGAATACACGCTGCATGATTTTGTTTGCCGGATGTGTGTCCACACGAAAATCATGACAACCGCGGGCATTTTCCATCGTGAAAATGTTTGAGAACATGAAGCGCGCAAGCCCGTGTCCGCGGTATTTGTCGGAAAAGGCCAGGCAATGAACAGCCACATAGTTGAATTCATCGTTCGTCCAGCTGCCGTCAGTGATTTTGGTATAAGCCGCGTCTTCGCCTGGAATAACAGCGCCAAAGCCTGCGATTTCACGGTCGACAATCAGCACGCGGCCAGCACCGTCACTGATGAATCTTAATACGTCAATCTCGGCGGGGTATTCGCCCTGCCACTGGTCTGTGTCAAAGCCCGACAGGAAATGACGTGCTTCCTGGATAATCGGCATGATGGCCGGTAAATCCGACATCTCAGCCTTCCTTAAATAAATCATAGTGTTACCTCCGGATTCTCTCTGTCAACAATGATTGGCTCAGTTGACAATCCAAAATACTGGTTAATCAGCTCTGACAGCTCAGCTGTGCCTTTGCGGACGGATTCTTCCTGCTCTGCCGCGCAGGATTCAACAATCAGAAAGGCATTTTTTGTCCGCTCTGTCAACATGGTGCGCTGGCCGTCACGCCAGTTCCAGCCGCGGCAGACGGCGCCTGCATCGTCAAGATAGGCTAGCTCGCCCGGCAGACAAGGCTCAGATGATTCTTCGCCGATGCCGATGAAATCTTCACCTCCTGCCGCAAGCGCCAGACGCATGTTGCCGACAAAGCTGTCAATGTCCTCTCCGCCTGCGGGCAGACCGTATTTCAGGCTGATGCTGTTGTAAATGTCGACCAGCGGATTGATACTTCGGACTGAGTTACCTTTGCTGACGCGCTTGAGCAGGTTTTCCACAGAAGCACGCGCACCTTTTTTGGTCTTAAATTTCTGGTAAGCGGCGCGCCAGACAGCGATGGCTGGGTTTTCGCTGAAAACAGCCGCATCCGTGTACTGCTCAGACTCTTCTTCCGCAGCTGCAAGCAGATGCTTAATCGCGGTAGACGATTCGCCGGAATTGTCGATATTTTTCGCAAGCACGACGCCGAAGTGCGCATCTGGAAAGAGTTCCCAGAATTCATCAGTAACGACAAATTTAGACATACTATTCACCTTTCTTTGTCAATTTCACAACCGCCTCACAGCGAGCCGTCTGCGGGAACATGTCCACGGATTGAATATATTCAACTTCGTAAGCCTCTGCCAGAACTTTCAAATCCTTGGCCAGCGTCGAAACATTGCAGGACACATAGACCAGGCGCTCCGGCTTGTAATGCACCAGCATCTTCAGCAATTCGTCGTCAAGCCCTGTGCGCGGCGGGTCTACAATGACAGCGGTCGGGCGCTGCCCCGACTTGTACATATTAGCCATGACCTTCTCGGCCTTTCCGATTTCGTAGTGGCAGTTCTTAAAGCCCAGTCTCGCAGCATTTGCCCGCGCATCTGCGACAGATTCAGGCACAGTGTCCATTCCGTGAACCGATTTGACTTTTTTAGCGACGGCAAAGCCAATGGTGCCCGCGCCGCAGTAGGCGTCAATCACACGGTCATCCCGCTTCGGAGACAGCGCTTTAACCACCTCAGCATACAGAACTTCCGCCTGCTTAGTATTCAGCTGGAAGAATGCGCGCGGAGAGAGCTCGAAACTGTAGCCCAACAAGCCTTCTGTGATTTTCTCTTTCTCGCCGAAAACGATTTGCGTCATGTCTCCGTAAATCTCGCTTGATTTCTTCGGGTGGTAGTTTACAGCAACAGTGACGATGTCATCGAAATCTTTAGTGAGGTCAGACAGCATCTGGTCGAGTTTGACGAACTTCTGCTGCTGGCCGGCATTTTTTCCTCTGGGACCTTTTGCCCCCAAAACCGGCCAAGTCTGACCATCTAGCTTGATTGGCGCCGACGTCACCAGAATCACCTGGATTTCGCCTGTCATCTGGCTGCGCCGAACCATGATGGTGCGCAGGCCTCGGGTTTGACGCTCGTCCTCAATCGGCAGCCTGTACTTGGTCATGAGCTGACAGGCCCGGTTCGCCACTTTTTGCGTGACCGGGTCCTGCACGAGGCAGTGCTCAAGGTTGACCAGCCGATGCGAGTTCTCTTCATACAGGCCCGCGATGACCGTGCCCGACTTCAGGCGCCGCAGCTGGTAGGTCAACTTGTTGCGATAGCCCTTCCAGTCCGGCTGCCCCAGCGTTTCGCGCAGCTCGTAATCTTTCCAGCCCGCCGGCTTATACTTTTCCAGCGCCTGCCGCAGCAGGTCACGCTTGAACTCCAGCTGCTGCGGATAGGCCAGATGCATGATATGCGAGCTCGACAGTGCCGCAAAGTCTTTATCCTCAGGCGGCACGCGGTATTTCGAGCGCTTGTCAATCTTAACCAGCTTCGCCCGGCTGAAGCGCGGCGCATTTTCCGTGATTTCGACTGTCACCTCTTCTTCAGGCAAGGCATAGGGCACGAAAATCAAGCGCTGCTTGAAATAGCCGATTCCTTCGCCGTTGATGCCGAGACGCATAATCTGCAGGCGGATTTTTTCGCCGATTTTTAGGTTTATCATGGATATATTATACTATAAAAAACAGGCAAAACTCTGCCCGTTTTGAAATAACTTCTCATCAGAAAGAATTTTGCACGATGAATTCGCAGTAAGAGATTCGCTAAATCATTCAGAAGCGGCACTATATATTGTCTCAGTCACTTTGAGCTTTCAATTCAACCACTGCCCCTGCAAAATCACTGTGCTCTTGTCCAAACAAATAAAGTAAAACATCGCGACACAGCAAGTCATACCAGTCATTCAATTTCTTTCCTCCAGCCGATTTTGCTGCAACTAAATTCCTGACAAGCCCATATCGCTGATGGATATCCCCGCGCTTACCCACCGAAATCCTCAGAATAAGCAATTCACCATCAAGAATTTGAACAATCAGACGATATTTGCCCACACGATAACGCCAAAGTCCAAGCTCATCCTCAATTTGCGCCTCAAAGGCTTCTTTGGGTATCGTCGACAGTGATTTCCCGTGTAAATCGGCGAATTGTTCTTTACTTTATATTCTGCATCGTTTAGTCTTACAGATGTTACAGTCATTTTAGCTTCCTCCTGACTACTTATGTAGGTTTGTTTTGCTACATTTGTAGGTTGGCGTCAAGTTTTCTGTCTTTATCCTTTTCTGAAATCTTAGTTCTTCACGTAACGCCTCTGAATTTCCGCAGCTAATTTCTCATTGTCTTGGAGTAGGATTTGATTTTCCATAAGCCTATATTGCCATCTCATCAAAGCAAATCAGATTTACGTTCATCTGTTCTGCCTGCTCACGACATTTCTCAGTGAAGCCGCTCTTTGAGAAAAGGAAACAATACTTCTGAGGGTTCAGAAAAAGATGTGCCCGATAACTCAGCGTATTCAATATCTCACTCCCTGAAAGCTGATTCCGCCATTTGCACTCACCGATAAATAGCGCTTGTGTTTCTGGGGAAAAACCTAAAATATCAATTTCGACTTCTGTTTTCTTATTCTTATCTGTTCCCCACCAGGCTCCCAAATCTTCAAAATAGTCCTCCGAGTAATTTGAGTAAGGGACATTATCCCACATCCAGTCAATGCAAACTTTCTCAAAAATCGGACCTAAAAAATCATTGAACTCTTTTTCAATCCTGCCATAAAGCAGTTCTCCTCGTCCACGCTCTATTAAACTCTGGTTTCTCCCGATAAAACGATACCAGAAACGAAACATCGAGTCTGAAATTTGATAAATCGTTTTCCTTGAACCTGCTCTATTTTGCGACATCGGAGTTTTCTTCTCAACAATTCCCAGCTCAATCAAGTTTTCCAGCAATACCGTTGTTGCACTCGTGCTCATTTTAATTTTATCTGAAATTTCTTTCATTCGGCTGGCACCATGGGCAATGGCAAAAAGTGCAGCATTATAGCTTGAGGGATCCCGGAGTTCCTGAAGCAAGAGATTGCCCGGCTCCTCGTAGAGTGGCGCTGTTGTTTTGAGATAAGTGTTCTGGATATTTTCTTTTATAGATTTTTTTTCATCTATAAAAGAAAGATACTGAGGAATGCCTCCCGTGATACCATAAACCCCCATCAATTCTTTTTTGTCCATTTTTGGGAAAAACTGCCGGCATTGGAAGAAAGTAAACGGCAGAATCTTCATCTGGGACGTTCTCCGTCCATAAAGCGGACTCTCATAGCCCAGAACCTGATGCTCCATAAAAGACATTGACGAGCCGCAAAGGATCAGCATGACCTTTGAGTTGAGAAAATGATGATCAATCACTCTTTGCAGAACAGATGAAATTTCCGGTGCAGACGCCGCAAGATAAGGAAATTCGTCAATCACAAGAACAAGTCGTTCCTCTTTTCCCTGCTCGTAAACATTCAACAGAGCCTTTTCATAATTTTCAAAATGAAGCCCCGAATCCTCTCCCAGAATCGCAGCACTCAGTCCCTCCAGATTTGAACCGTCCTTTTCTTTGACTGCCATATAGTAAAAGCCGCACTTATCCTTCATAAATTCATTCAACAGTGTTGTTTTTCCGACACGACGACGGCCATACATGACGATGAACTCAAACTTGTCAGACTGATAGGCTTCGTTGAGATGGTCTAATTCTTTTTCTCTGCTTATAAACATATTTTACTCACTTGTAATTTACTAAGTTATACTTGAGTTAAGTGTAGCATAAATTCACGTAGGTTTCAAATCAAAAATCCCAGGGAATCAGATTGCTGGAATCTTGAAATTAAAGACATCACCAGACTCAAGCACTGCTGATCCCTCCACGAAGTTCTTCATATAAACCTGTTCTTCTCTTGAACTGATACTTGTTTTTTCACTTTTGTATAAGAATTCATTTGAATTCTATTCGCTTGAACTCAATTGAGTTCTTTGATATAATGAAGTAAAAGAAAAAGATTGGAGAAAACAAATGACAACTGCAACACTACGGTTTGACGATGCCATCTATGAGCAAATCAAAGAGCTGGCTGACTTTCAAGGCCTGACACCTACAACGTTCATGAGGAATGCAATTCTGGAGCAGCTTGAGGACGAACAGGATTATCAGGAGGCGATACAGGTTTTGCGTGAGAGCAATGGAGAGAGTGTTTCACGCAGCGAAATCATGAAACGTTTGGAGATGCTTTGAGAAAATTTAGCTGGAGCTTTGAGAAAAAATTTGCTAAGAGATTTCAAAAATTTGATGTTTCTGTTCAAAAAAGAATTGTAAAGTGGCTTGAACAACACATTGAGGGAAGTGAGAATCCGCGTCTTCTTGGAAAATCACTAGAAGGGGATTTTAAAACGCTTTGGCGTTATCGGGTTGGTAAATATCGGATAGTTGCCGATATTCGTGATAGCGAGTTTCTCGTTTTAGTCATTAAAGCTGGTAAACGAAATGATGTTTATCAGAAAAGAAAGTAAGCATGCAATAATCATTGAGACATAAAACCTCCAAAATAGTTGATTTCACTATTTTAGAGGTTTTATGATTTTTTAGTCAAACAAATCAGTGAAGATGGAAAAGTCCGCTGCAATTTCTGAATTCGGAATAACTTTGAAACGCGTCCCATCATAGTTTTTTTCCCAAGAAGAGTCTTCACGATGTGTCAAGTCCATCAAGCCGGCTGCTGTGTAGATTGACAGCTTATGCCAAACTTGATTGAGCACTTCCAATACTGCTGAATTTTTCTCGATTTTCCTTTGCCCTGTGAGAATCTTTTGTCGTTCGTTCTTTGTCAAATGAATTTCACGCTGCTCGCGAAAATTGTAGCCCCCACGGATGGATTCATAAACAGGTCCATATTGAAAAGCCTCTGTGTCTTCCTCAAAAAGCAAGCGCTGATTTCTTCCCAAATAATACACTTGTGAAAAATAGACCAGCTTGTGCAGCTTCATCTGAGTCATCGGATCATTATTTTCAGAATCAACAAGTTGTTCTTTCAAGCTTTCAGCGACAAACCAGTCAGCAATCGGTTTTGCCGTAAGAAACTCAGCTCGAGCTTGTTTTTCCGGAAAACTCTGAGATAAGGCTGCAAAGTCTTTTTTGGAGAATTTACTTTTCTCCGAACTCTCGAAATAGTTTTTAACAATCTTTGGCTCTTTCAGAGATTTCAATATCTTATCATTTGCAGCCGAAGGCGCACTTCCCCTTTCATAACGCTCAACTGTGGCCGGACTCCAGCCGACTAGGTTTGCTAAACCACGCTGGGACAGACCTAAACTTTTCCGGAGCGCCCGAATCTCGTCGGGAGTCATTCTGCCGCTCGCTTTACGGTAGGCTTCAATAAACCTGCAATCTTGTGCATCATCCAAGTCTGTATCAGCAACTGGATTTTCCTGAGAATCAACACGGACAGAGATTTCCAGTGTAATCGGAAGCTCTTCCAGTCCCATATACCGTGTTTCTTTGCGCTTAATCACTTGGGTTTCTTCTGCAGGAACAGGATTTGCGCCGTCGTCAAAATAATACTGCGTCATGATTTTGTCTCCCCTCCATCATCTTCATACTCGTCCTCATGAAACGAGATAATGACTGCTTGGCCTTTTGGCTGAAGCCGAACTTGAATTTTGATGTAGACCAGAATCCCTTCAATCGACTTCTTAAATTCCCAAATTGTTTCCCCGCGTTTTCGGCGCTCCCTGTCAAAATCCGGCTTAGGCCCCTTATGATAATCGCATACACGCAAAAATTTAGTAATTTCTATCGCATCCTTCGTCGAGATTGCCAATTTGTCCAATAAACGTTTATTTTTTCCATCTCGCCGATTGCTCAGTAAAATGATATTTGGACAATCGCGAAACTCCTGAAGAAATTGATTGATTCCATGCTTTGTTGCGCTGCCGGCGCCTAGGTTCACATATTTCTCCTTCTAATCACATTCACAAAGGCGCTCGGCCAGATTTTTCTGATGACTTATTCTAGCATAGAAAAATTAAAATTGCAATCAAATGATTGCAAAAAAATACAGATTTTCGTGTTTTGTATGCATTTGCGTTCCAAAATCTGAACCAGATGCAGCATGGGTCTGTTGAAAAGTCGAGAAAATGCTGTCTACCATTGCTCAAAACCAGAAGGGGACGAATGTTTCCTATCGTCACTCTAGCTGTGATTATAGACGTGCTATGAAAGAATGGTGAGATTCATTTTGTCCGAAAATTCAGGTTTTTTATGCTAAATAACAGAAAAACCATTTGCGCGGAGCAAATGATCTGAAGAATGCTCGCCCTTTTTCAGATCCAGAGCTCTTTTTATGGCCTTTCAATTCGTGTGGCAGAGAAAGCAAATTACGTATTCCATCCCAGCAAGTTTACGGCGCATAAGATTGGGTTGATTCACCACATATATCATTACCTGTCATTACCGTTTTAAATTCTTTCGCCGTCGCTTTATCGGATAAAACAGCGATGCTTTAGTTATATTTATCAACGATTTGTTTTACCTGTTCTTTTCCGATTATCTGATTTGTCCACCAATTCTTCTATTCCTCTGTCTCAAAAATGTTTACTTAACTCAGTTAGGAAGTATAATGTAACTTTTCTTTTTGAAATGAGCATTGCTGCTTCTGTGTCTTGGCTTCGCAGTATGGAAGGTCTTGTGCGCTTCTCCTGTTAGCTAACCTCCGTTCAAAAAAGTAACTTTACAGTATATAATACAATACAATGCAGATTCTTTGGGAAACGAAGTATAATGTCTTTTGCTTAAGTTTAATATAAATACTTACATAAACAGTTTTGACTTGCCATTCAACTCTATTTTTGAATCAACTCTTATTCTATCATCATAGATTGAAGCAATAATTTTTTGATTCTCAGGAAAATCTTGCTCAAGTATTTCCATCATTTCAGATATATTATCTATTGTCACCTCTCGACCACTAGGCGAATCAAGAACTATAGGCAAACTGACATTCAACTTATTCTCCAGCGCTTTTATATAAGCTAATTTAAATGACAAGACAAGCTTATGTAGTACTGTCCCTGATAAATCTTCTAATCTGTGCAGAAAAAGGAAATTAGATCTGCTAGAAAGATATTGTGCTACATTTAATCTTTTTGCGTAGCTCAAAATCTGCAAGCTCATTTCATCAACTATGGCTGAACGAGAACTAAGTTTTTTTAAAATTTGCTCATTTAATGATTCGATTTTACTTGTTAATTCTTCTATCTTAGCGGAAACAACCGCTGTATCAATCCTAATAGTCTCGAGCTGTAAATCAGCCTTTTCTAGTCCCTCTTTGTCCCCCAATAAATCAAGCTGTCCTTGAAACTCTAGTTTTTTTTGCTGCAATCTCTTGATATCGTTCTCTGCTTTTGCCCTCTCTTCCTTAAGAGACCACTTTCTCATTTTGATAAACTCGACATTATCATCATACCCGTCAATCGTTTCTTTATTTACAGGTATAGTCTCATCACTATCAGGAACCTTCACTTTTAGTCTTAGGGATTCTAGCTGAGAAACTAATGCTTCATTTCCTTGAGCTGTGTGGTTCAATTCAATAATTTTAACATCAATAATCTTTTTTCGACTAGAAAGAACTGCAATTCTATCGTTTATTTTCTCTACCTCTAAAAGATTAGACACAGTATCTGCTTGCAGAAATTTTTTCTGATAAACATTTATTTCACTCAAACTTCTATATTTTGCTAATTGCTTTTTATAGATACCTAGTTCCTCTTGCTCCTCAGTAATGTCAATATTAGCTAAACCCGCCACTAATCTTTCAATGTTGAACTTAATATTTCCAATAACAACTCCTCTGTTCAGCAATATCCATCCCTTATCTTGGTCAAAATAAATTGCTCCCAAAATATTTTCCAATACGTTCAAATCACTATTTGCAAAAAGAAATTCTAGCAGCTCATCTTGTTCTTCTGGTAGAACAAACTCACGTTTTTCTTTTTTATAATTTACCTCCAGCTGTTTATCAAAGCGCTTAACCAGAAAACTTCTCCCATCAATAACCACTTTTAATACTGTTTTTATTTTTTCAAAACGAACTTTTTGAGTATTTGGAATGTTATAACCTAAAGAATAGAATAGCATTCTGAGCAGGGTTGATTTACCAACCGAGTTTTCCTTAGAATATATCAATGTCGTGCCTTCCGAAAATTCGAAGATTCTTTCCACTTCACCGTAAGTTGCTTTTAATTCTATAAATTTCATAATCCAGCAGCCTCCTTTGCTTTTTTTATTAAAGTTTTATTTCTTAGCATTTCCCAAATAACTAATTGACAAACAATTTTTTGACAATCTTTGTCAGGGAGTTCAATAATTCTGTCTTGAAAAGATTGCCAGTATTCTTCTATGAATTCAAACTCCCTCACTTCACTTTTAGAATGATTTTGTCTATAGGCAGTATAGGCTGTAACGACCGAATTTGAAAGCTCAAATCCATCAGCTAGATTTTCAATTTCATCACTAAAACGTTCTTCAATTTCTCCGATTTCATCCTCTTCATAATCAAAAAAATCTTTGAATCTTTCCGTATCATGAATATCAGAAAGTCTTATAATCATCTTCCAAATAAAGTCACTCTTTTTTATCACCTGTTTCTGAGAAGCGTTCCTATGAAATTGACCTGTCCAAAGTTCAAATATTTCCTTCTTATACTTCCCATCGTTTACCTTTTCCAAAAATTCTTTTATATACTGATAAACCACTTCATATTTGGTCCTTTGATTACTTATATCAAGTAT